>NZ_JAWOTD010000001.1:0-440888 GCF_033338715.1 Vibrio sp. Vb1337 | reverse complement strand
GAAGTTGGAGATTTGGGCACCTTAGAATACAGCACGGGAAGTGGTTGGGTTGCAGTGCCAAACGATGGCGTGGTGACCGTGCCAGCAGGGCAAACCGAGTTTGATGTACGCATTGCTTCTATTGATGATGCCGTTTATGAAGGTCCTGAAGATTTCAGTGTGACAGTAACTGGCATTGGCGCGGTGCAAGGCAGCGATACGGGTACGGCGACGATAGTGGATGATGGCAGCGGCCCTGGACCCGATCCGGATGATGACCGTCCGAGCGTGACTATTACCGATGCTGGCATTATTAATGAAGGTGATACGGCGAACTTCACAGTCACCTTATCGAACGCGTCTGAAGCGGAAACGCAAGTGGAGTTGGGTCTTAATCTCGGCGATACCGAAGCCGGTGACTTAGGTACCTTAGAATACAACACCGGAAGCGGTTGGGTTGCAGTACCAAATGATGGCGTGGTGACCGTGCCAGCCGAGCAAACCGAATTTGATGTGCGTATCGCTTCCATTGATGACACCGTTTATGAAGGCCCTGAAGACTTCAGTGTGACCGTGACTGGCATTGGCGCAGTACAAGGCAGTGATACGGGGACGGCGACGATAGTGGATGACGGTAGTGGTCCAGGTCCCGATCCGGATGATGACCGTCCGGTTGTTGCGGCAATTAGTGATACAACCGTAAACGAAGGTGAGTCTGCTACGTTGGTTGTCACTTTGAGTAACCTAAGCACTACGGATACTCTCGTTAATCTGACACTTAATGATGGCACAGCTGAGGGAGGAGTAGATTACACCAAATCGTCTATTACAGTTACCTATGCAGATAGTTCATCAGACGTTATCCCTGTGAACCCTGATGGTACATTTAATGTGTCTGTACCAGCTGGTGATATGACCTTTGACGTTGTGATAAGTACCACCGACGATGAGCTGTTCGAAAGCGATGAAAATTTCACATTAATTGGACAGACCGAGATACAAACAACTCCGGTTACAGGCACGGTAACGATTCTTGATAACGATACAGTCAGCGTTGCCTCTATTTCTAGTGAAGTGGTTAATGAAGGTGAACCTATCATTTTTGATGTTACTTTAAGTAACCCTAGTGATAGTGAAAGTTTGGTCAATATGGTGCTCGCTGATGGTAGCGCAGAGGGGGGCATAGACTACATCAATGCATCGGTTACAGTTACCTATGCGGATAACTCAACAGATGTCATTACTGTCAACGCAAACGGAACATTTGATGTTTCAGTTCCCGCGAACGACGTCTCATTCAGCGTCACAGTCAATACTATTGATGATGACCTATTCGAAGGCGCAGAGACTTTAACACTCTCGGGTAAAACTGCCACTCAAATTACATCTGCAATGGGTATAGGGACTCTTCTTGATGATGGTTCGGGGCCAGGACCTGATCCAGATGACGATCGCCCAACAGTTGCAGCGATTACCTCTACAACGGTAAACGAAGGTGATATTGCAACACTAGATGTAACGTTGAGTAATGAAAGCACCACCAACACCACTGTCAATATGATGCTGACTGACGGATCAGCAGAAGGCGGTGTGGATTACACCGATACTTCAGTAACAATTACTTATGAGAGTGGCGGCATAGAAGTCGTTACGGTGAATCCAGATGGCAGCTTTATTGTCGATGTGCCCGCAAATGATACGACTTATAGTGTTTCTGTAAGTACAAGAGATGATGACTTATTCGAAGGACCTGAAACCTTTACGTTATCAGGTAACACTGATAACCAAGTTGGTTCTGTGATTGGTACCGGTACTATTGTTGATGATGGTAGTGGCCCAGGACCAGATCCTGATGATGACCGCCCGACTGTAGCAGCGATTACGGATGCCATAGTTAGTGAAGGTGAGCTGGCAACGCTTGAAGTCACTTTAAGCAATGCAAGTACCACAAACACCGTTGTTAATATGACATTAGCAAATGGGACAGCTGAAGGAGGTTCGGATTATACAAATACGACAGTAACCGTTACCTACGCTGATAGTAGTACCGACGTTATTTCTGTGAACCCAGATGGTACGTTTGATGTCATTGTACCAGCGTTAGACACAACATTTAGCGTTACTATGGTGACGTTAAACGATGATATTTATGAGGGTGATGAGAACTTTACATTATCCGGTGCCACTACTGTGCAAACAACTGCTGCTGTCGGTACCGTAACGATTAACGATAATGCAGACATACCAACTGTCACTGAAATTACGGATATTCAAGTGGTGGAAGGTAACGATGCGAAATTTAACGTTACACTGAGTAATGCAAGTGCGGTTGCGATTATGGTTAGTATGTCTCTCTTAGACGGAACCGCTGTCGCTGGAGATGATTTTAACGCTACGAGTGTGACCATTACTTATGCTGATAACACGACGGAAGTTATTGCGGTAAACCCTGATGGAACGTTTGATGTCTCCGTACCTGCGAGTGATACTAACTTTAGTGTTACGGTAAACACTGTTGAAGACCAGATTTATGAATCTTCAGAAAACTTTGTTTTAACTGGTTCGATTCAAGGGCAATCACCTGCAGCGTCAGGCCTTGGTACGATTATTGATGATGACAATACACCTCCGACAGTAGAAGACTTTGGCATTTCGGTTGACCTTAGTGTGGGAGGAGACGCTTTAATTGACTTTGCACCACATGCGCAAGACTTTGAAGATGACTTTGATCTTCAAGATGATAAAGAAACGAGTATCTGTGTCACGACGCTTCCAGACTATGGCTATCTCTATTACTTGGATGATCAGAACAATGAAGTCATATTGGACATTGGTGATGTGATTCCAGAAACTACGGAAGTCAGATATGCACTAACGGAAGATTTCTTTGATGAGCAAAGCTTTGATTCCCAAGATTTACTCGATGAATTTTCTAAAGACTTCATTGCCGATTCAGTCGATGTTAACGGTTTAAGTTTCTTTGGAGGAACCATTGATGGTAATGGTGACTTTGTCAATAATGCTCAAATCAAGGTTGACTTTGCCGCTCAGCAGGTAGGTTTAGTTGTAGTGTCACCGGGCGAAACTGGCCAAGGGGATGAAATTAGTACGAGTGAGTTCATTGCCATTGAATTAGATGAAGGGCTTGAAGCTAAAGAAGCAAGGTTAAACCTAGCAAGCTTGAATGATAGGTTTAACAGTGGCGGCGCTTGGATTCAAGCATACTTTTATATGGGCGATACTCTTGTTGATATACAAACCATACACACCAGTGACATCGTATTTACTGGTAATCAAGAAGGTTACGCTGACGTATCGCTAAGTAATGGCAGTTTTGATGAGATTCGCTTGTTCCCTGAAACAGACAGTTCAAGTGATAAAGCCAGCTTTACTCTAGTTGGTACTCAGATTACAAGTTTTAATAATGTAAACGACTCGTTTGATTACAAAGCGATTGACTCAGATGGTTTAGAAAGCGATACCACTGCAACCGTTGATATTGATTTTAACAATGTCTCTTTTGAAACAGTGACCGCTTTCGGTACACAGACTGCTTCGTTACAGCAAGAGCCTAATATCATCATGGGAACAGACCAAGATGATGTTCTTGTAGGCACCGATGGTAATGATATTCTAATTGGTGGCCTAGGTAATGATATTTTGACTGGTGGTGGAGGTGATGACATCTTCAAGTGGACAGAGATGCAATCCGCAACTGACACCGTGACGGATTTCAGTGACGGGGATCAGCTCGATTTTACCGATGTATTTGATGATATGAGTGGTACTGATATTTCCACATTACTTGATGATCTCGGCTCTGGCGATTATCACGGAAGCGTGGATGATATCACGGTGGCGGTGACTGAAAGTGGAGGTAACTCAACTCTGACCATCAATAAAGATGGACAACAGTTGGAGGTTAATTTTGACGGAGCTTCTGCTTCTGATATTGCCAATAGTTTGATTTCTAATCTTGAACAATTACGAGAGTAAATGATTCAAAATGAAAAACGGAGCGAAAGCTCCGTTTTTCATTTAGTAATGCAGTAAGTTCAGGCAATAATTAAAGCACTTTACATGCAAAACCTTTTAAGTAGAAACCTTCTGGATATGCGGTATCGGTTGGGTGGTCAGCGGCTTGTTCAAAACGCTCCACAAACTTTACTTGGCGGTTAGCGTCTACGGCTGCATCAGCGATGATTTTCTGGAACAGAACTTGATCCATCAAGCCAGAGCAAGAGTAGGTCAGTAGCGTGCCGCCCGGTTTTAGAATTTGCATTGCTAGCATGTTGATGTCTTTGTAACCACGACATGCGCCGTTTAGTTGTGCTTTGCTCTCTGCGAACTTCGGTGGGTCCATGATCACAACATCGAACTGAGTTCCTTGATCACGATACTCACGAAGCAGCTTAAACACGTCTGCATTTAGGAACACGGCACGCTTCTTCGAAATATCAAACTCGTTTAGTTCTGCGTTGAATTTTGCGGTATCTAAAGCAGGTTGTGACACGTCAGCGTTAATCACACGCTTTGCATCACCTTTTAGAGCGTAAAGTCCGAAGCCACCTGTGTAAGAGAAGCAGTTAAGAACTTCTTTGCCTTTCATATATTTCATCGCTTGCTGGCGACTATCACGTTGATCTAGGTAGAAACCTGTTTTGTGTCCGCCAACGATATCTACACTAATCTTTACGCCATTTTCTTCGATGACGACCGATTTAGGTGGCTCTTCGCCGTGCAAAACGCCTGTGATCTCTTTTAAACCTTCTTTTTTACGAACGGCCACGTCAGAGCGCTCGTACACATTACAATCAGGGAAGCTCTCAACCAGAGCGTCAACAATAGCCTGCTTATTGTGTTCTGCGCCAGCACTGAGAAGTTGGCACACAAAGAAATTTTGGTAACGGTCGATCGTAACGCCTGGTAAGCCGTCAGACTCTGCTGCGATAAGGCGATAACCCGTAAGGCCATCACGTTCGATAATGTCTTCACGAAGAAGTTGTGCGTCTTTAAGTCGTTTAACGAAAAACGCGGTGTCGATTTCTTCTTTATCAAAACTCCAAATACGAGCACGAATTTGTGAAGCTGGCGAATATGCCGCCTTAGCTAGCCATTTACCGTCGTGAGTGAATACATCAACCGTTTCGCCAAGAGCAGGTTCGCCCTCAACTTTGTTGATGCCTCGAGAGAAGATCCAAGGGTGCTTGCGCTTGACCGATTTCTCACGACCTTTAACCAAATAGATAGCAGCTGTCATTTCATTAGCTCTTGTTGAATTTTGAAAGGGGCGTATTGTCCGGGATGTGAATGGTAAAAGCAATATCCCTCGGCAATCCAGTACATTGTAGTGACTTTTAAATACAAAAAAGGTCACTAAAGTGACCCTTTTATTTGAATTTGCTGTAACAGATTCCGTTGCTATGCTTTAAGTCCAGTAAGTAGTGCTTCCATGGTGTCGCTTTGCTTACGCAGTTGATCCACGTTTTGTGAAGTCGTGCTTATCATATTGCACACGTTATCTGCTTGAACTCGAATTTCTTCAACGCTTGAGGCGATATTGTCCGCGACTACACCTTGTTCTTCAGCTGCTGTTGCAATTTGAATGCTACTGTCGGAGATAGTTTGATTTTTATCTGCCAAAGAGCCGATTTCGTGATTCACTTCCGTCATGAGGTTTTGTCCCTCATTTGCATTATTAACTGTCACTTCCATCAGCTTAGTAAGCGACTGGCTGTTACGCTGTAATGATTCAATCATCGTTTGGATTTCAACTGTCGCTTGCTGAGTGCGTCCCGCAAGAGCGCGAACCTCATCCGCAACGACCGCAAATCCACGACCTTGTTCTCCAGCACGTGCAGCTTCAATAGCCGCGTTCAGAGCAAGTAGGTTGGTTTGCTCGGAGATCCCATTGATTGTTGTCACTACTTCATCAATTTGTGCTGCATTGGCATCTAACTCGGCAACGGCTTGAGACGCAGATTGAATCTCATTAGAAAGGTTCGAAATCGAGTGAAGCGTATTCTCAACTTTCACTTGTCCAGACTGAGCCACGTTTCGCGCATCATCGGTTTGCGTGCTTGAATCGTGAGCTAGTGTCGCGACTTCTCGAATCGTTGATGCCATTTGTTCCGTTGCACTCGCAAGAGAGTTGAGGTGTTCCTGCTGAGTCGCTGAAATATCTGAACTGTGATGAATCGATTGATTCAGGTCTGAGCTAATTTGTTGCATTAACGCCACAGACTCTTGAATCGACAGCACCATTTGTTGCTCTCGTTCTGCAACTTTGTCTATCGTAATAGCAATTTCACTAAACTCGTCGCGAACAGGGAAGAAGTTCATTCTCGCAGTTAAGTCGCCACCCGCAAGGGTGTTTAATGCTTTGTTCATCGTGAACATCGCGCCGCCAATAAACGTCATGATGTAGTAAACGCCAAGAGCGAGAATAAACAAGCTCACACAGATAATGCTTACTTGAGTCGTTGATAGGGCAGCCCATAAAGAAAGTTCATGGTTCGCAACCAAACTGTACGTACCATTTAAAACAGACACGGATTGCGAACCAGAGCCAATAGAAACGGTTTCTGAACCAGCGATGAGGCTTGCTACTTGAGATTGAGAAAGGTTGCCTGCCTCTATCAGACCTTTCATAAGCATGAGCTCTTCTTGGTACATACTTGAGATCAGTGTATTAGCCGCGCTATTAAGGACGAGAGTGAGAATGACTAAAGCAAGAAGAGGGAGAACGAAGAGCAAATAGAACTTTTCTTGAATCTTTAAGTGAATGAGATACTTATCAATCCAGCGGAATGGAATTTCTTTCATAATTATAATAACCGTGCAAAAACCCACTATCCTTAGTGGGGTGAATAGACGAAAAGAATATATCACTCAGTAAAAAGAAGCGGTACAAAGATGAACGTAAAGTGTGAGAGATTTATAGTAAAAGGTCACGTTCAAGGCGTCGGCTTTCGTTACCATACTTCCCATCAAGGATTGAAGCTAGGGTTAACAGGTTATGCGAAGAACCTAAACAATGGTGATGTTGAAGTGATGGCGTGTGGAACAGACGCGCAAATAGTTGCGTTTTCGGAATGGTTACAAGAAGGACCGCGAACGGCAACAGTAGAGCAAGTGATGCAGGAGCCTGCGTCGTATAAGCCGTTACGCGGTTTTAAAATTTTATGAATCTACAAGCATTTAGCTGGCTTTGGTAGGCCGGCTAATTTGGTTGCTTGTTTGGCTGGTCCCTTTTTAAACAGCTTGAATAGATACTTACTGTTACCTTTTTCCGGGCCGTGCGCTTTTTCCATCGCTTTCACAAGCATACGCACTGCAGGGGAGGTATTAAACTCTTCATAAAAGTCTCGCACAAAATGCACAACTTCCAAATGAGCATCCGTAAGCTCGATGTCTTCTTCTTTTGCTAAAAGCTCAATCATACCTTCTTCCCATTGAGTATGATCCAATAAGTAGCCTTGAGCATCCGTTTCAATTTCTTTGCCGTTGTAAACGAACATAACGTTTTATCCGTTAAGTAAACATGGATGTTTATAGATTAGCGACAGCCGAGAATGTTCTCAACAAAAGAATCTCGAAGTCGTATCGAGCGAAGCAAAAGCGTACAAAATGGTGAGTGCTTTTTGACTAAGCCAGGTGCTTTGATATAAATGCTCTTTTATTCAAATAAATAGGAAACTATTCAGTTTGTTAGAAATTTTTCGGGGTGAGTACCAACGAAATTGCATGGATACCCAGGCTTATTCATTTTTGTTTTGGTTTTTTCTTGGCTACTTGTCTGATTATGGGATTTTATGGGTGAATGAATAGCTGACAACGTTGTGTTTGTTTTCATAGACCGATATTCTCTTTGATTGATGAAAAGCCTGTATTCAGGTTAGAAACAACAATGATGACAAGGAGTTAGTCATGTCGAAACAACGTTACATTGAGATTAATGACAATGTAAAATCCACTTGGTCCATCGAACGAATTTGGCAACTTGCAGAATCCTTACCTGTAGAAGAAATTGCGATTGATGATATAAAAGGCCCAAATGAAGTGACTTGGTTTAGTCATGAAGGGCCACGGCCAACCTGCCGTGAAATTGCAAAACATTGCCAACGAATCAACAATGCTGATTTGTCGTATCCGGTAATCTTAACCAGTGACTATCGTGTTTTTGACGGTATGCACCGAATCGCCAAGCAAATCATGTTAGGAGAGGAAACGATCAAAGTGAGACGCTTTAGAGAAAATCCAGAAGCTGACGAAGTTATCGAGTTGTCTGTAGATCAGGCGTAATACACTGAATTGCACACAAAGAAAAAGCCCGAAGGAATTACCTTCGGGCTTTTTTATTCTACTTAACGAGAAACGATTAATCGTCGTTCATAATACCTAGAATGCTTAGTAGGCTGATGAAGATGTTGTAGATTGATACATACAAAGTTACTGTCGCAGAGATGTAGTTTGTTTCACCGCCACGAATAATGCTTTGTGTTGTCATCAGGATCGCCATAGTAGAGAAAATGATAAACAAGCTGCTCAACGCCAAGTGTAAGAGGGTTGATTGAATAAAGAAGCTTGCAATCATGCCCACAACCAGCACAACAAATAGTGATAGCATTAAGCCACCCATCATCGATAGGTCACGTTTCGTTGTTAGTGCGTATGCCGATGCTGCCATGAAAGATAGTGCCGTACCACCGAGTGCGGTTAATACGATATCGCCCATGCCTGCACCGATGTACATGTTTAGAATAGGGCCAACGGTGTAACCTAAGAAGCCAGTAAATAGGAACGTAAACACAAGGCCAAGACT
Organism: Vibrio sp. Vb1337; assembly: GCF_033338715.1. Lineage (NCBI taxonomy): Bacteria > Pseudomonadati > Pseudomonadota > Gammaproteobacteria > Vibrionales > Vibrionaceae > Vibrio > Vibrio sp. Vb1337. Next base: position 432,085 of record NZ_JAWOTD010000001.1, on the reverse strand, counting down.
GTTGTTACGGTTTTTTTCTGTTAAGAATAATAGGCCGTAGAAACCAACCAGCATTAGGATGATACCTGGATGTGGAAGGTTAAATGCCATTGCAACGCCAGCAACGACTGCCGACCATAAAAGTGTCATTGAAAGTAGAGCGTAAGTATTACGCAATACTTTGTTCGTTTGTAGAGCACTTTCTTGAGTTGAAGTGCGGGTAAACATTGGACTGTTCATAATCTTCCTCGATAAGAGACTTTCTTTTAAGTACATTTATGGGTTTGAAAGTTCAAAAAATCAAGCCCTAACCATACGTAACTTAGATAAAATAATAATAGAAATAAGATGTTATGTATTTGGCAACTTGTAACACAATATTACTGCCTAGCATAGCTATGTTGATTCTTACACAGATTTTTGAATTTAGTAACAAAAAGCACTGGCTTCATAGAAACCAGTGCTTTTTTATGTCGATTCGGCTAAATCTTAGTGGTGTAAGATTTGCGCTAGGAAGTTTTGGGTCCTATCCGATTGAGGATTCTCAAAGAAGTCGACCGGGTTGTTTTCTTCGATGATCTCTCCTGCGTCCATGAATATCACGCGATCGGCAACCTCTTTAGCAAAGCCCATTTCATGTGTCACACATAGCATAGTCATGCCTTCCTCGGCGAGTTCGACCATTACATCCAGTACTTCGCGAACCATTTCCGGGTCGAGTGCAGATGTTGGCTCATCAAAAAGCATGACTTTAGGGTTCATACACAAAGAGCGAGCAATCGCCACACGTTGTTGCTGGCCACCAGACAACTGACCGGGATACTTCTCCGCTTGGTCTGGAATTTTAACACGTTCCAGATATTTCATCGCAACTGCTTCTGCCTCATCTTTTGGCATCTTCTTCACCCAGATAGGCGCGAGCGTACAGTTTTCCAGTACGGTTAAATGAGGGAAGAGATTAAAGTGTTGAAAGCACATGCCCACTTCTCGGCGTACTGCTTCAATGTTCTTTAAGTCTTCAGTTAATTCCGTACCAGAGACGTAAATGCTGCCTGCTTGGTGCTCTTCAAGGCGGTTAATACAGCGAATCATCGTTGATTTTCCCGACCCAGATGGGCCACAGATAACGATTTTCTCGCCGCGCTTAACGTCGAGGTTAATATTTTTTAGTACGTGAAACTCACCATACCATTTATTCATGTCCTTCAATTGGATCATGTAGTCTTGTTGTTGCGTCATAATACGTCCTTGATCTTGATGAGTTATCGTTTGTGACCGGTATGAAGTTTGTTTTCAAGCCATATCGAATAGCGCGACATGCCAAAACAAAATACCCAAAACACTAACGCGACAAATACATAACTTTCTGTAGCAAAACCTAACCATTCAGGGTCGGTATTTGCTGCTTGTCCTATACCGAGTACGTCAAACATGCCAATGATGAGTACTAAACTGGTGTCTTTAAACAAACCGATGAAGGTGTTCACGATAGAAGGAATAGTAATCTTTAGCGCCTGTGGCAAGATAATCAGCCCAGTCTTTCTCCAGTAACTTAACCCAAGCGCATCAGCGGCTTCATATTGACCTTTCGGAATGGCTTGTAGACCACCGCGTACCACTTCTGCCATGTAAGCGGAGGCAAACATAACCACACCGATAAGGGCGCGAATCAGTTTATCTGTCTCTGAACCTTCAGACATAAACAATGGAAGCATAACCGAAGCCATGAACAAAACCGTAATAAGCGGAACGCCACGCCAAACTTCAATGTAGACGGTACAAATGCTGCGAATGATCGGCATCTCTGAACGTCTACCAAGCGCAAGCACCACACCAATTGGCAGTGAAACTACGATACCAACTAACGCAATAATGAGCGTAACGAGTAATCCACCCCATTTGTGTGTATCGACCACTTCTAGTCCAAAGACACCCCCGTATAACAGCCCAGCGATGATGAATGGGTAGATGTTTACGAAGAAAAGCCAAATCCACATCCGTTTCGGTGTCTTCTCATACGCGAGTAAAACGGTAAATATGGCTAATGTGATATAGAAAAGGCGAGGGCGCCATAGTTCGGACTCTGGATAAAAACCATACATGAACTGCTCCCAGCGCACGCTGATAAATACCCAGCAAGCACCATCTCGGCTACAGTCGTCACGCGTTGAGCCAATCCAGTCTGCGTTAATAAACGCCCAATCCACGATATACCATATTGCAGTTACGACAATATACGCAAGAATGACAGTAACAATGGAATTGATAGGGCCATTAAATAGATTTTTCCGCATCCAACCAACGAAGCCTACAGTATTGGCGGGTGGTGGGAGATCCGGTTGAAATTGATGAGTACTCATATTATCTCTCCACCAGCGCGACTTTACGGTTATACAAGTTCATTAATGCAGACGTAATCAGACTTAATGTCAAGTACACGCCCATCGTCATCGCAATGATCTCAATCGCTTGTCCCGTTTGGTTCAGGGTAGTACCAGCAAACACAGAGACAAGATCTGGGTAACCAATCGCCATCGCTAACGATGAGTTTTTGGTGAGGTTGAGATATTGACTGGTTAAAGGTGGAATAATAATTCGTAACGCTTGAGGAATGACAACAAGCTTTAAAGTTTTCGAGCGTGGTAAGCCTAGCGACATCGCTGCTTCGGTTTGACCATGGCTAACCGCATTAATACCAGAGCGCACAATCTCAGCAATGAAAGAAGCTGTATAAACACTCAATGCCAAAAGTAGCGCAGCCAATTCAGGAATAATGCTAATACCACCTCGGAAGTTAAACCCTTTTAGTTCAGGATAATTCAGTGAAATTGGCATACCAGCAAGGAAGTACACAACCAATGGAAGGCCAACAACTAAACCCAAAACTATTCTTCCCATTGGGGTTTGTTGCCCAGTGAGACGTTGCTTATTATTCGCCCATACATTAATTAATAAGCTTGCGATTACCCCGAAGATTAACGCGGCAATAACGTAGCTACTGCCAGGTTCCATAGTCGGTGCAGGGAAATATAAGCCACGAACGTTCAGGAAAATAGCTTCACCAAGACTTAAGCTTTGGCGTGGTGAGGGTAATGCTTGAAGAACAGCGAAATACCAGAAGAATATTTGCAGAAGAAGGGGGATATTTCGGAAAGTTTCGATATAAACTGCCGCTAAACGACTAACTAACCAGTTAGAAGAAAGGCGGGCAACCCCCATGGTAAAGCCAATCACAGTAGCCAGAATAATACCTAATACGGAGACTAACGCCGTATTAAGAAGGCCGATGATAAATGTTCTACCGTAAGAGTACGTTTCATCGTATTCAATTAATGTTAACCCAATACCAAACCCGGCTTCTTGATTCAGAAAACCGAAGCCCGTTGCAATACCACGAGCATCTAAGTTATTGAGAGCGTTGTTTACAATCGTGTAAAAGAAAAATACCAGTGCAGCAATGGCAATGATCTGGAAAATAGCAGAACGAAAGGCAGGATTATAAATCAGGCTCTTGCTTCCGCTTGGTTTGGACATCGTACTTGGCGATGCATCTTGTGTCGGTTTCATACAGCGATAACCTCAAACCTTAGTTATAGATATCGGCCTGTATAACGAAGTTTCGTCCTTGCTGGCTAAAGAATAACGCTCTCATGTCTAGTGGCTTACGAACCTTTAAAGCCGTTCCACAAAGCGAGCGCTTTTCGCCATCCAATGAGCGATCCTTACTCATACAGTGAGATATAATCAAGAAAAAGGGCGGCATGAACCGCCCTGATTAACTCTTTCTATCGGATTGGTGGCGCGTACATAAAGCCGCCTGCATTCCATAGCGCATTAACGCCACGAGAGATTTCTAACGGCGAACCAGTACCGACTGTACGTTCGAAGCTTTCACCATAATTACCAACTTGTTTGATAACTTGGTAGCCCCAATCGTCACGAATACCCAAACCTTTGCCTTTAGGGCCATCAACACCGAGGATACGTTTGATGTTTGGATCTGTTGACTTCAGCATTTCATCCGCATTCTTCGAACTAATACCGTATTCTTCAGCGTTAATCATCGCAGACAATGTCCACTTAGCGATGTTAAACCATTGATCATCGCCTTGACGAACGACTGGACCTAGTGGCTCTTTAGAGATGATTTCTGGAAGAACGGCCGCAGAGGACGGATCTTTCAAATTCAAACGCAGTGCATAAAGGCCAGATTGGTCAGTTGTTAATACGTCACAGCGTCCCGCATCAAAACCTTTCGAAGTTTGCGCAGCTGTGTCGAATACCACTGGTTTGTACGCCATGCCTTGGTTGCGGAAATAATCTGCAAGGTTTAGCTCGGTTGTTGTACCTGATTGAACACATACCGACGCACCATCAAGCTCTTTAGCACTTGAGATACCAAGTTCCTTCTTCACCATAAAACCTTGACCGTCGTAGTAGTTCACACCTACGAAGTTTAGGCCCAGTGCAGTGTCACGGTGGAGAGTCCAGGTCGTGTTACGGGAAAGCACATCAATCTCACCAGATTGAAGCGCAGTGAAACGTTCTTTTGCGGTTAGGGGTACATATTTAACTTTCGTTTTATCCCCAAGAACGGCTGCAGCCAGTGCTTGGCAATATTCTACGTCGATACCTTCCCATTCGCCTTTTGAGTTAGGGTTAGAGAAACCAGGTAGACCGGTACTTACGCCACAAGTAAGAAAGCCTTGTTTTGTGACTTTGTCCAGAGTAGTGTCTGCTGCTTGAGCTGATGTTGCCATCATCGCAGTAGAAGCCGCTACGACGGAAGCAAGAACTGTGAGTTTATTTGCCATTTGTATCCTTCCTGTATGATCCATGTTTAATCAGGAGTGACCTGAAATAACGTGTCCAATTCGTTAGAGTTATCGTCCTACGTGATTGATTTTCGAAGAAACGGCATTCGATAGATCAACCAGTTATAAGCGTAGGAAAGGATCTGTTAATTCTCAAATATATAATTTAAATGAAGTTTTGAGAGAACTTACAAAGTGCCTTGAGATTTAGAATGACGAAATGTTAATTGTTTGTAAATAGTGCAATTCATGGACAATTTGGTGCATCAGAACAATCAATAGAAGAGTGAACAATACAAAAGAATAAAAAGTTGTTATTAAAACTGTCATTAGCTGAGCAAGGTGAAGTTCAGTAAAAATTCAAACAAAAATTATTTGTGATGCCGAAACAGGGTGATGAGCTTGCCCCATTTTTGGTAGCATGGTCTACAACAGCTAATTAGAGTAATCATGGATTGAAATGCGATATTTTCCTCTGTTCTTAGATTTAATTAATAAACCCGTTCTCGTCGTGGGTGGTGGTGAGGTGGCAAGCCGAAAGGTGGAAGCGTTGCTAAAGGCTGGGGCGGATGTGACTATCGTTTCTCCGACGTTGGTTGATTTTCTGTCTAAGCTTGCTTCTGAGCATCAACTGCGCTGGGTACAACGTTTCTATTCGAGTGACATTGTCACTAAAAACTTTGTTCAAGTGTGGGCGACGACAGACAATCCTGAGCTAAATCACCAAGTGTACAAAGATGCCAAAGAGCTAGGCATCTTGGTTAACGTTGTGGATGATAAGCCTTATTGTGATTTCATCACGCCGTCAATGATTAATCGTGGCCGCATCCAAATCGCTATCTCTAGTGGTGGAGCTTCGCCAGTTTTAATTCGAAACATCCGTGAAAAGCTTGAATCGATACTGCCACAAAACATGGGGTTGATGGCGGATTTTGCTAACTCAAAGCGAAACTCAATTAAAGAGGCACTGCCTAGCGTCGATTTACGCCGCAAGTTTTGGGAGCAGTTTTTCTCGAATCCCGAGGTGGAAAACGCGCGAGATAATCGTGAGTTAGAAGCAATTTACCAAGCGACCATGGCAACACCTTTAGATGAAAAGGGAAGTTGTACTTGGATACATGTTGGGAAAGATGTTGAGATGTTGCCAATAAAAGCCGTACGCTATATGCAACAAGCGGAGCTGGCTCTGTACTCAACTCGATGTGAAGCGAATGTGTTAGAACTAATACGCAGAGATGCAGAAAGAGAAGCTTTCTCGAGCGCTGCTGAGCTTTCGGATATGCTGGCCAAGGCTAAAGCTGAAAAGCTTCGAATTTGCGTGTTCATACCACAAGGAACGAGCGAATTCGTATTGCTGCAAGGGCAGGACTTGGTTATCTAGCAATGCCAAATGCTAAAAGTGGATACGTAGTTCGTTACACAAAAGCCAATAAAAAACGCCAGCGGATTATGCGCTGGCGTTTTTACTTACTTCTCAGATTGATTAATCACGGAAGTTGTTAAACTGGAATGGGATACCCATCTCTGCTTCACGAATCGCTGCCATTGTCGCTTGCAGGTCGTCGCGTTTCTTACCAGTAACACGTACTTTGTCGCCTTGAATAGAAGCTTGTACTTTTAACTTTGCGTCTTTGATAAGTTTCACTACTTTTTTCGCCGTTGGAGTATCAATACCTTGACGGAAAAGCAGAGTTTGGTGCCAGTTTTTACCAGTAACGTCTGGGTCTTGTGCATCCATTGCGTTCGCGTCAATGTTACGCTTCGCTAAGTGGCCGCGTAAAATGTCGCGCATTTGCTTAAGTTGGAAGTCACCTTCCGCAGACATTTTTACGTTTTCTTCTACTAGCTCAAAGCTCGCATTTACGTTGCGGAAATCGAAACGAGTAGACAATTCACGGTTAGCGTTATCAACGGCGTTACGTAGTTCAACCGTATCGATTTCAGAAACAATATCAAACGATGGCATGAAGATTCCTTGATTATTTTGTTATAGGGACTTTCGGGACTTAACAGCGCTTGCCAGCATATCTAGCATTGTAGCAGTGTCTTCCCAACCTAGGCATGGATCTGTAATAGACTGACCATACGTTAGGTTATTGATGTCAGTCATTGGCTGATTGCCTTCAAGAATAAAGCTTTCTGCCATGATACCCGCAATACGAGTGCTGCCTGACTTAATTTGGTTACAAATGTCTTGAGCTACGTCGATTTGTTTTCTGTGTTGCTTCTGACAGTTTGCATGGCTGAAATCCACAACCAAACGTTGTGGCAATCCAAACTCAGCTAAAGCATCACATGCTTGTTTGACTGATGCTTCATCAAAGTTAGGGCCTTTTTCTCCACCGCGCAGAATAATATGACCGTAAGGGTTGCCACTTGTGCGGTAAACCGTCATTCGACCGTTCTTATCTGGCGAGTAGAAGTAATGCGATGCTTTCGATGCGCGAATTGCATCAATTGCAATTTTTACGTTGCCATTTGTGCCATTTTTGAAACCAACTGGGCAAGATAGTGCCGACGCCATTTCACGGTGAATTTGTGATTCCGTTGTGCGAGCACCAATCGCGCCCCAAGTGATCAAATCTGCGATGTATTGGCCAGTGATCATATCAAGAAACTCAGTAGCAGTCGCAAGACCAAGCTTGTTGATATCCAGTAGTAGTTTACGAGCTTTATGAAGACCAGCTTCAAGTGCGTAAGAACCATCTAGGTTAGGGTCCGTAATCAAACCTTTCCAACCAACTACTGTACGAGGCTTTTCAAAGTAAGTACGCATCACGATAAACAGTTCGTCTTTGTACTTGTCTTGGATTTCACTCAGGCGAGTGGCGTAATCAATGGCAGCTTCAGTGTCGTGAACAGAACACGGACCTACAATCGCAAGAAGGCGATCGTCTTCACCCGATAAAATGTTTTCAATCTGACGACGAGATTGAGCGATACGGTCTGCAACGTCATCCGTAATAGGATGTACACTACCTAGCTCTGCTGGGGTAGGCATTGGACCCAAAGGCTGGGTTCTCAATTCATCTGTTTTTATAGGCATGTTATAGCTTTATTCTCTATTGCGAAGGGGTAAAGATAACGGAATTACAGGCAGGAATAAACCGTTTCACGGGAATCTTCGCCAGGAAATACCGAATTGTATACAAAGGTGTAGGTATTCATTTAAATGACTTATGTATAAATGACAAAACTTGATCATTAAATCAATATATATACATTTGAATTTATAACCATTTTATCTATCTCGCTGTAAGGTAATCTAAGTAACTGCGATAAACTTCATACCTTACGGGTGACGCCGTCACTTTATGAGGGTTAAATAACTCGTGAGATCGAGCTTTTGTTAACATTTCTTTGACATCTATTTCTTTCGTTGATTAACTGGTCTGACTAGATTGGTAAGGAGACCAAAATGTTATCAGCTCTACGTCGTGCGAATTTGTATCTAAATCTGTTTGGCTTTTCAAAAGTGCCGCTGATTTGGCTTTGCCACCCTAAAATCATTGCGATAGATAGCAAGCATGTTGAGGTTCGTATCCCATTGCGCAGAAGAACGAAGAACCATCTGAATAGCATGTATTTCGGCGCTTTAGCCGTTGGCGCTGATGTTGCTGGTGGTTTTCTTGCTATGAGTAAAGCGCAAGAAAAGGGAGAAGCGATCTCGCTAGCATTTAAAGGTGTGAAAGCCGAGTTTTTAAAGCGCCCGGAAGCCGATGTGCACTTTGTTTGTAACGATGGTCATGTCATTGATGAGATGCTCGAGCACACCTTGGCAACAGGTGAACGAGTAAATCGTGACGTAAAAATTGTCGCGCTGTGTCCTAACTTACATGGTGACGAGCCAATGGCTGAATTCTCGCTTACTCTTTCGATAAAAAAAGCAGCCCAACAAAGAAAAGAGGCTGCCTAGTGGTTTGTGGCTCGTTTGTTTAAAGGCGTTGGCTTAATTGAGTTCAATCTTCTCGATAGAGACGATTTTGGAGCGATTTAAGACCACTTTCCAGCGGTAATAAACAGGCTCATCGGTGTGGTTGTCCTCTTTGACAATCACATTGAGCAAATGACGTTTCTCTACTGACTCTTTGGTTACTTGACCTTCATTTAAACGGTAAACTCGATTTGAGCTTTTATCCATCAAGCGGATGATAGGGCGTAAACTGATGTTCAATGTTTCTCTCGTTTGTTCGTAACCACTCAAGAAAAGAGAGGTCGCCATTTCGGTTTTCTCGTGATAATGAAGAATCTGCTCTTCACGTTGAACGACGCGTTTTTTACGTATTCTTTGAATCTTATCCGGCAAGCTACTTAAGGTACGATAATCGAGCCACTCCAATTTTTTGCCAACCACTTTTTTCGTCGTTGGATCAACATACTTCTTACGCCATTTTGGCTTGCCTTTACGGATCCATCGCCACATAGCATCGCGTAAATCATCTTTAAAGATTTCTCGTAAAGCGTAAATAAAAGACATCGCGATAATGAATGAGGCAGAAATTTCCCCCAGATAATCGCGAGCGAGAATCACGGTAGAGGTCACGACAACCATAACTAAACCGGTTGCAATGCCTTTGATTGCACGCTTGATGTTGTTACCCATCGATATGGTTTCTTCACGAAGCACGATAGGGTGTTCAATCAATCGCCTTAGCAAGCGCATTTTGTTAGATAAGCGAGTAACGTCTTCAACGACTCTTGATGAGTTGTATTTGTTGAGTTTACGATGGGCTTGCTCTTTCTCACATAGCGTGATCAGGCGCTTCTTGATCGTGCCATAGTCGCCTTCACGTGGTAGGTGGGCCACCAGTGACAGGAACTTTTGCTCGGTATACCAAGACAGATAGTTATCGATGTTAACGTAGTAGCGTTTTAAGTTCTCTTCGTAAGGAATAGAACGCCGCAAGCGCTTTAAGATCTCAAGCGTGAGCTCGATAACTTCGTCCACTTCATCTTCCGTTACGGAGTTGTTCTCATGTTTGTTTAAACTTGCTACCGCTTTGTCTAGCGCGATAACGTATTGGTAAGCGAACAAACTCAAACTTACTCGGTATTGCTGATTCGACAGGCGTCCACGTTTGGCAAGTCGACTGTGTACTAGCGGAAGAAGGATTTCAGTACTGTAATAAGATCGTTGCTGTGTTATTGAGGTGTAATAAAATTCGGATTCACTGATGATATCGGCGTTTAAACCAAGCTCACCAGGTATAAAAAAGTAAATATCTAGGTCGACACTTTTGCTCTTTGCGAGTGCATGACTGATTTTTAATGTTATTGAGTCTTGTTTATCGACGGTGACCAAAGAAAGCTCCTGACTTTGCTAAAGCATTCTTAACTTATGCGTTCCGTTGAGCAGATAAGTATAAGAGTGCTAAAAGAGTGACTGGGGCATATAGCTGAACGACAACAGCATAACAGAGCACTATGCTTTTCTCTCTGATTTTCTTGTTAGTTTAGGTATAATTCCACGTAAATTTAAAAAGAGACAAAATCAATGATTAAAATTGGTCAAATTAACAGCTTAGAAGTCATTAAAAAGGCTGATTTTGGCGTATTTCTGGATGGCGATGATTACGGTTCTGTTCTACTACCTAGTAAGTATGTACCAGAGGGTACTGAAATTGGTGAGCATGTAGACGTATTTCTGTACTTCGATTCAGAAAGCCAACTTGCTGCGACCATTGAAAGACCAATTGCCCAAGTGGGTGAATGGGGTTTAATGAAGATTGAGGGTGTGAATGCGACAGGTGCTTTTGTAAATTGGGGCATCAAAGAAAAGGACTTACTGATTCCTTTTAGTGAGCAACGCACTCGCTTCTCTGCCGGACAAACCATTTTAGTGTATGTTTATACCGACAAAGCGTCAGGTCGCATTGTTGGTACGACTAAGTTCAATAAATGGTTAGATAAAACTCCAGCGAATTATGAAGTTAACGAGCAAGTTGATTTGATCATCGCAGAGCGTAGTCAACTTGGTTATAAAGCTATCGTTAACGGTAAGCATTGGGGCATGATTTTCCCATCGGATGTTTTTGGTAAGCTTTACATCGGTAAAAAGCTGAAAGGCTTTATTAAGCACATTCGTGAAGATGGCAAAATCGACCTTGCTCTACAAAAAGTTGGTGTGGCGAAAATGGACGATCTTTCTAGTAAGATCCTTGACCTGCTAGAGAAGAAAGGCGGATTTTTGCCTTTGAATGACAAGTCGTCTCCTGAAGCGATTTTTGATGCTTTCCGCACAAGTAAAGGGACTTATAAAAAGACCATCGGTGGCTTATACAAGCAGGGTAAAATTGTCATTGAGAAAGACGGTATTCGTCTAGCGTAGTCCTAACTCACGTATAGCGGATCTGCAGCCAAAAAAACGGCCCAAACTTTTCCTTTTTTTGGGCCTAGGGGAAACGGCTCCGCAGAGCCTGCGCTAAACTTGTCCAACAATAATTTTGTTGGTGAACATAGAGAGAAATGCCACATCAAAGCATTACTTTGATACAACTAGTTTAGTACAGCGTGTCCGGATCGCTAGCGAGCCCACTTGCTTTCATACTTACGAATTAAAAAGCCATCGCAAATACGATGGCTTTTCATTTATTTATGGTTCGTTGCGTCTTTTAAAATAAGTTCTTATCTCGTACTAATTCGCGAGGGAGACCATTCTTTATTCGGTTGCTTACCCACTTGCCAAGGCCAATAACTGCGCCTTGATAGGTGACAAGCACTTCGCCTTTACCTGTTTTCATTCCCTCAGGAATGGTTTGTGGGCGAACATCACGCCCCATGTACCATTCGCGCGCTTCTTCAATACTGAGTTCAATGGCGTTGCTTTCAGAACCTGTCGCCAGGGCAGTCGCGACTTGGTGTTGCCAACGGTAGCCATTTTTATGGGCTTCCGCGATCTTTATACCCATACGGGAGAAGCGTAATTCGCCTATCATCGCTTCTAAAGCATTAGGGAATAACCAGACATCTTTATCGCGAAGCCATACAGAACTGTCATTTGGAAGTTTAATACCTAACGCGCTTTGGAGTTGTTGAGCAATTTCTGTCGATTCTTTTTTTGAAGTTTTAGCAAAGGGGAATGTCCCCATGCGCTTTTTGACTTCTGGCGCCTCAACAGCAGCCAGTTTGCGAATTCTTGCAACAAAGAACCCTTCACAGTCGTAGACCTGCGGGAAAATATGCAAAAAGCCTTCTTCAGTTAGAGCTGCCTCTGCGTTTTCAAACAAGTTCTCAAGGCTTTCAAACTCTACAGCATCCCCAAAGGTTTCTTTCAAGTGATGACAAACTTGTTGGTTTTCTTCTGTACTGAGCGTACATGTTGAGTAAACCATCACACCACCGGGCTTTAATGCATGGAAGGCGCTTTCAATAAGATCTTTCTGTGTGTCAGCGATGTCGAGTACAGAAGCTTGCGTCCAGTTTTTCATCGCATCTTCGTCTTTGCGAACGGTGCCTTCTCCAGAGCAAGGCGCGTCGAGCAAAACCGCATCAAATTGTTCTGGTAGCCAACCGCCAAAAACGCGTCCATCGAAGTTACTTAGTGCGGCGTTACGTACCCCACAACGTTCCACATTAGCGTGCAGTACTTTTACACGACTTGCGGCGTATTCATTGGCCACAAGTACACCTTCGTTGTTCATTAAAGCTGCAATTTGAGTGGTTTTTGAGCCTGGAGCGGCTGCGGTATCTAACACGGCATCGTAAGATTCATCATTCATAAACAGAGCAGATACCGGCATCATCGAACTGGCTTCTTGAATGTAGAATAAGCCAGACATGTGTTCTGCTGTGTTGCCTAATGGTACAACTGACTCATCCGCTTCAATCCAAAAACCTGTGTCACACCAAGGCACAGGAGAAAGCTTCCAGCCTTTTGTTTCTGCTCGTTCTAGAAACGCTTCAACACTGATCTTCAACGTATTAACTCGAATACTTTTGCGCAGTGGCTTTTGGCACGAAGCGATAAAGTCTTCCATGTTGAGGTGAGCAGGAAGGATGGTTTGGATTTTTTCCAGAAACGCGTCTGGGATGTAAACATTAGGATGCAATGTGGGATCTCGTTTGCAGAATTTGTGGCAAATAATATACGAAAGCGAAGCAGAAACGAATAGTGACAAGGGCCGAGCAATAAAAAAGAGCAGCGATTGCTGCTCTTTTAAGGTACTCAAACTTCAATTGTACGTGAATTGAGCTTTATTCTACGGCTTAGGAATCGCAGTACGCCATTGAGTCCAACCTTCTTCAGCTTGTGGATACAAAAAGAAAGATTGCCCACTTTTTGCCGCTGGTGGAATAGTCGATTGCTCTGGCGTTGAAAACGCAATTCCTCCGCGAACTAAACTATCAAATGTGCCTGCTTTGATGTTCGCGCCAGTAAGCCCGATGGAGACATCTACTCCTGAAACATTCCAAAACACGCTGTTTTGACGAACGAGGTAAGCATATTCAGGCTGTATTTTGATAGTCGTGACGATGCGATCAGCAAATTCTCCTAGGCTTACGTCGGTCACTTGGCCAACTTCCATCTGGCGGTAAAGAATAGGGGTACCGACTTGTACTGAGCCTCTTTGTTCACTTTGTAACGTAAACATGATTCCATGCACGCGTTCTGAACTATTTTCTAACTGAAAATCAAATTTGGCTTTACCTTTACCTGGTTCAACACTGATGGATTTCGACACCAACGCTCCGAGGTTTTTAACGCCACCTAAACCAATTTCTGGTTCAGTTAGCCAAAAATGTGAACCTTCAACTGCAATGTTTTCTACGTATTCAGGTAGGATTCTTGCAGTGACTTCAACCATGTTACGACGAAAATTCGGTACAACCAGAGTGATTTCACCAACTTTAACACCTTGATATTCAATCGGCATTCCTTTAGCAATCTCTTGCGAACCGTCGGTTTCTAAAGCAATGACGCGCCCAAACTTGCGAGCGGTTTTTTGATCAGAATACAGCTTCCAGTTTTCTCCGATTTTGTTTTCAACGCCTGGTACGGAGTCAAAAGCGATGCCACCTTCGATTAACGATTTTAAAGGGTGCGCTTTCACACTAACTCCGGCTAATGATGCATCTATCTCGATCCCTGAACGATTCCAAAAAACGGTTTGTGGCGTTACAAGATAAGCGAAGCGGTTTTCGATGGTAGCCTTAATTAGTACTCCGCCATCAACTAGTTGGAAATCGGAGACGTTACCAACTGGAAGATTACGATAGAGTAGAGGACTGCCTTTGGAAATCGGCGGCAATTCAGAAGCAAATAGTGTTAGCGCCCTAGAGCCACTTTGATTGTACTGCGCCAATTCAGCCAATGATTCATTTTGGAACAGCTGATACTCTTTTTGAATATCCTGCTTGCCTTCGCTCACAAAACTAATTGACCCGGTTAACAACTGCTTTGCTGGAGGAACGGTAACGCTGAGCCCGGATTCAGTTAACTCTGCTGATGCACTGCCGGTTACATAAAAACGATTGTTTGATTTGATCAGATGTTTGTATTCATGGTCAATCAATACATCCATAAATACTTCGTGTTGTGATTTTTTATCTTCCTTAACTAGGCCCACTTTGATGATTGAACCAACAACGATGCCTTTATAAAGTACATTGGCACCGCTATCTAGGCCAAACGAATTGTCGGACACCAACCGAATCGCGATGGACTTTTCTTGCTGTTGGTTAAACACGTTTTTACGAATGGCAGTAAAGCGGCGAGAGCGTTCACCTGCGCCCGGCACGATCGTTAAGAAGTTTCCTCGCACTAAATTAGCAATGTTTTCAACACCAGAAAGGGACACTTTTGCTTCTTCTAAAACAAATCGAGTACCTGTCGTCAGCATGTCACTAAAAGCGGGTTGAATTGCCGCTGACGCCAATATCACTTCTCGGCCTTCGGAAAGGCTCAAGTCCGTAACTTGGCCAATTTCGATTCCGCGATACATAATTGGAGCGCCTTCTCCGCTGATCTTGCTGTCATCAGGTAGGACGATTTTAACCGCGATGCCTCGACCAGCAGTTTTCAAATCTTTATACAAACGGAACTCGGTGTTCTCTTCTACAGGCTCACCATCATCCGGAGAGTCGACGGCGATGGCGCCACCTAGTAAGGCACTCATGCTTTCTAGTCTTACATCGACACCTTCAAAACCGATGCTGGCACCAATTCCACTGACGTTCCAGAATCGACTGCGGTTGTTAATGATATGTCGGTATTGATCCTGAATGTTGGCTTGAATAGTGATAGATTTTGCATCTTCATCTAGCTGGTAACTGTACACTTCACCGATTGGGATTTTCTTATAAACAATTTGAGAGCCAACCGATACACCACCTAAATCACGGCTTTTGAGCTTAATATTCAAACCTTGAGAAACGCGTAAATCTGTTGGGGCAGAGTCTAACGCATGGAATGTTGTCTCAAACTCTTGACCATCTCCGGGTTGAATCGAGATGTAGTTACCTGAGACGAGCGCATCCAGTCCGGAAACTCCCGTTAGGCTAGCTGTTGGTTTTACTAACCAAAAGCGTGTTTTATCGTTCAGTAACTTTGCAGCTTCAGGATAGATATCAGCATCGACATAAATACTGCCGAGATCTTCGGTGAGGTTAATGTCTCTTACCATGCCGACTTCTAATCCTTGGTAACGGATAGTGGTTCGGCCGGCGACAAGACCAGCGGCATCAGAAAAATAGATTTGCACTCGTTGTCCTGCATCGTGTATCGACTTCACAACAAGCCAGCCAGCTAAGACCATGGTCAAAATTGGCAACAGCCAAAGAGGAGATATGCCTTTACTCCGCTTTACATCTGGTACGTATGACGTTTGAGAACTGTTCTGATCACTCATTCATTGACTCTTTTTCTGATTGTTTTGGGCTTGTTTGGTCCCAGATTAGCCTTGGATCAATACTTTCTGCTGCAAGCATGGTCAATACAACGACAACACCAAATGCTACCGCGCCATATCCTGGTGTGAAATCCAGTATCTGACCACGATCGACTAACGTCATCATGATAGAAATAACAAACAAATCCATCACAGACCATTTACCGATCCATTTAACAACAAAGTAAACCATCATTCGTTGTCTCTTAAACACCGAACGTTTGAATTGGATGCAAAGCATGATGTAGGCGAGCCCAAGTATTTTAATCACCGGTACAACGATACTGGCAACAAAAATGATCGCAGCGATTCCATACATGCCGCTTTTTACCAAACCAGCCACGCCTGAAAAAATAGTGTCCTCCAAACGCTTACCATTGGTAAGCAAGATGGAAATAGGGATCAGGTTAGCAGGGAAGATGGCGACCGTTGCTGCGATGAGGTAAGCCCATGTTTTCTGAATGGAGTTTGGCTTACGATGATATAACTCGTGATGACAACGCTGGCAATGGTCACCTTCAGGTTGGGACAAGTGGCATTCATGGCAATGCACATCTTTATGCTCAAAAGCATATAAACTTTCTGGCTTCCAAGCTTCCCAATAACGACGCACGCTGATTCTTGAAACTAACAAAACGGTAAATATCTGCAAAAGAACCAGACCAATTAACCCTGGACCGACGAAAATGTCGGAATAATCTTGGAGTTTAAAACAGGAAATGGCGATGCTAACTAAGAACACATCCAACATAACCCAATGCTTGAAATGTTGAATTAGCCACAGTGAGATACGAAGCCCACGGAACCATCGTTGATGTAAAGAAATATGCGCCGTTACCACTGAAACACAAACCGTCAGTGGCGCAAGAGAGCTACAAAATAGAATGAGCAATGAAAGAAGAACAAATCCTTCTTCCATCAATGTGATCATCCCTGAAGGTAGGGTTGCCGGAATCATCACACCAAAGAGTCGGATGCTAATAAAGTTAAAAAAGTGCGATGGAATAAATAGTAGGATGCAGGTTATCGCGACGGCTAGATTACCAGAGAGGCTAGGGCTACCTCCGCGATATAATTGCGTACCACAACGAGGGCAGTGTGCATTTTTGCCATGGGGTAAGTCGACGATGTCGACAGGCAATTCACAACCTTGGCACAAACGTACGTTATTGGGTTGCATGGCGTGCTTAGACAGAGAGGTCATAACGACCTCTCTAGCTTGAACGATTTAAGCGTGGGACTGTATGCCCCCATATAAGGTTTGATATAAGCCTTCTTGCTCAACTAACTCACCATGAGTACCTGTTTGCGTCACTTTCCCATCTTCAAGCACGTAGATCAAATCGGCTTGTTTAACAGCGGATAGTCGGTGCGCAACGATTAATGTTGTTCTACCACGTAAGAACTCGGTCAGTGCTTTGTGTAAAGCCGCTTCAGTAGCGGTATCTAGCGCAGACGTGGCTTCGTCTAAAATTACAAATTGAGGATTACTCAGCACCATTCTGGCAATGGCAAGCCGTTGTCGTTGACCTCCTGACAAACGAATGCCATTACGACCAACTTGAGTATCCAAGCCGTGGTTAAGTTGAGAAATTACATCTTGCAGCTGAGCCACTTCAAGCGCACGCCAAAGTGACATTTCGTCAAAATTACCACCAAGCGTTAGATTATGCCTCAAGGTGTCGTTAAATAGTATAGGTTGCTGTAATACCACGGCAATTTTGTCGCGAATTACTTCAAAGCCAATATCTTCTGTTAATTCATCATTAAAGCGAATGCTACCGGAGTTTTGACGGTAAACCCCAATAAGTAATTGTATCAAGGTCGACTTACCACCGCCGCTTGCACCAACTAACGCCACTTTCTTTCCTGCCGGCATATGTAAAGAAAGATTATCTAGGACTTTGTTTTCATTATTGTAAGAGAAATTAATGTTTTCTACTTTAACGTCAACTTCTCTACCTTCTTTGAAAGGATTTACCTTAGGAACCGGTCTCTGCTCTTCTTCTAACTCTAATAAGTCGTTGATGCGTTTTAATGCGGCTTTAGCGCTGTACCAAGAAAACTGAATCCCAAGCAACTCTTGAACAGGAGACAGCATGAACCATAGGTAACCAAAAACGGCAAATATTTGGCCAATAGTAAGGTCACTGAACATGACCATTAACATTGCGACAGCTCTGAATAATTCAAAGCCGATCAAAAAGAGAAGGAAAGAAACGCGACCAGCCGCTTCAGATTGCCAAGCATACTTGTCTGCATCAACGCGAACTTGGTTCGCACTGTCTTTGAGTTGTTGGAGGAATTCTCGCTCTTTATTGGCTGCGCGTAGTTGGTAGATTCCATCTAATGTTTCAACCAAACGGTTTTGGAAAATTTCAAAAGAATGATTTTCCTTCCGTTTCAGATGTTTAACCATACTGCCTAGTTTACGTGAGAAGTAAATGACAATAGGGTTAACTAACAGGATAAACAGACCAAGTCGCCAATCGAGCCAAAGTAGAACGATAGCAGTACCAATAACAGTCAGAAAACTGATAACGAATTTTGCTAACGTAGAACCAATAAATTTATCAATGGTCTCAATGTCAGTGATAAGGTGTGCGTTGATTCCTCCGCTACCTTTGGTTTCGTATTGTCGGATGCTGATACGGCCGAGTTTGTCGATCATTTTACTGCGCATCTCAAACGTGATGGTTTTTGAAACAAGCGTAAATTGTCGGCTTTGAAGGATATTTAATCCTTGGCTCGCAGCTCGCATAAGAACAACCAAGAACAGGGTGAAGAAAATATAGCCTGTCGGAGTGTGCCACGCTTCAGGGAGAATGGCATTCATGGCATCTAAGCCTTTTGCAGGTTGGTCCAATAAGACCTCATCAACCATCAAAGGCATGAGGAGGGGAATTGGAACACTAATCAAGGTTGCAAGCACCGCTATCAAGTTCGCTATGATCAGCTTGGACTTGTGCTTTTTTACTTGTGTTATCAACCAAGAACGGCTAATAGTGTCATTTTTCAGAAGCATTGTAATTGAGAATAAGTCCTATTATAAAGTAGGGCTGCATTTTAGCGCCATACATTGAGAATGGAAGCTTTTATAGTAAGTAGGAAGTTAATATGAACTTAGAACAATACCAAAGACTAACCAAACAAGCTGTTGCTCTAATTGAGTCTGAACCAGACTTTATTGCGAACCTAGCAAACTTGAGCTCATTGCTTTTCATGGAACTTGACGATCTTAACTGGGCAGGCTTTTACCTAACAAAAGGTGAAGAGCTTGTTCTTGGTCCGTTCCAAGGAAAACCAGCTTGTGTTCGTATCCCAATGGGTCGAGGCGTCTGCGGTACTGCTGCACAAACTAATACTATACAAAGAGTATACGACGTTCACGAATTTGAGGGGCATATTGCGTGCGATGCAGCGAGCAATTCAGAAATTGTGATTCCATTTTCTATTAATGGAAAGGTGGTTGGTGTACTTGATATTGATAGTCCAAGTATTGGCCGATTTAATGAAACAGACGAAGAAGGTCTCACTCATTTCATGGTTGAAGTAGAAAAGCTGCTTAATTCACACGCGAACGACGCATAAATTAGCCTTCGAGTGTGGTTTTTCCTTGGCATGTCACTATAATACGAGAATATTTTTTCTTAATGCTCGCGGAAATCCGCTCAAATCAGGACCCCTCATGACTGAAAAGTTAAAAAACAGCAAAGAAGTTATTGCATATATTGCTGAATGTTTCCCTAAGTGCTTTACTTTAGAAGGTGAAGCAAAACCTCTGAAAATTGGTATTTTTCAAGATCTTGCGGAACGTCTAAATGAAGACGAAAAAGTAAGCAAAACACAGCTTCGTGCAGCGTTAAGACAGTACACTTCATCATGGCGTTACCTACACGGTGTAAAACCAGGTGCAGTACGTGTAGACCTAGATGGCAACCCTTGTGGTGAGCTAGAAGAAGAGCACGTTGAACACGCGAAAGCGACACTTGCAGAAAGCAAGGCGAAAGTTCAGGCTCGTCGTAAAGAACAAGCACAAAAAGCTCGTGAAGAGGGTAAGGCGAAAGCGAAACCTGCGGCTAAAAAGCCTCAACAGCCTCGTCGTACTAATAAACCAAAAGTACAAAAACCAACTAAGCCTGTAGAAACGCGCGCTCTAAATGCTGATGAAATCACAGTAGGTAACGCAGTTAACGTGAACATGGGCAAAGGAAACATGGCAGCGACCATTGTTGAAATCAATAAGGATGATGTACGTGTTCAACTTGCTAACGGCCTACAAATGGTTGTGAAAGCGGAGCACTTGCGCGCATAAAGGAGATACTCCTACGCATGAATTGCCGTTCAAAAGTGACCCTGATTGCTGCTAGCTTATGGCTAGCAGCATCAGCTCAGGCTCTTGAAGCCAAACTACATAAAGATGACTTGCCAGTTCTTTCTCCTGAAGTTCAGCATGAAACAGCTAGCAAACGAGTCACCTCGCGATTTACCCGCTCTCATTATAAGCACTTCAGCCTCAATGATGATTTCTCTAAAGCGATCTTTGAACGCTATGTAGAGTTGCTTGATTACAATAGAAATATTTTCACTCAAGCAGACATCGACTCATTTAAAAATTGGTCAGTCGAGCTTGATGATCAGCTTAAATCGGGCAACAACCAAATTGCTTTTGATGTTTACAACCTCTCAATGCAGAAGCGTTTCGATCGCTTTGCTTATGCGTTAACTCTACTCGATGAAGAGATCAAGTTTGATACCGATGACGAGATAGAGTTAGACCGCTCTGAGGCCGCATGGCCAAAAGACGAAGCAGAGCTTAACGAGTTGTGGCGCAAGCGTGTGAAATATGACGCGTTAAATCTGAAACTGACTGGCAAAGAGTGGCCAGAGATTAAAGAAGTTTTAGAGAAGCGTTATAACAACGCGATGAAGCGCATCACACAGACCAACAATGAAGACGCATTTCAGTTGTATATGAATGCCTTCGCGCGACAGGTTGACCCTCATACAAGCTACCTTTCTCCACGTAATGCCGAGCAATTCCAATCGGAAATGAACCTTTCTCTAGAAGGCATCGGTGCCGTTTTGCAAATGACAGACGATTACACAGTAATTCGTTCACTTGTTGTTGGCGGTCCGGCGTCGAAGAGTAAGCAACTTGGTGAAGGGGACCGAATCACTGGTGTTGGACAAGACGGTGAAGAAATTGTCGACGTGATCGGTTGGCGTCTGGATGATGTTGTTCAGTTAATCAAAGGCCCGAAAGGCACAAAGGTTAATCTACAGATCTTGCCAGAAGGTAACGATGCGAAGAGTTACATTGTCACAATTGTTCGTGACAAAGTTCGCTTAGAAGATCGTGCGGTTAAGTCAGAAATCATCGAAAAAGACGGTAAGAAGATTGGTATTTTAGAAGTACCAAGTTTCTACGTCGGCTTATCGAAAGACACCGATAAATTACTAGCTGAGTTGAAAACCAAAAACGTTGACGGCGTAATCGTTGATCTACGTAACAATGGTGGTGGTGCGCTAACAGAAGCGACGGCATTGACAGGTTTATTCATTAAAGAAGGCCCTGTAGTTCAAGTTCGTGACAGCTATGGCCGCATCAAGGTGAATGCCGATACCGATGGAAAAGTGAGTTATGATGGCCCATTGACGGTATTGATTAACCGCTACAGTGCTTCAGCATCTGAAATTTTTGCAGCGGCAATGCAAGATTATAATCGTGCAATCATCTTAGGTGAAAACTCTTTCGGTAAAGGTACAGTTCAGCAACATCGTTCACTGAATCATATTTATGATCTGTTCGATAAAGAGCTAGGTTATGTTCAGTACACGATTCAGAAATTTTATCGTATTGACGGTGGAAGTACGCAAAATCGTGGTGTTGCACCAGATATTTCGTACCCAACGCCAATTGAGGCTTCTGAAACTGGTGAAAGTGTTGAAGACAATGCTTTACCTTGGGATCAGATTGATAAAGCACAATATCAAACGTTTCCAAGTAACGACGCCTTAGTTGAAAAACTTACTGCTCTTCATAACAAGCGTATTTCTGATGAGATGGAGTTCCGCTTTATCAATGAAGACATCGAGAAATATCGTAAAGAAAAAGACGATAATACTTTGTCTTTGAACGAAAAAGTTCGTAAAGCTGAATCGGATAAAGCGGAAGCCCTTCGATTACAACGCATAAATGAACGTCAAGTTGCTTTGGGTAAAAAAGCATTCAAAACATTGGATGACATACCAAAAGACTACGAGGCTCCTGATGTTTATTTAGATGAGTCTGTCGCGATTATGGTCGATCTACTTAAGCAGGAAAATCAGTCATAATAACTGGCAATTTAGAATAAAAAGAGTGAGTCTTTCAGATTCACTCTTTTTTTATGCCTTTTTGTCTTCCGCTGTCTCGATATCGAGCAAGATATTCGCTTATTTTCCCCCAATAATTTACGTGATCTACATCTAAAATTTCGCGAAAGTGAGGACTACTGGCTAAGCTAAAAGAAAACGATAAGGATGCCGATATGAAGTGGTTCTTTATTTTACTTAGCTTTTGCTGCTTTAGTGTGTTTGGTGGAGAAAACACCAGAGAAGATGAATTAAGTCACTTTGACACGCCGTTTCTCATCGGAGACTGGTATTTAATGAACCCAAACCCCGAAGAGTCGGCTGAAAACTTTCGCGCGATCAAACTCTCATTAGGTTCTGACTACAGCTTTTCTATTGATATTCAAAAGAAAGACTATTCCGTTGACCATTGGGAAGGGCTGTATAACGCAAATGAAGACACCATCGTTCTTGGTTTAAACACCGACGAGCCTCAAATTTATGCCTATCGCAACAACCATAATACGCTTGATCTTAATGGTGTAACATTCACTAAGGGATTATCCAATTCACTTGCAGGTATTTGGTCTAGCTCTCACGTATCTGGCGACGGTCTTGTGGCAAACAACATTAATCAGATGGATTTGATACTTCAACCTGATTTCGTGTTCATGTTTAGGGTTTCGAACGAAGAAGGGGATGAGGCCATCAAACAAGGTGTGTTTTACACAGAAGATGAGTTTCTGGTTCTGTTGTATGAAAATGGCGAGCATGGAACCACGTATAAGCTCAACAAGAATGAGCTAACGATCGAAGATTCCAATGGTGATATGTACGCCGTACTCAATAGAGTTACGCCATGATGCCTTTAACATGCGCCAAATTACGCGTGCGTACGGTAAGTCATTAATGTTGTTTAAATGTTAATCAAAAAACGGAGCTAGAGCACTAAAAGCTCCGTTTTTTGATGGAAAGACTTGTATTCTGATACCACAACCCCTACAAATAGCTTATATAGTGATACCAGAACTGCATTTTTGATCATGCAGTCTGGTATTTTTGTTGTTCGACATACAAGGATTTATGCTCATGTCTCAAGCTCCCCAGGCCAAATATCGTAAAGATTATAAAGAGCCATCTCATGCGATTACTGATATCGATCTTACTTTTGATCTATATGACAATGACACAATCGTTACGGCGATATCAAAAGTTGCTCAAAAAAGCGATACAACAACGCTAGAACTCGATGGCGAAGGGCTTGAGCTACGCGCTGTAAAAGTAAATGGTGAGGATTGGGCTCATCACGAGGTGAAGGAGTCATCGCTGGTACTGACCGATCTTCCATCCGAGTTTGAACTTGAAATCGTCACCAAAATTGATCCTGAAGCGAATACAGCACTCGAAGGTTTGTACAAATCAGGCGGCGCATTTTGTACTCAGTGTGAGGCTGAGGGCTTTCGCCGTATCACGTACTATCTAGACCGTCCGGATGTTCTAGCAAAATACACAACAAAAGTGATCGCAGATAAAGCTGCTTACCCATATTTGCTGAGCAATGGTAACCGAATTGCAGAAGGCGATGCAGAGAACGGTCGTCACTGGGTTCAATGGCAGGATCCGCATCCAAAACCAGCTTACTTGTTCGCCCTTGTTGCAGGCGACTTTGATGTATTGCGTGACAAATATACAACGATGTCAGGTCGCAGTGTTGATTTAGAAATCTTTGTTGATAAAGGTAACTTAGATCGTGCAGGTCATGCGATGACATCGCTGATCAACTCGATGAAGTGGGATGAGGAACGCTTTGGCCTGGAATACGATCTGGATATTTACATGATCGTTGCTGTTGATTTCTTCAACATGGGTGCAATGGAAAACAAAGGCTTGAACATTTTTAACTCAAAATATGTTCTGGCGAACGATCAAACTGCGACAGATCGTGATTATTTAGGCATCGAAGCTGTGATAGGTCATGAGTACTTCCACAACTGGACTGGCAACCGTGTCACTTGTCGTGATTGGTTCCAACTAAGTCTAAAAGAGGGCTTAACCGTATTCCGTGACCAAGAATTCTCTTCTGACTTAGGCTCTCGTGCTGATAACCGTATTGATAACGTACGTATTATTCGTGGTCCTCAATTTGCGGAAGATGCAAGCCCAATGTCTCACCCGATTCGTCCTGACAAAGTCATTGAGATGAATAACTTCTACACGCTAACGGTGTATGAAAAGGGCAGCGAAGTTATTCGCATGTATCATACACTCCTTGGCGAAGAGGGCTTCCAAAAAGGAATGAAACTTTATTTTGAACGTCACGATGGTACCGCCGCGACGTGTGAAGACTTTGTTTCTGCAATGGAAGATGCCACCGGTGTTGATTTAAAACAGTTCCGTTTGTGGTACAGCCAATCGGGTACACCAACGCTACGCGTAAATAGCGAATACAACGCTGATGCAAAAACTTACGCACTAACGGTAGAGCAATTTACGGAGCCGACGCAAGACCAAGCAGAAAAACAAGCGCTGCATATTCCGTTCGATATCGAGTTGTATGATTCGAAAGGTCAAGTTATCCCACTGATGAGTAACGGTGAATCTGTTCATAACGTGCTGGATATTAAACAAGATAAGCAAACGTTCGTATTTGAAAATGTCGAAGAACAGCCAGTGCCATCTTTGTTGCGTGAATTCTCGGCACCAGTCAAATTAGAATACGATTACAGCGATGACGAGTTAGTCTTCTTGATGAAGCACGCAACGAACGATTTTGCTCGATGGGATGCTAGCCAAATGCTATTGGCTAAATACATTCGTCAGAATGTGAAAAATGTTCAAGCGGGACAAGAAGTATCGCTTTCTGAAGGTGTGATAGATGCTTTCCGCGGTGTGCTGTTGGATGAAACGCTTGAGCCAGCTTTCTGTGCTCAAGTTTTCTCTATGCCTTCAATCAATGAGATTACTGGTTGGTACCAGCAAATTGATATCGATGCCGTAGACAAAGTGCTAAACAGCATTACAGTGTCACTTTCTAAGGAATTAGAAGATGAGCTAAGTGCGACTTATCACACGCTTAAGCAAACAGAGTATACGATCGACCATGCTGCAATTGGCAAGCGTGCTTTACGTAACCGTTGCCTTCAGTACCTAGCATATACGGAAAAAGGTAATGATTTAGTCAACGCGCAGTACGCATCTGCAAATAACATGACAGATACGATTGCTGCGATGAGTGCCGCAAATAACGCTCAGCTCGAGTGTCGTGAAGCACTTATGGCTGATTATAGCGATAAATGGAAGCACGATGGTTTGGTTATGGATAAGTGGTTTGCACTTCAAGGTAGCAATCCTGCAGAGGATGCTCTTGAAAAAGTAAAAGCAACCATGAACCACGAAACATTTAGTTTGAAAAATCCGAACCGTACGCGCAGCTTAATTGGCTCGTTCTTAAGTGCGAACCCTGTACGTTTCCATGATAAATCCGGTGTAGGTTACCAGTTTGCCGGTGAAATTCTTCGCCAACTAAATGATTCGAACCCACAAGTAGCTTCTCGAATGATTGATCCTTTGCTTAAGTTCCGTAAATACGATGAAGCTCGCCAAGCAATGATTCGTGCAGAACTTGAAAAGCTCAAAGCAATGGATAATCTTGCTAAAGATCTATTCGAAAAAGTGACTAAAGCACTAGACGAATAGTAAACAAAACAATAGGGTGGTCATTTAGACCACCTTATTTGTTTATGTCACTTAGTTTTCACTTCATGAACTATTACTACTTCAATCTCAACATTTCATATCAAACGTTTTTATCTCATTATTCTGGTGCGGCAAGTGTTGTTCAAGTTGTCACACACAACGGTTTGCGTTTGCAGTTACCCGCCGCGAGATTTAGACCATTTCTTAGTCAATTGGGCGTTAGAGGCCAGTTTAGACTAACAACTGACCAAAATAATAAGTTTCTTAAGTTAGAAACTCTGTGATGTATTGTATTTGCAGAGAGTTAAATAGGAATCTTAGTCACAGAATCGGACATTTCACCTCTTACCACTACGATTAGTTGTTAAACATTTGTAATTATGCTTTTACAATGGGCACATGCATTACCTATGCTTAGTTTCTAAGGTAACAACCTAGCTACTAAGTCCCCCTACAAAACAACAATTCTAATGTGGAGTGTGAATATGACCGCGCGTGAAAATGTAGTGCCGGTTCTGCTTGAAAAGGTTTACCAACTGATTCAAGACAAACTCGAGCTTTCTCACCAAACGCTTGTAACTAAACTTGCTCAACACTTATTCAGTAACATTGCTGATGATGATCTAATTCAGCGAAACGAATCCGACCTTTATGGTGCTGTCGTTAGCCTTTGGCACCATATCAATGAAAAAAAACCAGAAGAGATTTCGGTTCGAGTATTTAACCCGACCGTAAGTCGTCAAGGCTGGCAATCCACACACACAATCGTAGAAATTGTTGTTCCAGATAGTCCATTCTTAGTGGACTCAGTCAAAATGGCTTTAGCACGTTTGGATCTTGTTTGTCACCTAATGTTGAATAACCCAACACAGATTCAGCGTGATAAAAAAGGCCAAGTTACAGACGTAAACGGTGAGGGTGGTGTTCTTCAATCACTTTTCCACATAGAGGTAGACCGCCTTACTAGTAAAGACGAGATGCAAGCGCTTAAAGAAGAGCTGTTAAGAATTCTATCTGATACTCGCTTAGTCGTTGATGACTGGAAGCAGATGGTTGATAAGCTTAAGTTTGTTACTGATGAACTTGAGAAAAATAAAGATCGTGTTTCTATCCAAACTGATCGTATGGATGAAACGATCGCATTTCTTCGTTGGCTAGAAGATCATAACTTTACCTTTATGGGTTATAAAGATTATGACTTAAAAGAGGTCAATGGTGATACCGAACTTGTTCCTGCTAAAGAAAAAGGACTAGGTCTGTTTGCTGATGACAAGCGCGTGCGTAGCGTCAAGCTCTCTGAATTATCAGATTCAGCGCGATTAGAAGCGAAAAAACCATACGCTCTGATCATCACCAAAGGTAACAAAGCATCTCGTATCCACCGTCCAGCTTATACTGATTACATCGGTATTAAAAAGTTTGATAAAAACGGTAAAGTAATAGGTGAGCATCGCTTTACTGGTTTATATACCTCCGCCGTTTACAACCAAGCGGTACAAAGTATTCCTCTGATCCGTGAAAAAGTTGACCGTATCCTTGAAGCAAGTGGATACCGCCACGGATCATACTCATACAAAGCATTGCACAATATCTTAGAAAACTACCCACGCGACGAGTTGCTTCAAGCTAATGAAGAAGAGCTGCTTGAGGTGGGAATGGGTGTTGTACAAATGCAAGATCGTGACTTGCTGCGTTTGTTTGTTCGTAAAGACCCATTTGGTCGTTTCTTCAGTTGCATGGTTTATGTCACTAAAGATCGTTACAACACAGAATTGCGTCGTCAAACTCAACGCATTCTTAAGCAGTACTTTGGTTGCGAGCAAGAGGTTGAATTTACAACGTACTTCTCAGAAAGCCCACTAGCGAGAACACATTACATTGTTCGTGTAGACAATAACAACATTGACGTAGACGTGAAAAAGATCGAGCAAAATCTAATGGAAGTTTCTACCTCTTGGGATGACAGACTAAAAGAATCCATCATTGCTAACTTTGGTGAAAGTAAAGGCCTTCCTCTTTCAAAAGAATATATGAGTGCGTTCCCTCGCTCATACAAAGAGGACATGATGCCAGGTTCTGCGGTTGCAGATATCGAGCGCTTAGAAGCGTTAAGTGATGATAATAAACTTGGCATGTTGTTCTACCGACCTCAAGAAGAGGGTGCAGATTCCAAAGCTGTCCGCTTAAAGTTATACCATCGCGATGAACCAATTCACCTTTCTGACGTAATGCCGATGTTGGAAAACCTTGGTTTGCGTGTGATTGGCGAATCGCCATATGAGATCGAGAAAAACAACGGGCAGACTTTCTGGATCCTTGACTTCTCTATGCTGCATAAGAGCGAGAAAACCGTTGACCTTCGTGAAGCTCGTGATCGTTTCCAACAAGCATTTGCTGCCATTTGGGCGGGTAATCTTGAAAGTGATGGTTTCAACCGATTGTTATTAGGTGCGTCGTTATCTGGCCGTGAGATTTCCATTCTTCGTGCTTACGCACGATACATGCGCCAAGTAGGCTTCCCATTCAGTCAGCAGTACATCGAAGACACGCTAAGCCACTACCCAGACTTAGCGACAGGTCTAGTCAAGCTGTTCACCAAGCGATTTGATCCGAAACACAAAGGCAGCGAGAAAGGCCAAAACGATCTAATTAAAAAGCTAACAGAGCAGTTGGATCGTGTAGAGAGCTTGGATGATGATCGTATTATTCGTCGTTATATTGAAATGATCATGGCGACGCTTCGTACCAACTACTACCAAGTAGACGAGAATAAGCAGCCTAAGCCTTGGTTATCTTTGAAAATGAAGCCAAGCGATATTCCTGAGATTCCGCAGCCTGTACCTGCATTCGAGATCTTTGTTTACGCACCAGATATTGAAGGTGTTCACCTTCGTGGTGGAAAAGTGGCTCGTGGTGGTTTGCGTTGGTCAGATCGTCAAGAAGACTTCCGTACGGAGATTCTTGGCTTAGTAAAAGCGCAACAGGTTAAGAACACTGTAATTGTACCAGTGGGTGCAAAAGGCGGCTTCGTTTGTAAACGCCAGCCATCTCTCACCACTCGTGATGAAATTTTTGCGGAAGGTCAGCGTTGTTACAAACGCTTTATCCGTGCACTGCTAGATGTGTCAGATAACATCATTGAAGGAGAGGTGGTACCACCACAAAACGTTGTTCGTCACGATGAAGATGACCCATATCTAGTAGTGGCTGCCGATAAAGGCACAGCAACCTTCTCAGATTTGGCAAACTCTGTTTCTGCAGAATACAACTTCTGGCTAGGTGACGCATTCGCTTCAGGTGGTTCAAACGGTTACGATCACAAAGCAATGGGTATCACCGCAAAAGGTGGTTGGGAATCTGTTAAACGTCACTTCCGTGAAATGGGCATCAACTGTCAGACCACTGATTTTACTGCAATCGGTGTAGGTGATATGGCAGGTGACGTGTTCGGTAACGGTATGCTGTTATCGAAGCATATTCGATTGCAAGCTGCGTTTAACCACATGCATATCTTTATTGATCCAAATCCAGATTCAGCCAGCAGCTGGGAAGAGCGTAACCGCTTGTTTAATCTGCCAAGATCTAGCTGGGAAGATTACAACAAAGACTTGATCTCTCAAGGTGGTGGCATCTTCTCTCGTCGATCAAAATCGATCCAGTTGACGCCAGAAATTCAGAAAATGTTAGGTACTAAGAAAGCATCTTTAGCGCCTAACGATCTGATAAAGATGATCTTGAAAATGAAAGTCGATCTGCTTTGGAATGGTGGTATCGGCACTTACGTTAAATCATCGACAGAAACTCATACAGATGTTGGCGACCGTGCTAACGACATGCTGCGCATTGACGGCCGTGACTTAAGAGCCAAAGTGGTTGGCGAAGGTGGTAACTTGGGTATGACTCAGCTTGGTCGTATCGAATACGCACTAACTGGCGGTCGAGTGAACACGGACTTCGTTGATAACGTAGGTGGCGTTGACTGTTCGGATAATGAAGTCAACATCAAGATCTTCCTCAATGGACTGGTTTCAAATGGCGATCTTACGGTTAAGCAACGTAACCAAATTCTAGAGTCTATGGAAGACGAAGTGGGTGAAATTGTCTTGGATGATGCTTACCGTCAGTCGGAGTCGATCTCTGTTACTGAACAGCAAGGTGTTGGCATTGTTAAGGAGCAAATTCGATTCATCCACACTATGGAGAAAGCAGGGTACTTGGATCGTGCTCTCGAATACATTCCTGATGATGAAACGCTAATCGAGCGTGAAAAACAGGGACTAGGTCTGACTCGCCCTGAGCTATCAGTGTTAGTTGCCTACGGTAAAATGGTACTTAAACAGCAACTTGTTACGGATGAAATCGCAAATGATGAATTCCATGCAAAACAACTTGTTGAATATTTCCCAAGTGCGTTACGACGTAACTATAAAGATCAAATGGTTAATCACCCACTGCGAGCTGAAATTATCGCTACAGCATTGGCTAACCAGATGGTTAATGAAATGGGCTGTAACTTCGTTACTCGTTTGCAAGAAGAAACTGGTGCAAGTGTTGTCGATATTGCCAACGCTTACAGTGCGGCTAGAGAAATCTTTGATTTAGAAGCAATCCTCAAGCAAACTCGCAAACTTGATAACGTTGCGACAGCGCAAGCTCAATACGAAATTATGTTTTACGTGCGCCGAGCACTGCGTCGAATTGCACGCTGGTTGCTTCGTAACCGTAGCGGCAAATGCACGGTCGGTGAGTTGATTGCTATCTACAAGCAAGATGTCAATGTTATCACTGAAACCCTAGACACTATGTTAGTTGAGTCTGAAGTTGAAGAACACAATGACTTGGCTCAAGGTTGGATAGAGAAAGGGGTTGAAGAGAAACTCGCTCACCAAGTTGCCCGCTTATCAAGCTTACAATCTGCACTGGATATTTCATCAGTGGCAAGTGAAACAGGTAAAACGGTTGAGCAAGCATCGAAACTCTACTTTAACTTGGGTGACCGTTTATCGTTGCATTGGTTCTTGAAGCAAATTAATAGCCAAGCCGTTGATAACAACTGGCAAGCACTTGCAAGAGCGGCATTCCGTGAAGATCTGGACTGGCAACAACGTCAACTTACCGCTCAGGTACTGACTTGTGGCTGCTCAACCGAAGAGCTTGATGTGATGGCTGCGTTAGAAGATTGGATTGAAACTAACGAGCAATCGTTGCACCGCTGGGAGAGTATCTTAAACGAGTTCAAAGTTGGCTCAGTACACGAATTTGCTAAGTTCTCTGTAGCACTTCGAGAGCTAGTACTTTTAAACCTCAACTGCTCATCGAAAGAGTAGTGGAATAATCAAGTCATAAGTAAAAGCCTCGTTATTTAACGGGGCTTTTTATTATCTATTATTCACATTTGGAACGAAAATAGTTACATTGTCACATTGAGTTGAAATTAAAACAGAGTGAAATCGATTGCTTTTAAGCGGTTAGTTACGATTTTTATAGCAGAAACTTGATTGTAATTGTTTGTTTTATATTTGAAAATCTTATAAAGATATAGGTTTTTACTTATTACGTTCATTTTCATTGAATTACGATGAAAAACGGTAAATAATATTGTCCCGTTTATACGGGGCTTTTTTCTTTCGGAGGCACAATGCTTTACCGTCTAGCCAGAACTGGCTTTTTCCAACTCGATGCCGAGAAGGCACATGATCTTGCAATCAAGAACTTCCAACGCTTTAACGGCACACCACTTGATCTCTTTTACCGCCAACAGTTACCAACTCGTCCAGTTGAGTGTATGGGTCTAACATTCCGTAACCCTGTTGGTCTTGCGGCTGGTTTAGATAAAAACGGCGAATGTATTGAAGCATTTGATGCCATGGGCTTTGGCTTTGTCGAAGTCGGCACTGTAACGCCACGACCACAACCAGGTAATGATAAACCACGCTTATTCCGTTTAGTGGAAGCAGAAGGGATCATCAACCGCATGGGCTTTAATAACCTAGGCGTTGATAATTTGATCGAGAATGTTAAACGAGCAAAATTCAATTGTGTTCTCGGAATTAATATCGGTAAAAATAAAGATACGCCAATTGAAAAAGGGGCAGAGGACTACCTGATTTGTATGGAAAAAGTGTATGAGTATGCTGGCTATATTGCAGTAAACATCTCATCGCCAAACACTCCAGGTCTTCGTTCACTTCAATATGGTGAAGCGCTTGATGAACTGCTTTCCGAATTAAAAGCGAAACAAGCGGAGTTATCAGAGAAGTACAACAAGTATGTCCCGTTAGCATTAAAGATTGCGCCAGATTTAAGTGACGATGAAATCTGCCAAATCTGCGATTCTTTATTGAAAAACAATATAGATGGTGTGATCGCGACTAACACAACTTTGGATCGCACGATCGTAGAAGGGATGAAACACGCCAATGAGGCAGGTGGCTTGAGTGGTCGCCCTGTGCAATCACGCTCTACGGAGGTCGTACGTAAGCTTCATGAAGAGCTTGGAGACAAACTTCCAATTATCGGTGTTGGTGGTGTAGATTCCTATGTTGCAGCCAAAGAAAAGATCATGGCAGGCGCTAAACTTGTTCAAGTCTACACTGGCTTTATTTACCACGGCCCAGGTCTCGTACGTGATATTGTTAAGAATCTTTAACATATACATCAAAAACTACTGAAAAATCAGTACCTGTTACATAAAAAAGAGGACTTTGTTTCCTCTTTTTTTTTATCCGTTCGTTTGTAGAATTTAAAAATCACGAGTAGGTAATTAAGCGTCTTACCTCTTTACCACTGATTTAACTAGTCAAGAGAGAACGGAATAATGCTTAAACCCAGCGACAAATGGAATTGGTATTTTGACGAGCAAAAAGCTTGCTTAATGCTGGATCTGGGGGAGGAAATGATTTTCCAAACCAATCTATCCCGAAAATTGTTGGTTAACTGTGCCTTCTCAAACAGTGAATTTACCGTTGATGACGCCAGCGCATTTCAAACGTTTAATGAGCGCATTCGCTGTCTCGATATCAGTGAATATCGCCAAGCTGAATTAACACTGTATTGTGTTGCTGCAAAGCGTTTTCATAAACCTGTACAGCCTAAGAGCTGGTTCTTCGATGCACAGTCCTCTGATTATGAACCTCAAGAAGGGGACATGGTCTTTCTCACAAATCAATATTCTGATGGTATGTTCATCGTTCTAGAACCAGGCGAAACATCGAGCTTATGTGCTTATGTTAACCAAGAAGCCTTTGTTCTTGATGGCAATAAGGCGCTTCAATTTGGGCAGCCGATTAAAGTAATGCATGATCGCATGGCTTGTGCAAACCACCTCTTTGCAATGACCCCTATGGCAATGGTGGGTTAAAGCTGTTTAATTTTTCTTTATTTCGTTCCTTTGTTTGCCTTAATCGACCTTAGTGGGTCGATTTTTTTTGTCCTTTCCTCTGACACTCCAATCCGAAATACCATGAAACTGTTTGTTTTCTATGCATGCAAACATGAAGCTGGTCACTTTTATTTTACTTATTTCAATTTGATTACTCCTTTAATTAGGCAACCTAGCGCCTAAAACAACCCTATTTATTCCCCTATAAAGGGTATTTGTAAGTAATTTACATCAATCAATCCTCACTGGTATATACCAAAATGAGCGTAAATAAGTATTCACTTCTTCTAAAGGAAACAAAATACGTTCATGAATGAAAAACATTCAAACTAAAGATGTTGAAAGTTTTAGATCATTTGAGTGGTGATGATTTGAACTAACGGGTGGGAAAATACCTTTAAAAACGAGGCATTGATCGTAAAGTCAGGTATAATTGAAGCCATTTTTTATCAGCGAAAGAACACTATGAATCAATATCTCGCGGTAACTTCAAATGGCATGGAAAATTTGCTTGTTGAAGAACTGACTAAACTAGGCATTGAAAATGCGAAACCAGTACAGGCAGGCGTAAAATTTAAAGCGACAAACGAACAGGTTTATCGCTGTTGTTTGTGGAGCCGTTTAGCGTCTCGATTTGTACGTGTTTTATCTGAGTTCACGTGTAACAACGACATGGACTTGTATCTATCCACTTCCACTATTAACTGGGTTAACCAATTTCATAGCTCTAAACGCTTTGTTGTGGACTTTAACGGCACAAACCGTGAGATTAGAAATAGCCAATACGGGGCTATGAAGGTCAAAGATGGCATCGTAGATTGCTTTGAGAACAAAGGCTTGCCACGTCCTAATATCAGCAAAGAACGCCCAGATATTCGTATTCACGTTCGTTTGCATAAAGATAAAGCGTTGCTTGGGGTAGACATGGTAGGTAGTGGTCTTCATCAGCGTGGTTATCGACCAGAATCGGGTCGTGCGCCATTACGTGAAACGCTTGCTTCTGCGATTATCATGCGTTGTGGCTGGGATGGGCATCAACCATTACTCGATCCAATGTGTGGTTCTGGTACTTTGCTTATTGAAGCGGCGATGATGGCAGCCAACATGGCACCTGGCGTTAAGCGCAAACAATGGGGCTTCGAAGTTTTGGAAGACTTTGAACCGGAGACCTGGGCTGAGATTAAATCAGAGGCTAATGTTCAAGCTAGACGAGGTGTCAAGAAAGTTGACGCTAAGTTTTTTGGATTCGATAACGACCCCAAAGTATTAAAAGTCGCTCAAGAAAACGCCCGCAGAGCAGGTGTTGAAGAGTTGATTGAGTTTGCGCAAGGTGATGCTGCAACTATTACTCGTCCCGCAGGATTTGAACACGGTGTTATCGTTTCAAACCCACCTTACGGTGAGCGTCTAGGAACTGAGCCGGGGCTGATTGCGCTCTATACCGCATTCGGTGGACAGCTAAAATCTGAGTTTGGCGGATGTAAAGCATCTATCTTCTCTAGCTCAGACGAGCTCTTGAGTTGCCTTCGTATGCGCGCTGATAAACAGTTTAAATTGAACAATGGTGCGTTACCGTGTCACCAAAAGAACTACAGCATTGCCGAGCGCAGCGCTGATGAAGTTAAAGGTGCAGATACTAACGTTCAAATCGCACCAGACTTCTCAAACCGTTTGAAGAAAAACATTGGCAAGATTGGCAAGTGGGCTCGTAAAGAGAAACTAGACTGCTATCGTATCTACGATGCAGACCTTCCAGAATACAACGTAGCGATCGACGTGTACGGCGGTCAAATTGTGATTCAAGAGTACGCAGCACCTAAGAACATCCCTGAAGAAAAAGCCAAGCGTCGTCTAACGGACATTATCCGTGCGACGATTCAGGTGACCAGTGTCGAAGCGAACAAAGTTGTACTGAAAGTTCGTGAGAAGCAGAAAGGTCGAAGCCAGTACCAAAAATTAGGTCAGGTATCAGAGACGCTCGAAGTAAACGAGTACGGTGTGAAGCTGATCGTGAACCTTCATGACTACCTAGACACAGGCCTGTTCTTGGATCATAAGATCACTCGTCGTCGTCTTGGCGAAATGGCACAGGGTAAAGATTTCCTTAACTTGTTTGCTTACACTGGTAGTGCAACAGTGCACGCTGCAGTTGGTGGTGCGCGTTCCACTACAACTGTCGATATGTCAAACACCTACTTGAACTGGGCGAAAGACAATATGCAGCTTAATGGCTGTGTAGGGCGCCAACATAAATATGAACAAGCGGACTGTTTGCAATGGCTAGAAAACGCAAAAAGTGAGTACGACTTGATCTTTATTGACCCACCTACGTTCTCTAACTCTAAGCGTATGGAAACATCATTCGATGTACAACGTGACCACATTAAGCTAATGAAGAACCTCAAACGTTTACTGAGAAGTGAAGGCACAATCGTATTTTCAAATAACAAACGTCACTTCAAGATGGATGAAGAATCACTCGCTGAATTGGGTTTGAAGGCTCAGAATATTTCTTCTCAAACGTTACCATTAGATTTTGCGCGTAATAAACAGATTCATAACTGTTGGCTAGTAACGCACGCGTAGTATAAACAAAAGGATTAATACGTGCTGATATTGTATAGCACGGAGGGATGCCATCTTTGTGAGATGGCATTTGCTCTAGTAGACCAAGTCGGTTTGGCCGAGCAAACAGATATCATTGATATTGCGTTCGATGATGTACTATTTTCTCGTTACGGCGTCACAATACCCGTATTAAAATATCAAGATTCTGAGTTGAACTGGCCGTTTGACTTAGAACAACTCACACATTGGTTGGATAATAATGGCATTACTTACCATTCATAACGCACAACTTGCATTTGGTGACCACCCATTGCTAGACAAAGCGGAGTTCGCTCTTCAAGAAAACGAACGCGTTTGTTTAGTTGGTCGTAACGGAGCAGGTAAGTCCACGTTAATGAAAGTGCTTGCCGGCGACATTTTGTTGGATGATGGCAAGATTCAAATAACTCAAGACGTAGTAGTTTCTCGGCTTGAACAAGATCCACCGCGCAATCAAGAGGGTACGGTTTACGAATACGTATCTGGCGGTTTGGCTGAAATCGGCGAACAATTGAAGATCTATCACGATCTTCTCGATCTTGTTGCTCAAGACCCAAGTGAGAAGAACATTAACCGTTTGGCGAAAGTTCAAGAGCAACTTGATCATTCTAACGCTTGGCGCTTTGATGACCGTGTTAAGAACGTACTTGGCGCTTTAAAACTAAGCCCAGAAACCAAACTGACCGATCTATCCGGTGGCTGGCAACGTAAAGCTGCTTTAGCTCGTGCGCTGGTTTGTGATCCTGATGTATTGCTTCTTGATGAACCAACAAACCATCTCGATGTGACAACGATCGAATGGTTAGAGAACTTCTTAAAAGACTTCAAAGGCTCGATCATCTTTATTTCTCACGACCGTGCATTCATCAAGTCGATGGCGACACGCATCGTTGACTTAGATCGCGGTCAATTAGCTTCTTTCCCTGGTAATTACGAACAGTATTTGAATGACAAAGAAGAAATGCTTCGCGTCGAAGAAATGCAAAATGCTGAGTTCGATAAGAAACTAGCTCAGGAAGAAGTGTGGATTCGTCAAGGTATTAAAGCACGTCGTACTCGTAATGAAGGCCGTGTTCGAGCCCTTAAAAAACTTCGTGAAGAGCGTCGTGACCGTCGTGAAGTTCAAGGTAAAGTTAACCTAAACATCGATGATGCTTCTCGTTCAGGTAAGATTGTATTTGAAGCAGAAAATGTATCTTTTGCTTACGAAGGCAAGACAATTGTCGACGACTTTAGCTTTAACATCATGCGTGGTGACCGTATTGCACTTATCGGACCAAATGGCTGCGGTAAGAGTACGGTACTTAAATTGCTACTAGGGCAATTGGAAGCGCAGTCTGGTCGTTTACACTGCGGAACAAAATTAGAAGTCGCGTACTTTGATCAGTACCGAGAGATTTTGGATCCAGAAAAGACAGTGATCGATAACTTAGCGGATGGGAAACAAGAAGTAATGGTTGGGGGACGTCAGCGTCATGCGCTGAGTTATCTCCAAGACTTCTTATTTGCACCTAAGCGCGCCAGAACCCCGGTTAAGGCACTTTCCGGTGGTGAGAAAAACCGATTATTGCTAGCCCGTATCTTGTTGAAACCAAACAACTTACTTATTCTTGATGAACCAACTAACGATTTGGATATCGAAACGTTGGAACTTTTAGAAGAAATGCTTGCCAATTATCAGGGTACATTATTGTTAGTGAGTCACGACCGTGAGTTCGTAGACAACACAGTAACAACCAGCTGGATTTTTGAGGGTAACGGTATAATCGAAGAGTTCGTTGGTGGTTATCATGATGCTAAACAGCAGCGTGACCAAGTTCTTGCTTCGCGCAGTCAGGTTGAAAAACCAACGAAGAAAGAGAAAGTGGTTGAGGAAACTCCCAAAACTACGCAACCTAAGAACAATTCGAAGAAGTTATCGTATAAGCTGCAAAGAGAATTAGAGGCTCTACCAGCTAAACTTGAACAATTAGAGTCGGATATCGAGAGCCTTCAGGAGCAAGTGAACGATCCAGAGTTCTTTGCTAAACCTGTAGAGCAAACTCAGCCGGTATTGGAACAGCTTGCTGCACTAGAGCAGGAGTTGGAAATCGCATTCGAGAGATGGGAAGAACTCGAAGCAATGCAACAGGATAGTTAAGAATTCAATGAATTGTAGTAATAAATTCAAATTGACCGCCATTGCAATGATGGTTGGTACCACAATGAACGCACAGGCGGCATTGTATCAAGTTGTTGAGGTTTCACCTCAGGATCATGGTTCAAACGGTGACTACCAAACGGCTTACGGGGTTGCAATTCAACAGGGCGATGCAGGTACAGATCCTTCAACAGGTTCACCTTTCGCTTTAGGCTGCTTTGATGCAGCAGCAAACTGCACGCCAGAGCAGTTTAAACTTGCAATGGAAACTCGCACTACGCCGATTTCAGCGACACAAGCCGTGGATGGGAACAGCTATCGTGAAGAAATCCCATTCGGATTAGACGCTGGCTTTTATTACATCCAAGAACTCAAAGACTTTGAGCGTTACTGTTACAACCAGCTTCGCTATTCCACCTGTGACTCATGGGCTTCAGTAAACTGGACGCCGTGGAATAAAGAACGTAGTAAAGACTTTACTTCTAATGCGTTAGCGTTCATAGAAGAAGATTCTGCTGCTTATAAAAATGAATATAACAATGTTATCAACCAGCTTACCGAGGGTGGTGCAGCTGTCGGTAATCAGAGTAAAGTTAGCACAGAAAATACTTCTACATTAGAAACACGAAATACCGTAGTTGCACCAGTAGAGCCAAATATTCTTACTGGCGATAGTGACGCAAGTGTTGTGCAAAGCCATGCTTGGAGCACAGACGGCATTTTTACTGTTGGCAGTGTTTCTCGAACAGCAAGCAATACCAATGGATCTCACCACACATCAAAAGCAGCGATTTGGGATCAAAGCGGAACAGTCAGTGAATTGGCTTGGCCTAGTGGCACATCTAAAGATGGAGAAAGGTTAGCTCAAGGGAGCATGCGTGACCTTGTCACTGATGGAACAACGGTCTATGGCGTAGGTTACAACACTTACAGTGATGATAACTACCTGAATGCGACTGTTTTTGTCGGAACTCTAGAGGCCGAAGGTAGCGTTGAAAACGCAACTTGGAAAAATAAAGTTGTTGTAGGAGCTAGACAGCGCGAAGGTGATGATACGGTTCATACAAACTCACGCTTAACCGACGTTAACTCTAATTTTGTTGCTATTGGTGAAGCGAAACGTTCGGGCGGATACTTAATGCCAACGGGCTCTGCTCCGAATCGTCTCTTTATCGTAGATGATGTTCGTAAGGATTCTATTAGCGCTTTTTACCCAACTACTGGCATTTTCTTTAGCGGTGCGGGCGGTAAGATGGGCGGTATCAACTCTTACAATGAAATCGTCGGGCAACTTGATGCGGAAACGACTCGTGAAGACGATGGCAAGCCACGTCGTAAGCGCGGTTTTATCTATCCATATAGCCTAGGTGGCGAGACTAGTGAACGTGCTGCAACTTTGTTTAATGGAAAAGCTTGGTTCCTAGACAGTTTGACTAATGGCGGTGATTACTCTGAACAAAACAATCAGTTTCGTATTATCGACGCAACTGATATCAATGATGCAGGTGTGATCTCTGGCACTGCTATGAAATGTGCAGGTGGTTATAGCACAACAGCAAACAATGCGACATGTAGCTCT
The DNA here is from genome assembly GCF_033338715.1 of Vibrio sp. Vb1337. Classification (NCBI taxonomy): domain Bacteria; kingdom Pseudomonadati; phylum Pseudomonadota; class Gammaproteobacteria; order Vibrionales; family Vibrionaceae; genus Vibrio; species Vibrio sp. Vb1337. Next base: position 392,667 of record NZ_JAWOTD010000001.1, on the reverse strand, counting down.
GAAGAGCAAATTGTAGCCGTCAAACTAGTACCTATTGCTGACGCAACGAAGGACGACATCGTATCTCGAAGCATTGACTCAACGACGACAGAGCGTCAAGGTGCAGGTCTTGGTTGGTTAGCTTTGACCATGCTTGGATTGTTTGGGTTCCGTAGAAAATAGTTAAAAATCGTCAGTAATTTTTAAATCAAGCAGAGGCTCACACATTTGAGTCTCTGCTTTTTTTATGCCTTGAGAAATTGCCTACTTTGATCGATTCTTATAAGTGGAGTCATAAAAACTCCATCAAAGTTTCACAATAACAGCTGTACGTTAGTAAATGGACCTGTATGAGGAATTAACTATGAAGAGACAAAAGCGTGATCGCCTAGAACGAGCTCAATCTCAAGGCTACAAAGCTGGGTTGAATGGAAGGTCTCAAGAGGCTTGCCCATATCAACAAGTTGATGCTCGGTCGTATTGGTTAGGTGGTTGGCGTGATGCCAGAGATGAAAGACAATCTGGTCTCTACAAATAAACTCTCCACATACAAAAAGAAGGATTCGAAAGGGCTCTACGGAGCCTTTTCTACATTATAGGGACATAGGGAAGTAGGTTAACACTCGATAACAAAAAGGCTCCTAAATAGGAGCCTTAATAAATCGATTAAAATCGTGATTAGAAGCTTGAAGTGTCTTGGAACAAGCCAACTTTCAAATCTTTTGCTACGTAGATTTCTTTGCCGTCCACACATACACGACCGTCGGCCAAACCCATCACAAGTTTACGGTTTACAACGCGTTTCATGTGGATTTCGTACGTCACTTTTTTCGCTGTTGGTAGGATCTGACCTGTAAACTTCACTTCGCCAACACCCAGAGCACGACCTTTTCCTTTGCCACCAACCCAGCCAAGGAAGAAACCAACAAGTTGCCACATCGCATCAAGGCCAAGACAACCCGGCATTACAGGGTCGCCAGGGAAGTGGCAGTCAAAGAACCACAAATCTGGAGTAATATCCAATTCCGCCAAGATCAAACCTTTACCAAAATCGCCTTCAGTCTCAGACATTTTAGTAACACGATCCATCATTAGCATGTTTGGCGCAGGAAGCTGAGGGTAACCAGGCCCAAACAGTTCGCCTTGGCTAGAAGCAAGTAGATCGTCACGGTTATAAGAATCACGTTTGTTTTGCATTATCAATTACTCCAATTTTTGATAGCTGCATCTTAGTGAACACGTGTACGCTAAACAACTCCGATCAGTACTAGACAAACCAGTTTTTGATGCGCTGCACAATTCCTTCTGGATGCTCATGTCTTTCAAAGTTTTCAATACGTTCCGCTATTTTGCCAATAATGCTATCGTCTTCACCTCTAAAAGGTTTATTCATTACAATCGGAATAGCTTCATCTACGGTAGAAACGGACCAAATATGGAACTCACCATTTTTAATGCTTTCTATTACATCTTTATGTAATGCAAGGTGTTTAAGGTTTGATTTTGGCATCACAACACCTTGATTTCCTGTAAAACCTTGATGTTTACAAACCTGATAAAAACCTTCAATTTTTTCGTTCAAGCCACCAACGGCTTGCACTCGACCAAACTGATCAACAGCCCCTGTAACCGCAACTTGTTGATTAATTGGAGATTCAGATAAAGCACTTACCAAGCAACAAAGTTCTGCAAGAGATGCGCTGTCACCATCAACTTCACTATAAGACTGTTCAAATACGATGGAGGCTGAGTAAGGCAGTGGTTCATCCAGTTTCAGAGCAGAGCTCAAGAAAGCTTGCATAATCATCATGCCTTTTGCATGTAGATTGCCTCCAAGCTCAGCTTTGCGCTCAACATCGGAAACATCGCCATCACCAAAATGAATTACACAAGATATTCGTGCAGGCTCACCATAGCTGACAGGGTGCCCAGCCATATCAATAACGGTTAGGCCATTGATTTGACCAACTTGTTCCCCAGTTGTCTCAATGATGACTTGGCCATCTAAAATATCGTACACGGCACGCTGAGGAAGGTAAGATTCTCGGTAATACTTATCGTCAATCGCTTTATCTAACGACTTGTAATCTAATGCGTGGCCATCACTGAACTGGCTAGTAAGCGTTAGAAGTTGAGAGTGCCACATTACTCCTAAAGGCAGATAATGTTGATCTTCAGTAAATCTCATACCGGCCAGCAACAATCTTCTAAAACCACATTCAGTTAAGTGAGGCAGCTGATATTGAGAACATATCCAGTTCACTAAACCAAAGTAATCTGTCAAATTCTGCTCTGACAGATGAATATCTTCTTCAACTTCCGTATACATGGCAAAGCCAGAACAGAAGTCTTCATCGATGTATTCTAGCTCTGCTAACTGACTTCTTTCTCCTGTTACAATCAGTTTTACATCATAAGCTTTAGCTTGCGGTACTGAAGTAGGTAAACGAGTAGGGCTTAGGTTCAGTGGCTCGATAAGGTTTTGTTGAATTGCAGACTTTATATTTGGCCAAAGCCCTGGGTTAGCCAAAATTAGATTAGCCGGTACTATTAAGTAACCGTTATCTGCCTGTGAAATTAAACCAGGTTGGAAGGCAATATCACCACTTACATCAACACTGTAACGGTCAAATAAACGTTTGGCATCAAGTGATTCCGACAAAACTATCGCAGCGTTAGACTGGCTCTGAAGAGCTTTACTGATGAACTCTCTATATACAGAATTATCTACGCAGTTAATGAGTAGTACTCGCGTCAATCCGGAAATTTTTGAAAAACGAGATATCGTTGCCGACATTCTCGGTTGGAGATCAGTAAAAGACTTCTTTGGTAACGAAGGTGCAGACTTTAAAAGTGCTTCGTACTGCTCAAGTGAAGGTGTTACGTCTTGCCAATTAAGTTGGTTCATTAAAATTCATCGTAATTCAATCTTGCCGACATTATAACGAAACGGACTATAACACCCTAGCACCAATTTGGTTTGCTCTCGGCATTCAACTCTCAATGAACAATACTTAGACAAATGAGTGATCAACATCGATACTTCTAAGAGTTTTATTTGCCCAAGTAAACCATCTGGGTTACGCTGTCACTAGGTTATGTTTATGGGTCGGAACAAATGAAATATCAACAGCTTGAGAATCTAGAATGTGGGTGGAAATGGAAGTATCTCATCAAAAAATGGAAAGATGGTGAAGCGATTACCCGACATATTGATACAAGCGAAGCAGATGCAGCGGTCGCAGAACTAAAACGCCTTGAACACGAGCCTACACTTGTCTTGACTTGGATAGAAAACCACATGTCAGAAGAGTTAGATAATAAACTCAAGCAGGCTATCCGAGCGAAACGGAAACGTCACTTCAATGCAGAGCAAGTCCATACAAAGAAGAAATCCATTGATTTAGATTACCGAGTTTGGGAAAAGCTTTCTAGTAGAGCGAATGAACTTGGTTGTACGTTATCTGACGCAATTGAATATTTGCTTTCCGAAGCGTCGAGAAGTGAAAAAGCGAGTCAAAAAGTTACCTCAATTAAAGAGGATTTGAGTAAATTGCTATCTAGCTAGGATAGGGAGTGCCAAATGTTATATGTAATCTTAATTGCAGCCATCGTGATCTTTTGGTTGATCGCAGTCGATAGGCCGGTGTTAAAAGTAAAGTTCGATAATGGCCATATTAGTAACGTAAAAGGGCATCTACCTCCTTCTTTCAAACACAACTTACAGGATATTAGTGAGCATAACCCGTTTACTGGTGAAATGAAGGTGTATAGCCAACGAACAGGAATGCGCTTAAGCTTTTCCAAAGGCATTCCCAAAAAAGTTCAACAGAGGATTCGTAACGTTTTTCCGCACCAGGGCTTCAAAGCAAACAAAGGCAAGAAGCGCGCTTAATTACATATCAGTTACTTCATCATGTTAAATGGGACGCAATGTGACGTCCCATTTTCGTATCTACAGAAAAATTACTTATCATTGAACAATCAACAACATAAACGGACCAAAACGATGAGATACGTTGTAACTTTAATGATATTGATCTTTGCAAGTAATTCAGTTTTTGCTGACGATTCAGAAACGAACCTGTTGGCTAAAAAGATTAAGACTAAGCTTCAAAAGAAAGTAGACAATAAGTTTGATGGCTATCAAGGTTATTGTGACGTCATGATAGAAATGGAGCACAAAAGTAAAAACGCAGTAATAAAAAGAGTAACCAGTAGTGGTGACCAAAAAGTGTGTAGGTACGTTAAGTCCAACTTGAAGAAAGGAAAACGCTATCGTTACAAATCCCCCGAAAAGTACATTCGTCTCCATATAACTACAGGCTTATAAATGTTTCAGAACACCTTGATTAAGAACGAATGAACTGAGCTCGTGATTTTTGGCAGATTTCGTTGCGGAGCGATTAGAGCGATTTGATTTGCTTCGTAAGCATAACCACAAACCAAACTAGCGATTGCAAGTCCACAGGAACCTCGGTTAAAGCCTCAAACGCAAACAATGTTATTAATCTTAGGAGGACATTTTAAAGTAGCTAAAACCGGACATTATTGCTTTGAGATCTCCCCTTGGTGCGCATTATATGTGTTATGTTAAATTGCGTATTGCTGTACGCTAAATGTTGTCTGAGTATGCTCCTATTCCCTTGCAGATTTTAAATTTAAGGGCCTTACTGTGAGCATTAAACATAATCGTTATTTACCATAAAATACTTAATATAGATCTTAATAATCTATCGATTGTTAAGATCTATATTAACGCCTTTTTACTTATTGAAATGACTGTATAGCTTCAAAGATATCTTGTCTTCTAACTGGCTTGGAAATGAATCCGTCCATACCGGCATCCAGGCATTTATCTCTATCGCTTTCTAGCGCATGTGCAGTTAACGCTATAATTGGGGTCCTGAGACCTTTATCTCGAATAAGTCTTGTTGCGGTAATTCCATCCATCACTGGCATCGAGACATCCATGAGAATCAAATCGATTAAATCCTCATTCTCTTCTAAAAATGTTAATGCCTCTGCTCCATGGCTTGCGATATGAACATTATGGCCAAGCTTATTTAAGATAAGCTTTATTACGAACTGATTCGACTCGGTATCTTCTACGACGAGAAGTTCCATTGCTTTTGTCGGTTGATTGGTTTCGATTCTAACTGGACGATTTTGATTGCAACGAGTCAAAACTGGAATCGAAATCGTAAAGGTTGAACCAACATGCTCGTCACTTTTAACGGCAATCTTGCCACGCATCATTTCAACTAAATGTTTGGTTATTGCGAGTCCCAGTCCTGTACCACCGAAGCGTCTCGTGATGGAACGGTCTCCTTGATGAAATGCCGTAAACAAATGCTCTTGCTTTGCTTTAGATATACCAATTCCAGTGTCAGATATTGAGATCACAAGTTCAGCATCTTGCTCAGATACAGAAACTTTTACTTCACCTTCGTCTGTAAACTTTATTGCATTCCCTATTAGATTAAACAGAATTTGAGATAACCGCGTGGAGTCAATCCAAAATTGTTTGTCATTAGTGACAGTACAGTTGAGCTTGAATTTAAGATTCTTCTTCTTAGCTATTTGTTTTTGCTGAGAAATAACAAAAGTGACAGTGTCTCTTAAGTTAATCCATTGTTCATTGAGCTGAAAGCGACCTGACTCGATTTTAGAAAGATCAAGAATGTCACTGATTATCGCGAGAAGTAACTCTGCAGAGCACTCCATTTGGCTCAAAGCATCAATTTGTTCTTCTGACAAGGTTGATTGCTTCAGTATATCTAGCATTCCAAGAACGGAATTTAAAGGGGTTCTTATTTCATGGCTCATCATCGCTAAGAACTCCGACTTAGACCGGTTCGCAAGCTCTGCTTCTTCTCTTGCTTTAGCGAGCTGAGTTGTTCTTACCTCAACGATACGTTGTAACTTCTCTTTGGTCTCGATATCAATGACCGCCCTTTCAATTAAGGGACGAAACCGCCTCAAGGTTTCCTTATTCTCTATGCTAAAGTGCCCTTTCTGAGCTCCAATAAGTAGGATTACGGTTTGCGTTACTTCTGAACGTATACCAGTTAAAACGACCGAGTTTACATGGCTTTTTATAAAGCTGTTTAAGTTAACAAACTCAGCGAGTTTATCTGGCTCGAACAGTAGAATGCATTCACCATTGAGAGCTCTTTGATAGGTGTTACCGTGTAACCAGGATACATTATCAAATACGCTATTAGTTGATATCAATGTCTTGAAGGGATATCGTTCACCATCACGAGTCAGTACAATAAAGTCATCGAAGTTGATGTACTTTTTGAGGACATTGTTTAATCCCGTAAATATCTCATGCCGATTCTTTGCCTCACTCATCGCAGATATCGCGGAAAGAATGGCCTTGTTTTCATCGGCGAGTAGTCGTTCTCTTTGTCTAGCCTGCTTTAGCTCAACTAACGCTTCTTGAAGCGCTTCCTGTTGATATATGTCTAAGTATTTATCTTTCATAAGGTTTATGGAATATAGCCGATGAAATCATCAGGTTTCCATGTCCATTCTCACCACCAATAAATCTACCTTGCTCGCCGAAAGTAAAAGGGCAAATAAAAGGCAAATGTTCTAGTTCTTGGTTAATTTGTTCACAAACGCTATTCATGTCTTGCATTAAGTGCAACATGGGACCTGCGCAAAAGATATTTATCACTCCAATTTTTCGAGACTCTTCTAATTTTTGGTTAAAAGCGGCATTGACGACTTTTGCAGCGCGCGCAACGAGATGCTCACGACTTCCTTTCATTAATGTGAGCTCGTCACCCTCTTCTATTCGTGTAAACAACTCGATTCCACCATCTTGTGTCTCACGGATCGGATGGGATAACTTGTAATATGGGCGATCATAGAGATGACCTGCGATCCGCCCTAATGGATAAGCACTCGAGTTTGTAAACAGCATATTATCTTTACCTACTTGGTTATCCTGGTGATTTGTCCACCTTCTATAAACATTGAGCGCAGGTTCATTATCAATTTCAAGTAAGCATCTATCGTTGGTCTTGGTTGCAACACCTTTGATATTAGTTGGTGTATGCCCAGCGCTAAAAGCGATATCAACAGGTTGAGAGGAGTAAAAGAGAGTTAAGCTTAAACCTGAAGTTTGAGAGCCTTGGGCGGTTATCACAGACCATTTCCCAGCGATGTTATTATCAGCGGCCGAACCACCAATAATTGGAATTAGAGTTCCAAATCTTTCATCTATAGACGCAATGATTGATTCCTCTTGCCCTGGTGTAGCATGAAGTAGAATTAAGTTTGGTACCTCTCCTACACGGTTTGCGTTCTCAAGGGCCATATCCAAAGCCTTGGTGACGCTGTCACCTGAGTTGTGATTAGAAATACCAGTACCATAAGCATGAGGACCTGTATCATAAACAGCAAGTGCCGCAATTACTGGTCCTGTATGAAAGCCCTGATCTGTCATTACGGCTTGACATGAACTGGCGCCATGAAAAGGCACACCAGGAAAATGCGCAAGAAACGCTTCTCGAATCAACTCGAAATTGTATTCTTCCGTGTAGTAACACATCACGTAAGACAAGTTCTGTTGTGTCAATTCGGACCTGAGCGTTTTTATCGCTGAGTCTTCATCTTTAATATGAGTAAAAACTGATTGGCAATGCATACGATTTTATAATTGGATATCACTCTGCTGTTATACCATTCCAACCAATTTTCTCTAGGTAAGAAGGTGTTAATTTCATTAATAAGTTACGATTATCTCGTGATAGATCGTATTTATAATTGAACTACAACAATGTTTTCACCTTTTTTAAAGGTGATTTTTTTCGATTCAGGCATGATGTCCCATTCTACTGACTTATGCTTTTCGTTGAGATTGATAAAATTACCAGATTGATTTAGATCAATTTTTAGAGTGCTACTTTCTGTCGTTTCGAGCGAAATTCCCATTGAGTCACGATTAATCGTGATTATTTCTCCTTCAATTGTTACATCGCATCGTTCTTTTTGTGAACAGTCAACGCTATTAACACTCTCGTGTGTAAAGGTACGCCAGAAAAATGCGCCTATTAAAACACTGAGCATGATTAAGATTTGTGCAAGTCGCGCCTTTGTTAACTTTTGTGCAGGCATAATTACTAATATCCTTGTTACAAACTTCAAACTTTTTAAATAAAAAATGATTTCCAGAGGTCCAGTAAGGTTACTACCCTGTCATTGAATTGTTAATTCAAGTATAGTGTCACGCTGAAAATGCCACTTTTTATTAAAGTCAGCAATGGAAATAAGGTGATGATAACACTTGAATTCTAGAGTTTACTTGGGTGGTGTTACGACGCAAGTCGTGTTGGAAGTAAAAGTGTAGTTAATTAGAAATTGGAAGCATGCAAATGAGCCAAGTAAAGCAGCTTGAACAAAACTACAACTATACAGTCGTTCGCCAATTTACCCTTGTGACCATTTTATGGGGCATAGTTGGTATGGCTGTTGGTGTTTTGATTGCCGCTCAATTAGTTTGGCCACAGCTAAACTTTGATACGCCGTGGTTGACGTACAGTCGCTTACGTCCACTGCATACTAATGCGGTAATTTTTGCGTTTGGTACCAGTGCTCTGTTCGCAACGTCTTATTATGTTGTACAGCGCACATGTCAAACACGTCTTTTTGGTGGCCCACTCGTTGCCTTCACCTTTTGGGGTTGGCAAGCAATCATCCTGGCAGCAGCCATTACTTTGCCTCTCGGTTTAACATCGGGTAAAGAGTATGCTGAGCTAGAATGGCCTATTGATATCGCAATTGCGCTAGTATGGGTATCATATGCGGTGGTGTTCTTCGGCACACTAGTGAAGCGAAACACGTCACATATTTATGTGGCAAACTGGTTCTTCGGTGCCTTTATTATCACAGTAGCAGTACTTCACATCGTGAACAGCATGGCTATTCCTGTGTCACTTGGTAAATCTTACTCGATTTACTCGGGCGCAGTGGATGCGATGGTTCAGTGGTGGTATGGACACAATGCGGTAGGTTTCCTACTGACCGCTGGTTTCCTAGGTATGATGTACTACTTCGTTCCTAAACAAGCTGAACGTCCTGTTTATTCTTACCGTCTATCTATCGTTCACTTCTGGGCACTTATTTCTCTATATATTTGGGCAGGCCCTCACCACCTTCATTATACAGCGCTACCAGACTGGACTCAGTCTCTAGGTATGGTTATGTCGCTGGTTCTATTTGCTCCTTCTTGGGGTGGTATGATCAACGGTATTATGACGTTATCTGGTGCATGGCATAAGCTTCGTTATGACCCTATTCTACGTTTCCTAATCGTTTCACTGTCGTTCTACGGTATGTCTACCTTTGAAGGCCCGATGATGTCGATTAAGACGGTTAATGCACTTTCTCACTACACAGACTGGACCATTGGTCACGTTCACTCTGGTGCGTTAGGTTGGGTTGCGATGGTTTCTATCGGCTCTGTATATCACTTGGTACCTCGCCTATTTGGCCAAGAGCGTATGTACTCTGTTGGTCTAGTTAATGTGCATTTCTGGCTAGCAACAATCGGTACCGTTCTTTACATCGTTGCGATGTGGATCTCTGGTGTAATGCAAGGTCTTATGTGGCGCGCGGTTAACTCTGACGGTACGCTAACTTACAGTTTTGTTGAATCTGTAGAAGCGTCTTATCCGTTCTACTTTGTACGTTTCCTAGGCGGATTTATCTTCCTATCTGGTATGTTCCTAATGGCATACAACACGTACAAAACGGTAAGTGCACCTAAAGAAAGCCTAAAAGCTATCCCACATCCGGCATAAGGAGATTTAAGAATGAGTAATAATTCTAATAATCGCCATGAAATCTTAGAACGTAATGTCGGTTTGTTGGCTATTTTTATCGTGTTTGCTATCAGTTGGGGTGCTCTTGTAGAGATCACTCCTCTGATTTTCCAAAAGCAAACGACTGAACCTGTAGAAAATCTGCGCGCTTACACTCCTTTGGAGATGGAAGGCCGTGATATCTACATCCGTGAAGGTTGTAACGTCTGTCACAGCCAGATGGTTCGTCCTTTCCGCTCAGAGACTGAACGTTACGGTCACTACTCTGTTGCTGGTGAGAGTGTTTGGGAACACCCATTCCTTTGGGGCTCTAAGCGTACAGGCCCGGATTTAGCTCGTGTTGGTGGTCGTTATTCTGACGAATGGCACCGTGTTCACCTGTTAGATCCTCGTGAGCTTGTACCTGAGTCAAACATGCCAGGTTTCCCGTGGCTAGCTGAAAACGTTTTAGACGGTAAGCTAACTCAGAAGAAACTTGAGCTATTTCGTGATCAGTTCGGCGTTCCATACACTGATGAAGAGATCGCGAATTCGGCTAAAGAAGTAGAAGGTAAAACAGAGATGGATGCAATCATCGCTTACCTTCAGTCTCTTGGTCATGCAATGAAGTAAGGGGATCATATGGATTTCGGTACAATTCATAGTATTTATACCGTTGTACTCTTCGCTAGTTTTATTGGCATCGTATGGTGGGCATTTAGTAAAAAGCGTAAAGCACGCTTTGAAGAAGATGCCAACTTGGTGTTTGCTGACGAAGAACAAAAGACCCCTAATAACCAAGGAGTGAAGAAGTAATGACTACATTCTGGAGTCTCTGGATTATCGTGATTACTGTCGGTACGCTAGTAGGCTGTGCGATTCTCCTGACTTGGTGCGCTAAAGATAAAATGGGCGTCGAGGAAGGGGAAGACATGGGCCACGAGTACGATGGTATTCGCGAGCTAAACAACCCTCTACCAAAGTGGTGGACTTACCTGTTTGTAAGCACATTTGTGTTCGCAGCAGTTTACCTTGCCCTATTCCCAGGTCTAGGTAGCTTCAAGGGCTTTTTAAACTGGCAGAGTTCGGCTCAAACCGTTCGCTCACTAGAAGAGTCAAAAGAAGCCATCGCTGCAGCACAAGAGAACAAGCAACTAAACCAATATGCAAAAGAACTGGATGATGCCGACGCTTACTTCGGCGAAGCATTCCGTAAACTTGCGCACAATGACAGTGGTCTACGCCCAATTCCTGAAATTGCGCAAGATCCTGAAGCATTAAAAGTTGGTCAGCGTTTGTTTTTGCAAAACTGTTCTCAATGCCATGGCTCTGATGCACGTGGTCAGAAAGGCTTCCCTAACCTGACTGATGATGCATGGCTATATGGTGGCGAGCCAGCAGCGATCGTTACAACCATCATGCACGGCCGTATTGGTCAAATGCCAGCATGGAAAGATGCCCTTGGTGAGCAAGGTGTTCAAGAAGTTGTAAGTTACACACTTAGTCTATCTGGTCGTAAAGTAAATGCTCGTGAAGCCGCGGCAGGTAAAGCACGCTTCGTAGTGTGTGCTGCTTGTCATGGTACCGATGGTAAGGGTAACCCTGCAGTCGGTGCGCCTGACCTTACAGACCAAGACTGGTTATTTGGTGACTCTCGTGCAGCTGTAACAGAAACCGTAATGAACGGACGCTCAGGCGTAATGCCTGCGTGGAAAGACATTTTGGGTGAAGATAAAGTTCAGCTCGTTGCCTCATATGTCTGGAGTTTAAGTAACTCAGAGAGTAAGTAACTGAGATATTACGTAACATAGCAATAACAGCCCCTTTCATAGGGGCTGTCTTTCCTTTAAATTTAACGCCTTACATTTTTTCATTTAGCTGTTGAGAACTTTTTTATGGTAAAGCCTTGGTATAAACAATTTTGGCCGTGGTTCCTAATCATCCTTCCTCTTACTGTCGTAGTTTGGACTGTGATTACTGTGGTCGTTTTCTCGAACAACTCTGTTTCTTTAGTCGCCGAGGATTACTATAAAAAAGGCAAAGGCATTAATATCGACATTAGTAAAATGAATGTCGCTCGTGACCTAGGTCTTAACGCTGAGATTTCCTCTGAAAATAACAATGTTGTGATTGTTTTCGCTAAAGGGAAGCTACCTCATTACCCTGCTCTAACGGCCACTTTCACTCATCGTACTCTTCCTGATCGTGACTTCACAAAGCTTGTAACAGCGGATGCATCTGGTAATTACCGACTAAAAGCTGAGGAATCTATTCAAGGACCATGGTTTGTTGAACTACAACCACACGACAAGCAATGGATGATCCAAGGTAAAGTTGAGTTTCCTGCCTCTTCAACACCGTTAATGAAGTAAGCATATGTGTAAATCCTGTTATCACTGCGGTGAAGATGTACCAGCCAACACGGATTTCAAAGTAGAAATATTGGGTGAAATTCGCGACATGTGTTGTCCGGGCTGCGAAACTGTGGCGCAGACTATTGTCGATAGTGGTCTTGTATCATATTACCAATACCGCACTGCGCCTGCAGAAAAGGCAGACCTAGTACCAGAGCAACTCCAAGCTTTAATTCATTATGACAATGCGGATGTACAATCTGAATTCGTACGAAATCGCGAAAATGTTTCTGAAGTAACCCTTTCTTTGGAAGGCGTTTCATGTGCCGCTTGTGCGTGGTTAATCGAAAAGCAAGTTTCTAATACGGCCGGGTTGGTATCTATCCGTGTTAATACAACCACCAATCGAGCGTTACTAGCCTGGGATAAAACTCAGGTACGGTTAAGCGAGCTCCTTTCCGTTATTCATAAACTTGGTTACAAAGCTGCACCTTTTGAAGCAGATAAGCAAGAAGCCTCTTACCATCGAATGATGAAGCAATATCTATATCGGCTAGGTATTGCAGGTTTAGCAACCATGCAGGTCATGATGCTCGCCGTTGCACTGTATCTCGAAGTCTTTGGTGATTTAGAGCCAGAGTTTAAAAGTTACTTTCGTTGGGTAAGTTTGATTTTTGCTACTCCTGTTTTGCTTTATTCCGCTCTTCCATTTTACTTAAACGCATGGCGCAGTATCAAAGGCCGAACCCTTGGTATGGATGTCCCGGTTTCTATCGCGTTGATCTTTGCCTATGTTGCAAGTTTAGTTGCAACAGTAACTGAACAAGGCGAAGTCTTCTTTGAATCTATCTCGATGTTTACCTTCTTTTTGTTAGTAGGTCGATTCTTAGAGATGCGCGCTCGTCGCAAAGCTGCTGCAGCGAGTGGTAACCTTCTTAAGTTGATTCCGGCAATTGCTACAACGCTAGACGGTGATCAGATACCCGTGAAGACGCTAAAAGTTGGCGATCGTATTCGCGTTCTACCTGGTGAACATATCCCCGCTGACGGTAAAGTTATTTCAGGCCGTATTCATATTGATGAATCCATGCTAACGGGTGAGTCAGTGCACGTTGTGAAACGAGAAGGTGATGTCGTCTATGCGGGAACGCTAAACGGAGACGAATCATTTGAACTCGAGGTAGTAAGCTCAAAGGCCGATTCAATGATTTCTAATATCGTGCGTTTACAAGATGAAGCTCAACACTCCAAACCTAAAATTGCGGAAATTGCAGACATTGTCGCCCGTTACTTTGTTGGTGTGGTTCTTATTATCTCTGCTGGTACTTGGTTTTACTGGCATCAAACAAAACCAGATGATGCGTTTTGGATCATGCTGTCTGTGTTAGTCGCTACGTGTCCATGTGCGCTATCTCTGGCCACTCCGACCGCTCTCACTTGTGCTACCTCTAGAATGGGTAATTTTGGCATTTTGCTTCGTAAAGGCCATGTGTTTGAGACACTATGTAAGATCAACCACTTAGTTGTAGATAAAACAGGCACTCTAACGAAAGGTGATATTGAGATCTGTGAAACAAAGGTACTTAGTGATCTCCCACAGAAAGATTGTCTATCACTAGCTGCAGCTTTAGAGGCTCATGCAAACCACCCTATCGCTCGTTCTTTTGCAACTTACACCAATGATGACTTTATAGTGTCTGACGTGCAAAACGTGATTGGTTCAGGGATTGAGGGTATGTGGAATGGCAAAATCGTTAAGATAGGTAGTGCTGCTTTTGTTCAAGGCAAAGAAAGTGGTGAAAGCCAGGCGGTCTATCTGTCGGTTGATGGCAAGCATGTCGCTAGCTTTTACTACCGCGACCCTATCCGAAAAGAAAGCAAAGCCTTTATTCAACGTTTTGCTGACGCTGGAATTAAGACAACCCTGCTAACTGGTGATTCTCTCTCAAACGCCCAACCAGTGGCGAATGAAATTGGTATCGATCACATCGTCGCGTCAGCAAAGCCAGAAGATAAGCTTGCATACCTTAAGAGCTTGGACGAAAACAGTATCACTATGATGGTTGGTGATGGAATCAATGACGCGCCGACTCTCGCCGGAGCTCACCTTTCTGTCGCAATGGGCGGTGGTACAGATGTCGCTAAAGCTTCTGCAGATATGACGTTACTTGGGGATAATCTCGAAAAGCTACTAGAGGCACGTTTGCTTGCACTGCGTACAAGAAAGATTATTCGAGAAAACTTGGCTTGGTCTTTGGGTTACAACCTGTTAATTTTGCCTTTGGCGGTCGCAGGTTTAGTGGCTCCCTACATTGCAGTAGTTGGCATGTCTGCAAGCTCAATTATCGTTGTATCTAACTCTTTGCGCCTGCTCAAAGAGAAATAAGTAGAGAAAGCAAACATGGAAAGTCTTTATATATTGATTCCCATCGCTATCGTTCTCGTTTGTGTTGCTGTCGCCGTTTTTCTTTGGGCGGTAAGAAGCGATCAGTTTGAAGATCTTGAACGGCAAGGGCACAACATTCTTCTCGACGAAGAAGACCAATCTAATAGTGATAAAAAGTAGCGACCTTTATGACTCCTGATTTTATCGGTGCGTTGATGATCGGCTTAGTAGGAGCCGGTCATTGTATGGGTATGTGTGGTGGTATCGCGTCTCTGCTTACCATGGGCTCTTCTGCTAAAAATAAAACTACCCCTCTTATCCCCCTCTTCTACAACCTCGGACGATTGATCAGTTATACCTTAATAGGTGCATTAGTGGGTGGTGCTATATCAGGTTTATCTGAGCTTAGTGGGTTAACGCACTCTCTTGCTTGGTTAAGGCTGATTGCTGCGTTATTCATGATCCTGGTCGCGCTGTATATTGCTAAATGGTGGCAAGGCTTACTTTTAATAGAAAAGCTAGGGCAGTATATCTGGCGCTTTATCTCGCCGGCAGGGAAGAATCTGTTGCCACTAAAGCATCCTCTTCACGCGTTGCCATTTGGCTTTATTTGGGGTTGGTTACCATGTGGCTTAGTTTATTCAGCACTTACTTGGTCGGCGGTTTCTGGTAGTGCGATGAACGGCGGCCTAATTATGCTTGCGTTTGGGCTCGGAACGCTACCTGCAATGCTTATTATTGGATACGGTGCCAATCATTTTCAGAAATTACAAAAATCATTAATATTTAGAAATATTTCAGCATTAATCCTTATTGGCTATGGTACGTATACCGCTGTAGGAGCCTTAGCGTTACTCGGTTTCATATAACGTTAAACTCTATTGAGGTGACATTTTTGCTACCCTTTAGGATTAAGCGATGCTAAAATATTGATGTATATCAAATAGTGAAAGGTTGTTATGATTTCTGAAAAACCTGCAACAAAGCGTATCCAATCAGGCGGTTGCGCCATTCATTGCCAAGATTGTAGCATTAGTCAACTGTGTATCCCGTTCACTCTAAATGAGGCAGAACTTGACCAGCTTGACCAAATCATCGAACGTAAGAAGCCTATTCAAAAAGGACAAGAGCTTTTTAAGGCCGGTGATGAGCTAAAATCGCTATACGCTATCCGCTCTGGTACCATCAAGAGCTATACGATCACAGAGCAAGGTGATGAGCAAATCACAGCGTTTCACTTAGCTGGAGACTTAGTCGGTTTCGATGCTATCACTGGTGACTCCCACCCTAGCTTTGCTCAAGCACTCGAAACGTCGATGGTATGTGAAATCCCATACGAAATTCTAGACGATCTATCGGGTAAGATGCCTAAGCTTCGCCAGCAAATCATGCGTTTGATGAGTAACGAAATTAAAGGTGATCAGGAAATGATTTTGCTTCTTTCTAAAAAGAATGCAGAAGAGCGACTAGCTGCTTTCCTTTACAACCTATCAACGCGTTTTTCTCAGCGTGGCTTCAGCCCTAGAGAGTTTCGTTTAACTATGACTCGTGGTGATATTGGCAACTACCTTGGTCTTACAGTTGAAACGATCAGTCGTTTGTTAGGTCGTTTCCAGAAATCTGAGATCCTAAGCGTAAAAGGTAAATATATCACTATCTTAGACCACGATGCATTGATGGAACTTGCTGGTGTAACTAAAGAATAATACACCCTAATTATTGATGTAGCTCGAAAATGAGCTACATCATATTTCTCATAAATTCCTTTCGAAAGTCCTCAAAAAGTTCTCCAAACTAAGCTACAGTAAAAATGTACGGTGAGTACTCCAAAATACTGATTTAATTTACATTCAGTATCTGGTTTTGCAATAGAAGTGGGCTTAGTTATGAGTATATACAGTAAGATCCTTGTTGTAGCTGACATCAATAATGATGAGCAGCCCGCACTTGCAAGAGCTGTTCAATTAGCTCAGAAAAGTGTATCTAGAAGCCGAATCACTTTCTTTTTATCCATTTACGATTTCTCGTATGACATGACGTCAATGCTATCAGTGGATGAAAGAGATGCTATGCGTCGAGGTGTCATTCATCAGCGTGAGCAGTGGATGCGTAAAATTGCTCAACCATACCTAAACGATGGCTTCGACTTTGATGTTTGTGTTGTCTGGCACAACCGCCCTTATGAGGCGATTATTGCTGAAGTCTATGCAGGCAATCATGACCTAGTCATCAAAGGCACACGTAAGCATGATGTTTTAGAGTCTGTCATTTTCACACCGACAGATTGGCACTTGTTGCGAAAATGCCCTATTCCAGTGCTTCTTATCAAGAATGCTGCTTGGCCGGAACAAGCAAGTATCCTTGCCTCAGTACATGTGGGCTCAGAAAACCCGACTCATATTGATCTCAACGATACGATGGTCGAGCGATTAAAAGAAATCACCACTCGGCTTGAGGCCAAGCCATATCTTGTTAACGCCTACCCCGTTACACCGGCGAACATTACGATTGAACTTCCTGAATTTGACCCAACGACTTATACCGATGCAGTGCGAGGTCATCATTTAACGGCTATGAAAGCACTACGCCAAAAACATGGTCTTGATGAAGAACAAACGATAGTTGAGCAAGGTTTACCTGAAGATGTCATTCCGTCAGCTGCAGAGCGCTTGAATGCTGCAATGGTTATTTTAGGTACTACAGGGCGAACTGGGCTTTCTGCTGTCTTTATTGGTAATACAGCGGAGCACGTAATTGATAAAATAAATTGCGACGTGTTGGCTCTAAAACCAAAAGGCTACATTAGTCCTCTCGATCCAAATACAGCAACCTAATCTCTCTTTAGTATTGTTATGTATTGAGCGCTTTCAAATAAGCGCTAATAAATCCCCCCAATACAGGGGGATTTTTGTTTGGGAACAGTTAAAGCATTGGGTACAAAAAAGGAGGTCTAATTGACCTCCTTTTTTACGAGTTAGATGTTCGTAACATCGATGAACATTGATTCATCAATATTCGTCGAAGAAACGACAGCCTCATTAAATTCATACTCTTCGCGGTTACCTTCACGATCTAGCGGTAAGTTAACAAAGTCGAACAATTCGCGGTCTGCTAGTTGGCTTGGGCTTACGTTTTGAATTGATTTAAAAATTGCTTCCACACGCCCTGGCGTCTTCTTATCCCATTCAATCAACATTGCTTTTATAGATTGACGCTGAAGGTTCTCTTGAGAGCCACAAAGGTTACACGGAATTATTGGGAAATCCTTGTGCTCAGCGTATTTGATCAAATCTTTTTCACGACAGTAAGTCAATGGACGAATGACCACGTTACGACCATCATCAGAGCGTAGCTTTGGTGGCATCGCTTTAAGGCGAGAGCCGTGGAACATGTTCAAGAACATTGTTTCGACGATGTCATCCATGTGATGACCTAGCGCAAGCTTAGTTGCACCAATCTTCTCTGCAAATGAATACAGCGTACCACGTCGCAGGCGTGAACAAAGACCACAAGTGGTTTTGCCTTCTGGTACCTTCTCTTTTACGACGGAATACGTGTCCTTATCGACAATATAGTAAGGGATATTCAGTGTTTCGAAATACTCTGGCAGAATGTGCTCAGGGAAGCCCGGTTGTTTTTGGTCTAGGTTTACTGCAACCACTTCAAATTTGATTGGCGCAGCTTTTTGAAGATTCAACAGGATATCAAGCATCGCGAATGAATCTTTACCACCGCTAATACATGCCATCACAACATCGCCTTCTTCGATCATGTTGTAATCAGTAATGGCATTTCCAACATGTCTTCTCAGGCGTTTCTGAAGCTTGTTGAATTCTAGGGTTTCTTTTCTTGTATCTATTTGGTTCATTGCGGGCTCTCACATCGCCGATAAATCGACTAGGACTTCCTAACATGGGTTTCTTTGGGGCGTGGATTATACGAGCTTTTTACACAGGATTAAATGCTTGTCTTATTGAGTCTTTAAGAAAAGAGTGTGAAAGATACTTTAGTTACGGTCACAAATGAAAAAAGAGCTGCGATTGCAGCCCTTTCTAAACGTTCAGTGTTCATTTCTTTGCGTTAGGTAGATAAGGTAACACTCGCATCGTCGGTTCTGGTAGTGTCATTGTGCCACCTTGCCCTATTTCACTTAGTGCGACTTGTATCTTGCCATTGACAATTGGCTTTTCGGTTCCGTTTGAGAAAATCACTTTATCATTCAGTTGATTTGCAAACTCCATCGTCACACCTTGAACTTCCGGTGTAAACCAACCCGCAAACATACCGCCTAAATCTTCCAGCATCGTCTGCATTTGAGGTAGAAGAGGCTTAAGTTGCTCGTAAGAAACGTTACCCTGTAATGGTTCTTTGGTCATCACGACAAGTGAGTAATCGCAACGTGTATCTTTTGGGGTATCGATAAAAACCAACGGATTCGCTGACTTTAAGTTTTTATCAACAGGTAAAGGCAACTCTTGTGAAGCAGGGATAACAAACTCTTCATAGTGCTCTTCTTTTTCCATCCAAGCTTTTTCTATCGTACAAATTTGTTTAGTTTTTGCGTCCACAAAAAAGACACCAACTTTCACATCGTCATGCCCTTCTTTATTGTTGTTTTTTAGTTGAGTGTATAACTTTGAGTACGTGAACATGTACTCTTGAGCTTGGGTTATCGGCGATACAAGAATTAGCGCCGCACTTCCCAATAGACTTAGGCTTAACTTTTTCATTTTATCCGTTATTTTATTGCGTCCAGTAGGCGTTGTTATGACGAATCATAGCGCGAAGATCGTGTACATAGGCGATGCCACGTTCAGAATAGGCTAGCAACCCATGCGTTAACTCTGACGCGGTTGCAACCGTTAACAAGCCCTTGTTCTTTTCAGCCAGAGATGTTCTGATTTCACGCAGGTCTGCATACGCTGGGTTTCGATTAACATTCATAAAGTAGCCATGAACAGACTGTTGTACAGAATCGAATTTTTCAACTTCATGAACTTTGTTAGCGCCACGTTGCGCTGGAACAATTCCACAGCCCTTTTTATAACACCATTGGCCGAACAAGTTGTTTGCTTGAGTAGCAAAACGAGAAGTGCCCCACGCAGATTCATTTGCCGCTTGAGTTAGAACCAAGGCTTCAGGTAAGACGTTCACTCGCACAAGCATCTCGTCTAGCCATGCTTGATCAATCTTATCGTTACTCAAGGGCAACGAATACAGAGATGATAACCGCTGAGCATACTCTTGTTGTTCTTGCGTCACTTGTCCCACCTTTAAAGAGGTAAGAAAGGCCCGCTCATGACGAATTCGTTGATTCTCAAGAGCAATTTTAGGCCTTAAAAAATCAAAAAAAGCAGCTTTTTTCTCTTTCGTATCTTTTATTGAATTGAAGTCTGGGATATCACCGATGTATGGCAAGTGTGATAAATCGACATGCTTAATCTTGCCAGAGAGTACGTCAGGATTTTCCACATATTTAAACTGTTTCTCGTAGTGTAAATATGGGCCTATAGAAATAAAAGTGGCGGCTATACAGGTTGCCGCCACTCGTAAACTTATTGATTTCAAAGAATTAGGCATCAAACACCTGTGAGTTACCATCGTGATCATTATCGTTTTTCTGTGTTGTAACGATCTTAAGCTTAATTCCAAACATTTCGCGGTAGAGTATGCCTTTCAAATGGAAGAAGAATGGCAGCACAAAAATCAAGCCAATACCGTAGAACATTGCTGCAATAATAAACATTAACATCACGCCTAAGTAAAGCCCCGCGACCACAAAAATCTTCTTGTTGATTGCGCGAAGTGATAACAGCAACGCTTGCATTGGTGGCACCCTTTTCTCACAAATCAACAAAATAGAGTGACTAAATGCCAAGGAAAGATACAGCGACAGTAAAGGAAAAATCATACCAACCACACCTTGTAGCATTAAGCTCATGAGCGTTGCTAGAATAACAGGAATGGTGAACTGCAACCCCTTTCCAACATGGCGCAACTTAGTCTTCAGGCCGGCGACATGGCTCATAGCCATCAAGCTGATCCCCGCATAAATTGGTGCGCTAATCACCTCATAACTGAAATTCGCGACATAAATAGAAGACACAATATCGTTTGTGAACGACTCTGGGTTCTCAAATGCATCAAGAATAACGCTCAAATCGCCCAACTGCAGTTTTAATGCAATATAGAAAATACCTAACTGGACAAAAAGCAATACAATAATGGCAGGAGAAAATGATAAAAAGTGCTGGATGGTTGCTCGCCAAGCTTCGTTAAAAACCGCGCCAGCTTTAAGCTCGTAGTTGCCAGACAAAGCTCGCTCTACACTCCCCCCAAGATTGAAATCTTTCTCAAAATCGTCGTTCATAGTTTATCCAAGACTAACTTGTAAAATTTTGACTGGAATTCCAGTCAATTAATGTAATCGTCATTATAAAGAAATCTTTCCACATCTAACATCACAACTCACCTACAATCCTTGCAATCTCAACTGTATGGTTGATAATTAACCACTTTCAAGGTCATGAAATTGAAACAATTGTTGAACAAAGTTTAGTGCTATCAAACTGTGTCTAGATGCCAATTAATCTCATAAAAACAGTATGGTAAGGAATGATGGCTTTTTCCTGCAAAATTATTTCTGTTTCAAGATAAGAAAATGCTTTAATTTCACACTTTTGGTGATTATGATGCGCGCCTCAAAAGTGAATGGTTAGTGTCACATCAGCTGGGATAATCCCGGCTTGAACGTGGGGGAAATACAGACGTTGAACGCAAAACCGCAAGCAGGAAAGCCAGTTATTCGTTTATCTGGTATTAGTAAAAGTTTCGATGGTAAGGAAATCATCGGTAATTTAAATCTGGATGTTAATCATGGTGAATTTCTGACGATTCTCGGGCCTTCTGGTTGTGGTAAGACAACAGTTTTACGCATGATTGCAGGTTTTGAAACGGCAGATAACGGTCAAATTATTTTGGATGACCAGGATGTAACACAGGTTCCTGCAGAGCAAAGGCACGTCAACACGGTATTTCAGAGTTATGCACTCTTCCCTCATATGACCGTATTTGAAAACGTTGCTTTTGGTCTGCGCATGCAGAAAACACCTGCAGCAGAGATCGAGCCACGAGTTATGGATGCGCTTCGCATGGTTCGCCTAGAAAAAATGGCACAGCGTAAGCCTCACCAACTTTCTGGTGGTCAACAACAACGTATCGCCATTGCGCGTGCGGTTGTGAACAAGCCAAAAGTACTGCTGCTAGATGAATCTCTATCTGCACTTGATTACAAACTACGTAAGCAAATGCAAATCGAGCTTAAACAGCTTCAGCGTCAGCTTGGTATTACCTTTATCTTCGTTACGCACGATCAGGAAGAAGCCCTATCGATGTCTGACCGCATTATTGTAATGCGCGATGGTGTTATCGAGCAGGATGGTTCTCCACGTGAGATTTACGAAGAGCCGAAGAACCTATTTGTTGCTCGCTTTATCGGTGAGATCAACGTATTCAACGCAACCATGCTAGAGCGTATCGACGAGAAACGTATCCGTGCAGAAATCGAAGGTGTCGAGTCTGTTGTTTACTACGATCAGGAAGCGCAAGCAGGTGAAAAACTGCAAGTACTACTTCGCCCAGAAGACTTACGTATCGAAGAGATCAAAGAGTCTGAAGAAAAAGGCATCGTAGGTCACGTAACAGAGCGTACCTATAAAGGTATGACGCTTGATTCAGTTATCCAATTGGATTCAGGCATGCGTGTAATGGTTAGCGAATTCTTTAACGAAGATGATCCTGATGTGGACCACTCACTTGGCCAGAAAGTCGCTATCACTTGGGTTGAGAGCTGGGAGGTAGTCCTCAATGATAAGCAAGAAGATTAATCTTCAAAACGCGATCATTACCTTAATCGTCGGTTGGTTAACACTTTTCGTGTTGGTACCAAATGTGATGATTATCGGTACGAGTTTCTTAACGCGTGATGAAGCAAACTTAATCGAAATGACATTTACTTTCGACAACTACTTACGTCTACTCGATCCCTTGTATGCGAAAGTGCTGATGCACTCGTTCTACATGGCGATTGTGGCGACGTTGTTGTGTTTAGTAATTGGTTACCCATTTGCTTACATCATAGCGAAAATGCCAGAGAAATGGCGCCCATTCATGTTGTTCTTAGTTATCGTACCTTTTTGGACAAACTCTCTTATCCGTACTTACGGCCTGAAGATTGTTCTGGGTACACAAGGTATTTTGAACAAATCATTAATGGCGATGGAAATCATCGATAAGCCATTACGTATTATGTACACCGAAACAGCAGTAATGATTGGTCTTGTGTACATCCTGCTTCCATTTATGATTCTGCCGCTTTACTCGGCAATCGAGAAGTTGGACAACACTTATATCGAGGCGGCGAAAGATCTTGGTGCGAACAAGTTCCAAACCATTACGAAAGTGATTCTACCTCTTACAATGCCTGGCATTATCGGTGGTTGTTTGTTGGTTCTGCTACCAGCACTAGGTATGTTCTACATCTCTGACCTTCTTGGTGGTGCGAAGAACCTACTGATTGGTAACGTTATTAAGAGCCAAGTATTGAACGCTCGTGACTGGCCATTTGGTGCTGCGACCAGTATCGCCCTCACCTTCGCAATGGCTGTGATGCTTTACGCTTACTACAGAGCAGGCAAACTATTGAATAAGAAAGTGGAGCTAGACTAATGGGACGCACAGTTAGATTTAGCTTTATGGCGCTGGTGTATGCATTTTTGTATCTGCCAATCATCGTCTTAATTGTTAACTCATTTAATGCCAACAAATTTGGTATGAAATGGGGTGGTTTCACCACGAAATGGTACGAAACCTTAGTAAATAACGACAGCCTAATGCAAGCTGCATGGCATTCATTGAACGTAGCGGTATTCTCAGCGACAGCAGCAACCATCATTGGTAGCTTAACGGCCGTTGCCCTATTCCGTTACTCGTTCAAAGGTAAAGGTGCGGTAAACGGCATGCTGTTTGTCGTGATGATGTCTCCCGATATTGTAATGGCGATTTCATTACTTGCTCTGTTCCTAGTATTAGGCGCACAGCTTGGCTTCTTTACACTATTGATTGCTCACATCACCTTTTGTCTACCATTCGTTGTGGTAACTGTATACAGCCGCTTAAATGGCTTTGATGTGAAAATGTTGGAAGCAGCAAAAGACCTTGGTGCAAGCGAGTGGGTTATCTTGAAACAGATCATCCTTCCTCTCGCTAAACCAGCGGTTGCCGCAGGTTGGTTATTGAGCTTTACCCTGTCTTTGGACGATGTGATCATCAGCTCGTTTGTAACGGGTCCAACATACGAAATCTTGCCATTGAAGATTTACTCCATGGTTAAGGTGGGCATTTCACCAGAAGTGAACGCCCTAGCAACGGTGATGTTGATTGTTTCTTTGGTCTTGGTAGTAATTTCTCAGTTGCTAGCAAGAGAAAAAGTGAAGTAGAATCCGCACCTGTTAACATCACGAAACAGAATGGTTACATGCCATTCTGTTTTTCTATCTATCGTCCAAAATTGGACAACGTTTGGTTTGGAGCTAACGTCAATGAAAAAATGGGCTACTCTATTAGCTGGTAGTGCATGTGCGCTTTCTCTGTTCTCTGGTACAGCGACAGCGGATGATAAAGAATTAGTATTTATGAACTGGGGTCCTTACATCAACAGTAATATCCTAGAGCAATTTACTAAAGAAACTGGCATCAAAGTAATCTACTCGACTTACGAGTCGAACGAAACTTTGTATGCAAAGCTAAAAACCCATAACCAAGGTTATGACCTAGTAGTACCTTCAACGTACTTCGTGGCGAAGATGCGTGACGAAGGCATGCTACAAAAGATCGATAAGACTAAGCTGAAAAACTTCGGCAACCTAGATAAAAACTACCTAGACAAGCCTTACGATCCAAGTAACGACTACTCTATCCCACACGTTGTTGCGATTACAGGCCTAGCGGTTAACGCAGATATGTACGATCCAAACGACTTCCAAAGCTGGGCTGACCTATGGAAGCCTGAGCTTGAAGGTCAAGTAATGTTGATGGACGACACTCGTGAAGTGTTCCATATCGCTCTGCGTAAACTTGGCTACTCAGGTAACTCAAAAGACCCTAAGCAAATCGATGAAGCGTACGCTGAGCTACAAAAGTTGATGCCTAACGTTTTAGTTTTCAACTCTGACAACCCTGGCGCACCTTACATGTCTGGTGAAGTGGGCGTTGGTATGCTTTGGAACGGTAGCGCCGCAGCGGCACAAAGTGAAGGCCTGAACCTTAAACTCGTTTTTCCTAAAGAAGGCGGTATCGGCTGGGTTGATAACTTCGCTATCTCTTCCGGTGCGAAGAACGTAGAAGCCGCTCACAAGATGATTGACTTCCTACTGCGCCCAGAAATCGCAGAGCAAATCTCTCGTGATACTGGCTACCTAACGGCGGTGGAAGAATCGAATGCTAAGTTTAAAGACGTTGCCCCACTGTTCCCTTCTCAAGAAGACCTTGACCGCGTTGAATGGCAAGATGCGGTTGGTGATCTAACCGTTAAGTACGAAGATTATTTCCTCAAGCTGAAAGCGGGACAATAATCTAGCTTGTGTAACAAGTCATCAACCATAGGAAAATAGGCAGCAATACGCTGCCTATTTTTGTCTTAGGCTGATATAATCGCGCGTTGCTAGGTTTATTTGTCTTGGTATCATAGATTTATCGTCTCATAACAAGGAGACAACGATATTCAAGCTAAATGAACATATTTGTGCTTACTGCGATTTGGCTCAACTTGATAACTCCAGCTAGTATTGACTTGTCCAATCGCGAAACAAAACGGAAAACAAATGAAAAGTAAATTCTACGCAAGCGCTCTATGTGCAGCGACGCTCATCGCTACCCCTGCAATGGCTGCTGATCAAGAACTGTATTTCTACAACTGGTCGGAATACATTCCAAACGAAGTTCTTGAAGACTTTACAAAAGAAACCGGAATCAAAGTTATTTACTCTACATACGAATCTAACGAGAGTATGTACGCAAAACTAAAAACTCAAGGTTCTGGTTACGACTTGGTAGTACCGTCTACCTATTTCGTCTCTAAAATGCGTAAAGAAGGCATGCTACAACAGATCGACAAAGAGAAATTATCTCATTTTGCCGATCTTGATACTAACTTCCTAAACAAACCGTTCGATCCGAACAACAACTACTCTATCCCATACATTTGGGGTGCGACCGGTATTGGTATCAATGCTGACATGCTAGACAAGTCATCGGTTTCTAAATGGGATGATTTCTGGGATAGCAAGTGGGAAGGTCAACTAATGCTGATGGATGATTCTCGCGAAGTATTCCACATTGCATTGACTAAGCTTGGTTACTCACCAAACACGACTAACCCAGAAGAAATCAAAGCCGCTTACGAAGAACTGAAAAAGCTAATGCCAAACGTATTAGTATTTAACTCAGACTTTCCTGCAAACCCTTACCTTGCGGGTGAAGTTTCACTAGGCATGCTTTGGAACGGTTCTGCATACATGGCTCGTCAAGAAGGCGCGAACATCGACATCATCTGGCCAGAAAAAGGCACTATCTTCTGGATGGACAGCTTAGCTATTCCAACTGGCGCGAAGAACGTTGACGCCGCTCATAAGATGATCGATTTCCTACTACGTCCTGAGAATGCAGCTAAAATCGCACTAGAGATTGGTTACCCTACTCCAGTTAAAACGGCACACGATCTGCTACCGAAAGAATTTGCTAATGATCCAAGCATCTTCCCACCACAAGAAGTGATGGACAGCGGTACTTGGCAAGACGAAGTTGGCGAAGCGAGCGTAATGTACGATGAGTACTTCCAAAAGCTAAAAGTGAATAACTAATTCGTTAGTTTTAAAGATATGAAAAAGCGGCTCATGAGCCGCTTTTTTGCTCTTAATGACAAGACAAAAACTCTTCCTGTTGAAGTTATTACGCTCTTTCTTTTCCTTCTAGAGCCAGTATCTCGTCAACTAATTTTGGAACCTCAACGCTTGCTTTTCCGTAGCGTTTTTCCTCAAATTCACTTTCTACCGCACTAGGTTCTAGGTTAATTTCAATGGTATGTGCGCCGTGCATTTTTGCATCATGAACAAAACCTGCTGCGGGATACACAACGCCAGAAGTCCCAATAGAAATAAACAAATCTGCTTCTTCTAATGACGCGTAGATATCACCCATTCGCAGTGGCATTTCACCAAACCAAACAATATGTGGTCGCATTTGTGAAGGGATCTGACAACAGTGACAAAGTTCGCCGGTCTTAATGTCCTCATTGTGCTCTACTACTTGGTTAGATTCACTACAGCGGGCCTTGAGCAACTCACCATGCATGTGAATCACATTCTGACTGCCGCCTCTTTCGTGAAGGTTGTCTATATTTTGAGTGATGACCGTCACTTTACCTTCTAACTCAGCCTCTAAACGACCCAATGCTTCATGCGCTGCATTAGGCTTTATCGCATTATCTTGAAGTTTCTTGCGGCGTTGGTTGTAAAAATCTTGAACAAGGTCCGGATCGCGAGCAAACCCTTCAGGCGTTGCTACATCTTCGATACGGTGATTCTCCCATAGGCCATCTTGCGCACGAAATGTTTGAATACCAGATTCGGCCGAGATACCTGCACCAGTAAGTACTACAATATTTCTATAAGGGAAATTCATAACTCATCCTTGCTGTTTTTTCATTAGCTTAACACTGAAAGAATAGCAACAGTAGTAATATGGATTAGACCATAGTCGTAATGGTCACTATTAGAATTACAATTTAAGAGGAACAGCAATGAGACAAGTATCTCTAGCGTTTATATTGCTTATGACTTTGGCAGGCTGTCAACTTACCAATGTTGAAGGCGAAGTCGATGATGTAAAGGTAAGAGTCAGCACCAATGATGATGACCATCGAGGTAATGGTAATTTCTGTCCTCCTGGCCAAGCCAAGAAAGGCAATTGCTAAAAGAGCGGCTTTACGCCGCTCCCACATTGGCCTCAATCCTCGTTGGTCGAAGATATTTTATGAATGGCTAGGTCAGCGCCATTGAATTCGTCTTCTTCTGAAAGCCTCAGTCCCATACTGGTATTAATCGCACCGTAGACTACAAGTGCACCAAGCACTGCGATGGAAAGACCCAAAAGCGTTCCTAGAAGCTGAACGATAATGCTCACGCCACCTAGCCCACCCAATGCGCTTTGACCAAAAATCCCAGCGGCAATACCACCCCAAGCGCCACATACACCGTGTAAAGGCCAGACACCTAGCACATCATCAATCTTGGTTTTGTTTTGTAGGTGGGTAAAAAGATAAACAAATAGCACACCAGCAATCGCACCTGTCACTAAAGCACCGATAGGATGCATTAAGTCTGAGCCCGCACATACAGCAACCAAGCCAGCTAGTGGGCCGTTATGAATAAAGCCAGGGTCATTCCTACCAGCCAACAGTGACGCGACAATGCCCCCGACCATTGCCATCAATGAGTTCATAGCCACCAAGCCACTTATGCCTGACACAGTTTGAGCTGACATGACGTTGAAGCCAAACCACCCCACACATAAGACCCAAGCTCCCAAAGCCAAAAACGGAATATTCGAAGGTGCAAAGTTGGTGTGCTTTCCTGCTCGAACTCTGCCTTTTCTCATGCCCAAAAACACGACAGCAACAAGCGCTATCCAGCCGCCAACACCATGCACAACGACTGAACCTGCAAAATCGTGGAAGCCATAACCAAAGGTATTTTCAAACCAAGCTTGAACACCAAAGTTTCCGTTCCAGATCATTCCCTCAAATAACGGGTATACGATGCCGACAGTGAAAAATGTTGCGATTAGAATCGGATAAAAACGAGCTCGCTCTGCGATACCACCAGAAACAATAGCAGGAATCGCTGCAGCGAAGGTCAGCAAGAAAAAGAACTTCACCAACTCGTAACCATTGCCTTGAGATAACGTCTCTGCATCAGCAAAGAAGGTGCCGCCATAAGCGACCCAGTATCCAATGAAAAAATACGCAATGGCGGAAATACCGAAATCGGCCAAGATTTTAACTAAAGCATTAACTTGGTTCTTTTGGCGCACGGTTCCTACTTCAAGAAAAGCAAAACCAGCATGCATCAAAAAAACCATGATTGCGCCAAGTAGTAAGAAAAGTGTGTCGGAACTTTGCGTGAGAGTTTGTACAGCGCCGTGTACCTGATAGGCAGTTACACTCATTCTAATGGTCTCCGTTGATCTGTAGCGCACTTATCCTGTGCATCAAAGTTAGGCTCATCACCAATTTGGTGAACTTAATTTATAGAGCGTCTAAGAGAGCAATTCTCATTCCATAATTTACATTTCTAACACTTATGCTTTAATTTATTGTTTTGTATGAACTTTAATAAAATTACGTATTCTTGAAATGGTGTTTAACATGCTAATAAATGCACCAATATGGTTTTAGTGCACCAACATAATGCGCACTATATGGTTCAACAAACAGCAAACTCTCTACCATAAACGTAAAAGCCACCCCATGAGAGGTGGCTTATATACGGAATTGCTAACTAAAGGGGTTTATCGAGTGATCTTCCCTGCTTTTACATCCTCTAACCAACGCCCCTCGACGAGATAAGGAGGAAGCCAATTGGTTTCAATAGATAAGCGGTTGCCTTTGTCGTACCACATGCAAGCCATGCCAAGTAGAGGGAAATTAATGAACGTGCGGATCCCTATTCTATCTGGTCCTAATTCCCTAAGGTGATATTTCTCTTGGAACTGTAGGTTTTTAACGAGAACTTCCTCAAAGTCATAACCAATGTCGGTGGTAAGCGCCGCGAAGGTTTCTAGGATCCCCATAGCAATTTCTAACGCCCAGTTATCCCCTTGGGCTACCGCTGCGTCCATAGCTGCGACGAGTTTATCAGGATAGTCCGATGTGCGATTATGAAACGACTGGATGACATCTACTAACATGTAAGACAATTCACCCGCTTTAGTAGAGCTCTGTCTCATCAAAGAAATCGGAAAGTTCGCCAACACATCCATACTAGCTTCGTCACGAACGATGACAGAGGTAAAATACGCATCTAGCCACATTGAGGGGCAAATGAAACCTGTTTGTAAAATACCTTCGCCTTTCCATGCTACTTCTGGATAATCAGGTAATTTAATGCTTTGAGGCTCACTTGGCTTAATAGCCAGTTTATGGTAGAAGGCACGCATTATTGATGATTCATATAAACATAGTGTGCCGATTCTCTCATCATCATCTAATGGAGGTAACCATGTATACAGGCGGAGCTGATAAGAAATGCCATCGCTCAAGTAAATCAAGTTCTCTCTCTTTATAGATATACGCCTTTTCCTTTTGTCTAAATTCTCTTTTATTTCTTCTCGATAAGCTTCTCTTTCAAAATCACTTAGTTCAACATGAGCTACTCGTTCAACCTTTTTTACCTTTGAGTTATCAACCACTTCTGAACTCTCCTATATCTATATCAAACTCTTTTGCTTTGAACTTGGAAACCTTACCACTAGAGGATATTTCTGCTTGTGTATGTATATAACGTATTGGTATATCATCTTGAATAGCAGAGTTAATGCTATTAGCAGCGTTTTTTTCTGTAGTACCATGTTTCTTACTGTCCATCAGGGATATTATTTCGGCTGCGTACTTAGATGTCCCTTGTTGATATGCTTCATTGCCAATTTTACGGCTACCGAGCGAACTGCTGCCACCTTTAGCCTCAACAATTATAATTTCACCAGGTGGTGGCTCTTCCACCTTGTAAACCATATCAAAGTCGCCCGGCTTCGAAATTGAGGTTCCAATATCTTTGGGATGAATTAGCTTAGCATTAGGACATTTACTCCGAACAAAATCATCCGCCGCCAATTCACCAATTTTTGCCGATTGTTTATTGATTTTACCTATTTGCGCGTTATATCCATCTTGACCAGTCCGAGCGTCCATTGCCTTTTGACGTTCTACTAAACACTCTTCAATCTTTTCTTTACACTCTTCAGAGAGTTTGTATTTATCATTATCGTTGAATTTTGAGTTCTCTTTGTAATCCGCTTCATTAAGCACTAGATCCTCGGTTAAGATAGTACAACCTTCCTCTCCACCAACTTTCTCTGAGTCAAAAACATGCGCATTGACAAACTCCTCAATCCCAACAACATACTGCACTTCGTGTCGGCTGCCATCTGAATGATTGATATGACGATAAAAAGTAATCTCGTTTCTTTCGCAATCAATATGGTCTAAATCGTATTCATATCGAATATGATTTTTACCTTTTGGTTTTCGGATTTTGACTTGCGAGCGAACGCCATCTTCTCCGACGGATGACTCTTTTGCCGCCTCTAAAATCTGATCGCAAACCTCTTGGGGAACGTTGTTTTGCGCCTGATACTCCGCCAGCATTTGCTGCAAGCGTTTTAGCCCTTCTTCACAAAGGAAACCTGTTGGGTCAATCCATTGGATAGGATTGACTGCATATTGATAATGGTTAATGCCACCAGCAATAGATATCGGGTCTTGTTGGATAAAACGTCCTAGCTTAGGGTCGTAATACCGAGCGAGGTTGTAATGTAAGTTGGTTTCTTGATCGAAGTATTGCCCTTGAAAACGCAATGGATTTACTACTTTTTCAATATGTACATGAGCAAAGCCGTGAGCATCGTAGCTGGCACTCCATACAACATTCCCCTCGTAATCGATCAGTCGCTCTGGTTTACCAACTTGATCGCACTGGTACCAATAAATAACGTCATTTTCTAGCAGTGCCACTGGCGTGTAGGTTTCGGGTTGATATAGGTACCAGCGGAAAGCACCTGAAGAGCGTTCACCAATTAAACGTTCACCTTCCCACAGGAACTCCGTAACGCCTTGTTGTGTAATTTTCTTCGTCCTGCGCCCTAATGCATCATATTCATATTGACTGATGCCATCGTCGGTGTGAACTTCAATGAGCTGATTTAACGCATCAAACACTCGAGTCTGAACTTGTCCTTGCCCCTCACGTTTTGTCTGGTTTCCTTGCGCGTCATATTTGAACCGGACACCATCGTGTACTTCAATACGATCAGCGAATACCTCTGAAGTTGGCAAAGTAGGATTGCCAAAACTATCGTATTCAAACTTAGTCACTTCTCCGGAAGCATTGACTCGTTTCAGTTGCCCTAAGGCATCGTACTGATAGTGCGTTGCTCCTGCCGTATTATCAATGATTGATGAAATACGGTTTTGCGCATTGTAAACGTACTTTTTCTCTCTATCTGGCCAATGTTGTTCAACCAAACGACCAACACCATCATAAATGATGCGCTCATTAAAATGTGCCGTTTCAATTTGGGAAACTCGTCCCATTTCATCGTAATGAAATTTGATTTGAGGTAAATCTAGGTTTCCAAACCGAATCGCTGAAAAACGCCCATATCGATCATAAGAGAAGTTCAGCTCCGTATTATCTGGCAGTACCTGAGATACGCGTTGGCCAACTCTGTTAAACTCCTGCGCTATCTCAAACTGGCCTTGAATGCGCTTTGTTAAATGCCCGAATGAAGAGTATTGGTATTGCAATGTGTGATGGCGATTGGATGCGAAAGTAAGTCGCCCACCAAGCGTATAATTGAAGTGGTTCTCTACAATACTGCTACCATTTCCTGCTTTGACGTGCTTGAGATAACCCGCAGCGTCATAGCGGTACAGCACGGTCCTATCGGCGACTTGCTTACGATGGATGCGCCCCATATCGTCATAATCAAATTGGCTGTGTAGATTATCAAACCCAACAGTTCCTGATAGCTGGCCTTCATCGTCATACAGGAATTCGAACTCTAAGCCGTCACTCCGAACTAATTTAGTCAGGTTACGTTGTTGATCGTATTCGTAAGAAATATGGCTGCCATCGGGAAAGATGACTGCTTCTTGTTGCGCGAGTGCTCCCCATTGATACGAGGTAATGCCTGCTGGCGTTCGAATCTGAGCAACACGACTGTGCTCATCGTAAGAATATTCTTCGCTATAACCGACTTTGTCTTCGTCGTTAAAATAACGAACTGATGTACGCCTGCCAAATTGATCATA
The DNA here is from genome assembly GCF_033338715.1 of Vibrio sp. Vb1337. NCBI lineage: Bacteria > Pseudomonadati > Pseudomonadota > Gammaproteobacteria > Vibrionales > Vibrionaceae > Vibrio > Vibrio sp. Vb1337. The sequence goes on along the minus strand of NZ_JAWOTD010000001.1, from coordinate 359,985 downwards.
AGCGAGTTGAGCAATACACCCATCGGGATAAGCAACGCCATTCACTAAATCTTCTTCATTGTAGCTATAACGAAGTAATGTACCGTCTATTTCATTCGCGATAAGTCTTTGCTGTTCATCCCACCACCACTGACTTTTCTTACCATCTTCAGACTCTTTTTTGACGACTTGACCGTGTTTATCGTAATCATATTCCGTGACACAGCCGAACTGATCGGTATCCCAAACTCTTTGACCGAGGCTATTGTAGTAAGCCTTCTCGATATCCCCGTCAGGTGAAACCGTTTTAACTAACTTACCTAAGCCGTCATAACCATATTGAATTTCTTTGCCAGAGGAATGAAACTTAGAAACTAATTGACCATGCTGATTATATTGATAATTGACCGTTGACTGATCAGGATAGATAGCTTGTGCTTTTCGTCCTAATTCATCATATTGCCATCGCCAAGTTCTACCTGTGGGGCTTATTTTCTCAAGTAGGTTACCCTGCTCGTCATGCAAGAAAGACCATTGATGATCTAACGAGTCAGAATAAGAAGAGTGATTTCCTTGATAATGGAAGCGATAGTCATAAATTCCTGCGTCCCCAACGTTTCTGATGCACTTCGCTTTTGCACCTTCGCCATCCCATTCAAAATAATGAGTAAAGCCAGTTGGTCGTACACGCTTAATAATTAAATGGCCGAGGTATTGATACTGTTCCTTTAGGCCCAAATGATTAGTTGCACTGACCAAATCATCGTGCTCATCATAGGTATAAGTTGCCAGAACTTTTTGGGACTTTGCATTAAGCAGTTCTACAAGGCGTCCTTGCTTATCATATTGACATTCAAGAACCGGACGCTTGTTATATGCGATCTCGATCAATCGATGGTTTCGAGAATACTGCAATTGAAACGTTGAAAACGTGCCATTTCTAACTTGTTTAGCTAGCCAACGATCATCTTTTTGCTCAAACCGATATTGATGCCCATTAGCGAGCGTTACAATCCGAGTTGTTGAGCTCAGGAAATAACAGCTCGCACCAGCGTATATCTGGTAACTTGTTGCTCCAATATCTACTGGCTCAAATTCTGTGATATCTGCCTTATCGTCAACAAACTCCCAAGCGATAACGTTGTCTTTCTCGTCCGTCTTCTCGCGTAATTCAAACTGAAATGCATGTCGCCAACCAAAGCCCATTCCATGATTTACATCCGACTGCGAAGAGCGGTAAGTACGCTGCCAAGTAGTACCTTGTTGTAGCTCGATATCATAGAGTTCGAGAATTTCTTCACCCGTCACAAGTGATACAGGATCACCGGCTTTCTCATGTTTTTCGCTGCTTTGTTGCTGAGGCTTGGCGGATGCGGCACTTCTGCCACTCTTTTTATTCGACTTCCCCTTTCCCTTCGATGGTTTTGCATTGACGGTATTTTGAGTCGGTGGAGGCGTAACCGCTGACGAGAGTGCGTAGTTTTCGCCGGTAGGTACAATTCGAGCGACACGCAAGTCACCGTTCACCAAAGCATTGGCAAACGTTGAATTATAGTGTTGGGAAGTAAGCTCACCGTCAGGTATGTTTGGCTTGAATTGACCAATCGCATAGAACAAATCCTCGACAGAGCGAAGGTCAAGCTCACCAAAGCTCTCAAGAAACTCTATTGCCTCTTGTTTGGTCACGAATGTTTTAGGTTCGCCGCTAGTAAGTAACTGACCAGAGAAGTGATAACTTTCGCCAAAGCGATTCGTGATAGGAATGACGAATTGAGGGATCATAGCCGTAACGTGTTTGTCCTTTTCTTACCTTGCCGCATCATTTAATGCTCGTTTCGCTCTTTTTATTTGTGAGAGCAAGATGCCTTAATCAAACATCCTCCGATAGAGATTCCTCTGTATGCGTAGACTGAATGTATTGATGGCAATTTTCACGTATGCAACTCTTTGAATTTCTGAGCGCAGCGTACTTTAACGGGACGATGAATCCTGAGTAAATGAACAATAGCGTGAGTGAGACTAATGTCTCATCGTGACGCGATTTTTTTACATGTTTCTTACTTAACTATGATTTTCTGCCCAGTTACGTAAATTCACTCAATAAGTTGCATCAAGTATCACCACTGCGACTCAACGCTTCATATTTGAGACAAAACAGCAACAAAAAAACCGCCTATTACGGCGGTTTTGCTTAAAGAATACTGATTAAAGGTTTGGACCTGTCGATGGTCTGTGTGGTTGGTTATTGAGCAGTTGCTGCATCCCTTGAAACATTCGCATAAACCACACCAAGATGGCTAATGCAGCAAACACCATCCCTACCCAAGGAATAAAGTAAGCGATGGTTTCAAGCAAAGTACTATGCAACCAATAATCACTCACGCCAACGAGTACACCGTTAGAAGTCGCGACGGTGACGATCAACACAACAAAAAACGTCAGGTAGAGAAAGAAGGTGCGAATTAAACCGTAGTAATGAGAAATCACTACGTCGCTGTCTTCTCCCTTATCTAATCGGTAACCCGCATAGATAATTGCGATAACGCCTGAGATCAGAAACGTAAACGGGGTCAGACAGCTCAGGATGTACGCAACCCAAATCCCGTTATGAGGTTTGTTCATTCGCTTTCGCTCCTTTTACTTCCGTTTGTGCCGTATCTGTTTCACCCATCGCTTCTTTGGACTTCACTTCCTCATACCAAAGATCGTGATGCTCTTTCGCCCATGTTTCATCAACTTCACCTGTCACCATGCCTTCTAGCGCACCTTCCATACCGAATAGACCAATATAGATGTGGAAGATAAAGCCACAGATTAGAATCAGTGCCGAAATCGCATGAACTAAGTTAGAAAGCTCCATGTCACGGCGAGTTTGGCCAAAGATAGGAAAGTCCAGAACTAAGCCACTCACTGCCGCGATAGCACCAAAGAAGATTAACAACCAATAGATTGCCTTCTCACCACCGTTTGAGAAACCAGCTGACGGATGTGTGCCTTTGTGTTTACCAACCATGCCGCCCATTTTCATAAACCAACGAACATCTGTCATGTTTGGAATCGACTTGCGCCACCATTTAAAGAGCACGAGCATCAGTAAAATGAAGAACAATGGTCCCATGTAATTGTGGTACTGCTTCGCCAACATGACGATAAAGCCCCAGAACTCAGTAGGAACGTACGGTTTTAAGAAGTGCTTACCGTAAACCAGCATCAAACCACTGAATGCCAGCGTTAAGAATGTAAACGCCATACTCCAGTGAAGCGCGCGGTCTAAACGAGACCAACGCTTCATTTTTTTACCAGTACGCGGCTTGCTAAGCATCAAAGGACCAACGAATACGTAAGCCATGATTACCATTGCAATACTGCCGAAAATCGCGACAGCACCCGCTGGAGACATCCATTTCTCTTTTAGAATGTACCAAGTCTCACCAGGTTTACTGATCAATACGCCATGTTCTGGCGATTGAGACGTGGTGTAGCCTTCTTGCCCCTCTCTGACTTCGCGCCAATAGTCTGCCCCGGCGAGTTGCGTGATCTCCTGTTGAATAACTTTAGAAGATTGTTCCTCTGCTGAAGCAGGCATTGCGAAAGTCAGCAGCAATGCTGTCATCATTGACAGCATTGCTAGAGACGCACGTTTAAGCGTGTTTAACATGTGCCTCTCCTTACTTAGCTTTTCGTCGCATCGTAAGAAAGATCGTTTCCGTCTGTCCAACCTGCGTTTTTCGCGCCGCGTTCTACCACACGTTGACGGAAAATGTCAGAGACTTTCTCTGCGTCACCCGCAAGCAGCGCTTTAGTTGAACAAAGCGATGCACACATCGGTAACTTGCCTTCTGCGATACGGTTCGCACCGTATTTTTGACGTTCTTCCTCAGAGCCAGGCTCTGTTTCTGGGCCGCCCGCGCAGAAAGTACATTTATCCATTTTGCCACGTTCACCAAACGCTTCTTGTTTAGGAAATTGAGGTGCGCCAAACGGACAAGCAAACAAACAGTAACCACAACCGATACACAGATCTTTATTGTGAAGAACGATGCCGTCTTCGGTATGTTCGAAACAGTCTGCTGGACAAACTGCCATACAAGGTGCATCGGTACAGTGCATACAAGCAACAGAGATAGAGTTTTCACCAGCTTCACCGTCGTTTAGTGTTACCACGCGACGACGTTGAATGCCCCATTCAAGCGCATCGTCGTTTTCGTTCTTACATGCAGTAACACAGCCGTTACACTCTATACAGCGCTTGGTGTCACATAGAAATTTCATTCGTGCCATTGTCAGACTCCTTACGCTTTACGAATGTTACATAGAGTTACTTTGGTTTCCTGCATCAAGGTAACCGGGTCGTAACCGTAAGTGGTTGCCGTGTTAGCCGATTCGCCAACAACGTAAGGCTGTGTACCTTCTGGGTATTTAGGACGTAGGTCTTCACCTTCGAACTTACCGCCAAAGTGGAACGGAATGAACGCCAAACCAGGTTTCACACGACGCGTTACCATTGCTTTCACCTTGATTCGTCCCTTCTCTGCACCTTCAACCCAAACATCATCACCATCTCTGAAGCCAAGATCGTTCGCGTCTTTCGGGTTCACTTCAACAAACATTTCTTGTTGAAGCTCGGCAAGCCAAGGGTTTGAACGCGTCTCTTCACCACCACCTTCGTATTCAACCAGACGGCCAGAAGTCAGAACGATTGGGTACTCGCCCGATTTGTCTTGCTCTTGAATGGATTTATACAACGTAGGAACACGGAAGATTGCATCTTTGTCTTCCCAAGTTGGGTAATCCGTTACAAGGTCACGACGTGGTGTGTAAAGTGGTTCACGATGCAGTGGCACACGGTCTGGGAACGTCCAAACAATCGCACGCGCTTTCGCGTTACCAAATGGAATACAACCGTGCTTGATCGCGACACGCTGAATACCGCCAGAAAGGTCAGTCTTCCAGTTTTTACCCTCTGCTGCCACTTTCTCTTCAGCAGTTAGATCGTCCCACCAACCAAGTTGTTTCAACAACTTGTCAGTGAACTCTGGGTAACCGTCTTTGATTTCACAGCCCTTCGAATAGCTGTCTTCAGCAAGTAGGCTCTTGCCTTCAAATTCCACACCAAAGCGCGTACGGAAGTTACCGCCACCTTCTGCAACCGTCTTAGACGTATCGTACAGAATGTGCGTGCCTGGGTGTTTCATTTCTGGTGTACCCCAACATGGCCAAGGTAGACCGTAGGTTTCACCGTTGACAGGGCCACCTTCCGCTTCCAATGTGGTTTTGTGGAACGTATGCCAGTTTTGTTGGTGCGCTTTCAAACGCTCTGGGCTTTGGCCTGTGTAACCAATCGTCCACATGCCTTTGTTGAATTCACGCGTTAGGTCTTCAATCACCGGCTGGTTGTTTTCAACACGGATGTTTTTGAACAGAAGATCGGAATAGCCCAGTTTCTTCGAAAGCAGGTACATGATTTCGTGGTCTGGTTTTGATTCAAACAAAGGTTCAATCACCTGCTCACGCCATTGTAGAGAACGGTTAGATGCGGTAACGCTGCCGTGTGTTTCAAACTGTGTTGTTGCAGGAAGCAGGTAAACGCCGTCGGTACGGTCGTTCATTACCGCAGCAACCGTTGGGTAAGGGTCCACAATCACCATCATGTCCAACTTCTGCATCGCTTTTTTCATCTCAACACCACGTGTTTGAGAGTTCACTGCGTGTCCCCAGTAGAACATTGCACGGATGTTTTCGCGCTGACGAATGTTGTCTTTGTTCTCCAGTACACCATCAACCCAACGAGATACAGGAATACCTGCACTGTGCATTGGTTTCTGACCGCTGTAAGCGTTGTCATCGAAACGACCTTTGATCCATTCGTAATCGATTTCCCACACTTTTGACCAATGACGCCAAGCGCCTTCAGAAAGGCCGTAGTAGCCCGGTAGCGTGTCAGAGAGCACGCCAAGGTCGGTTGCGCCTTGTACGTTATCGTGACCACGGAAGATGTTTGCACCGCCGCCTGATTTACCAATGTTTCCAAGCGCTAGCTCAAGCACACAGTAAGCACGTGTGTTGTTGTTACCAGTAGTATGCTGAGTACCACCCATACACCAAACAATACAGCCCGGGCGATTTTCAGAAAGCAGTTTTGCTGTTTGGTAAACGTCTTCTTCGCTTACGCCTGTTACGCGCTCAACTTCTGCTGGCGTCCATTTCGCCACTTCAGCACGGATCTCATCCATACCGAATACACGTTGACGGATGAACTCTTTATCTTCCCATTGGTTTTCGAAGATGTGCCACAACACACCCCAAATGAATGCTACGTCAGAACCAGGACGAAGTGATACATAGTGATCCGATTTTGCTGCCGTACGTGTACGACGAGGATCCGCTACGACGATCTTACAGTTGTTCTTCTCTTTTGCGATCAGAATGTGCTGCATCGCTACTGGGTGTGCTTCAGCTGGGTTTGAACCAATGAATAGCATCGACTTACAGTTGTGCATGTCATTGAAAGAGTTGGTCATCGCACCGTAACCCCAAGTATTCGCTACACCCGCCACGGTTGTTGAGTGACAAATACGCGCTTGGTGGTCAACGTTGTTCGTACCCCAAAGTGATGCCATTTTTCGGAACAAGTACGCTTGTTCGTTGCTGTGCTTTGCGCTCCCTAAGAAGTAAACCGAATCAGGACCGGACTCTTTGCGGATGTCCATCACCTTGTTACCGATTTCTTCGATCGCTTGATCCCAAGAAAGCTTTTTCCACTTCCCGTTTTCAAGCTTCATTGGGTATTTTAGACGACGCTCACCGTGACCATGTTCACGCAGTGCTGCGCCTTTTGCACAGTGACCACCGGCGTTAAATGGGTGGTCGAATGCAGGTTCTTGACCCGTCCAAACACCATTTTGAACTTCTGCGTAAATACCACAACCCACTGAACAATGAGAACAGATAGTACGTTTTACTTCTGTTTTCGCTTCTGGATCGACAGATTTTGCTTGCGCTTTTTTCATCATTCCCGGTGCGAATAGACTAGCACCAACCACTGCACCACCAGCGGCAAGCGAAGTGTTTTTCATGAATGCACGACGAGATACGCCAAGCTGGTTCGTTTCTTTGCTCACACTGTCGGAGCGTTTGACAAGTTTCATCCGTTATCTCCTAAAGTGTGTCGTAGTAATCGCGAATGTGTTGAGTTTCACGATACCCTTTCTTCTTCACGTCGTTTTCAGAAGGCTCAACCGTTTCTGAAGCAACGGCCACTTTCGTGGTTCCCGCAACAACAGCACCGGCAACGGCAGCGGTTGTGAAGCCTTTTAGGAGATCCCTACGGCTTGTGTTTATTTCTTTATTATCTTTCATCATTGCTTCCTTACCTTACGGTAGATCTTTGGAGACTCATGCCTCTCTATCGATATGACCAAGTACTGCTCGATTACTCGTAATCAGTGACGTTTTTCACATCAATTTTTAATTTGTTCTTACTGCTTTTGGTGTTCACGCTAAAGCGCACTTGCTCTAACGTTAAAAACGCATCGCAAAGCTGTGCAGCTGGCTTGTAGAAGTTCACGCTTTCTGCGCTCTCTAGTTGGCGCGTAAAAGATTGGAACCAAGGGGCGATGTGTTTGTTAAACACCGCTTGCTGAAGTTCTTCCTCTTCACCTGTCAGCATTGCCATCACTTCGCACAGTGCAGAAATATGGTCTTCAGGCTCTTTCACGTTCTCTTCTCGTTCGATGCCTAAAAGATCCAAATCGCGACGAATTTCCGCTAACGGTTTTTCCATCATCGAGCCAGTGCGATGCCAAGATCCGAATGGCACAACTTCACCACGTCCAATGCCAATAAACAGATCTTGATATTCTTCTTCTAACGCTTCTCGCTGCGCTTCGTTCGCGGCTTGTTGCAGTGCGAGCCAAGCTTTTTGCATCGCGCTCTCAGACGGTTCAATTTCTAGCGATTTCAGGAACGCCAGCATTTCATCACTAGGCGCACTACGAAAAAGTGCAGATAGAACGAGATAAATGTCTGTTCTCAGTGTTTGTTCTTGTTGTGTGTCCACTGCGAGCTCCTAGTATTTCAGTTGTTTCATTGGGTCTTCTGCCATCGACTCAAACATGTCGATCACACGGCAGTCTTCACACATCGCGATACGATTGATCGCTGCTTCATCAGAGAAGTGAGAGTGACCGCGTAACTTGTTTTGTAGCATGTCGATCATCGATTGCGGAGCAAAAGGCTTGTGACAACGAATGCACTCGGCTGCCTTTTCTTCATGAATCACAACCGCTTTCTGGCGTTCTTCTTTCACCCAGTTCATACGAGGAGTAAGCGTCAGCACTTTCTCTGGACACGCTTTCTCGCACAGCCCACATTGAATGCAGTCTTGCTCGACGAATTTAAGTGACGGAGATCGACCGTCCGTATGCAATGCACGTGTTGGACACACCGCCACACAGCTCATACACAACGTACAATCTTTACTTTCACAAGAGACTGTGCCGTAAGGTGCGTTCGCTGGAAGTTCAACAATGTTCTCAACTGGAATACGTGATGCGGACAACGCATCCAACGCCGTAAATAGACGCTGACGTTTGTTGCCTTGCAAGTCTCCTAATGCCAAATCAAAAGACTCGGTACAAAGTGTCGGAGCACCTTCACGTAGTGACTCTAGATACAGAATGTCGATGGTTTCTTTGGCGATACCAAGCTGACCGAGCAGCTCTTGAGCAATACCTACTTCGCTATTAAGCACACGAATAATGGTTTGAGGCATAAAACGTGAAGCCGCAAACAGCACCTGAGTAGCACCATTCACAAGCGCGGCGAACCAAGTATCAATACCAACCGAAGGCAGCTCTTCCACCACAATTGGAATCACATTATCTGGCAGTGCTTTCAGTGCCATCACGTTGTAGCTCTCGTGGCGAGAACTACAAATCAATACGATAGGATCTAAACCACCCGCTTGCTCATAGTTAGCTAGCGTACGTTCAATAAACTTTTGCGTATCTTCAGGGTTTGGCAGTGCGTAATGAATCGCTTCTGTCGGACACGCTGTAGCACAAGTACCCACGCCTTGACATAGGTATGGGTTGATCTCGATGCGATGGCCCGTTTTGTCGCTGCCTTCACTCGATAATGCACCTGCCGGACAGGCATCCACACAACGTTCGCAGCCTTTTACGCCACGAGAGCTATGTGCACATAAATCGGTATCTAAACGGAAGAATTTCGGTTTATCGAACGTCCCCATCAAGGTTGGAATTTCTTCCAACGCTTCAGCCAGTTTCGGATAGCCACGACCTACTGGGTAGTAGCCCGGTACTGGGACTTCTTCCGACATGCAGCTGTTAAGGCAAAGATCGAGTACGATATCGAAACAATCGCTATTGGTCGCGACCTTGGCAAGGTTGTTGGTCAAACCATGATTTTCAATCAGAACTTCAAACGTACCTAAGAACCCTGAAACCTGAACCGAATTGGCGTAATAAAGCTCGGGATTTGTGCCCTTTTCGCCATCGGTAGAAAGCAGCGTTAGGCTGTTCATTTGCGACAATTGCGCTGCCGCACTTTCGATGATTGCTGTTGGGCCCACAATCAAAGTATTACCGCCGCTTTCATAGCTTACGGTTGGTGGAATAAGATTGGTCAACTCTACGGTATTTTCGAAAGCGTACAGCCTCGCTTTACCGTTATTGGAAGTTGCTTGTTCTAATAATTGTTTCAGCATTGCTCAATTCCATTTATGAACATGGATAGTCTTTTCCATCTCTTAGTGTAGTTAGCGCCGGAGATTCTGCTGATTAACTTATCAATGAGAATTCTTATTCCGCCGTCTATAGGCGATGAATACTACGCAGTGCGTCCGTACTAACTTCAACCAGATTGGTATTGAGCAACAAATAGCAAGTGTCATGCCAATAAAATATCAACTGAAAATCAATAGGTTATCAATTTTACTGACAAATAGTAGGGATAAAAAAACCGGTTGAGACATTTTGTCTCAGCCGGCTCATTGAGTGTTTAGTCAAAATGTACCTATTCTTTGTGTGGTATATTTTGTCTCACCTCGTTAGGCTGTGATTCTTCAGCAAAAGTATCACTTTCACTAGATACTGTATTTATATACAGCTCACTTTCATCTTGAGTAATTTGGCCACTTTTGTCGGTGTTTGACTCTGCGTCTTCAACTACCTCAGATGCGATATCGTTAGCATTAAGCTCAGACCCTTGCGCAGTTTCGGCGTCTGGTTCGTCTTCCACTTTGTCTTTAACCCAATCACGCAGCGTCTCAGCGACGTCTTGAGAAAGTGACTTTAAGTTACTGTAATCATCATCGTAATCGTCTAGGCCGTCACGCACGTTAAATTCTTCGGACAAGAACATTTTGCGCAGCGCAGCTTTCTTAACACTTTCTGAAGCTTCAGAAACCAGCAGTTGCGCCACAGACATTTCTTCGGTTTTTTCAGTCTCTACACTCGCGGTAATGTCTGGAGCCTGACTATCCTCATTGACGTTCAAAGCATCTAAGCTTTCGTCAGCGTTTGAAAGCGCTGTGACACTATCTTCGGATTGCTCCGTCTCTGGTATCGGCGTGATCTCTTCATCATATTGGGAAGATTCTTCTAATTTACGTTTCGACCAACGGCTTAAAAAACTAGTTGCCATTTGCTCTGCCTGCTCCTTTGCGTTTCTTACGTCTTACTTCTAACAACTCACCGTGGCGACCAATAAAGGCTTCCATCCAAGCCTGAACGACTAACGGCATATCGTTAGATAGTACAAGGTTATCACCATCCATATATTGCGCCGCAACAGATTGTGAAGCCGTCAGTAACTGTATCGCTGGTTTTTCACCAGACTCGACGTTATCCATCACTAAAAAGAGTTTAGGTTGCAGAGAGCTTAAGTTAAAGCGGTAGTCTGTACGTTCATCTTTATGTAATTGCAACGGACAAACATCTGGAGTCTCTTCCGTCGGATTCAGCGCAAATCCTGTCAACTGCCATTGGGTTGTCACCCAAATCCCTGTACTGATCTCATGCTCAACAAGCTCTACGCCGATTGGCCATGTATCCTCAGTCTTTTCGTAATTTTTTTCGAAATCTTTCTTATCCGACATAACTCACCCAGTCTTTGTATTTTTGGTCTGAAAACACACAGGACATTTTGCCCCCGTTTTCGACCATTTTTATTGTCTTCGAAGCAATAAACGCGCCAAGCTGATATAACTTAGTCTATATACACCCTCAGGCTATAAGTACCAAACTAGACGAAACTCAAATGTATTGATGTGTCATTACTGCGAACTCGCAGTTTTAATGCATTGTTGACATAAAACCTCGCAATTTCTGTGGGAACCGCTATTTTGGAATGAGATTTGCTAGCCACTTAACAAGCTAAAATGCGTAGCAACCTAACGCTCTTAATCACTAGGACACGACTGTGCTGAAACCAAACATTATTAAAACCAGTGAAAATCCCCTGCAAACCATTGAAGTCGATGTGTACGACGAGTACGGCGAAAAACTGACAAAGCAAATCGCGTGCGAGCGTCCTCTTACGGTCATGCTGAACTGGAAAGAAGTGGTCACGCTCATGACGCTAGGTTCGCGTCCAGAAGCACTAGTACTCGGTTATTTAAAAAACCAAAGCTTCCTGTCCGATCCAGCCGCGATCGAATCCGTTATTATTGACTGGGAAACGCATTCCGCAGCGGTGATTACTAAAGAAAACACTGAACACTTAGAAGGCGCCCTGAAAAAGAAAACCGTCACCTCAGGTTGTGGCCAAGGCACCATGTATGGCAACGTGATGAAGCAGCTTGAAAATTATCAAGTGCCTCAAGTTTCTCTTAAGCAGTCAGAAATTTATTCTGCGCTGGAAGCGTTAACTCATTACAACGACACCTACAAAAAAGCGGGCGCAGTACACGGCTGTGCGGTTTGCAAAGGTAATGAAGTGTTGTCATTTGTGGAAGATGTCGGCCGTCACAACGCAGTGGATACACTTGCAGGTGAGATGTGGCTCAAAGAAGAAACAGGTGAAGATAAAATTTTCTACACAACTGGTCGCCTTACATCAGAGATGGTGATTAAAGTGGCTCAAATGGGCATTCCTGTTCTGCTTTCTCGCTCTGGCGTTACTCAAATGGGGTTAGATCTAGCGAAGCAATTTGGTATTACGACCATTGCGCGTGCGAAAGGTTTGCGCTTCCAAGTGTTTACAGGAGCCGACAAGGTTGAATTTGATGTAAAAGGCAACCAATAACACCTTTTCAGTGTAAACTAAAACCAATAATGCGGATTCACAGAGGATGTGGACTATGAATAATGACCAATTGTGGAATTTTCTGCTTACGCCCAGCGGTATCATGCTTTCTATGATTATTACCTTTGGCGTGGTCGGGCTCTATGCGTATATAACAGGTCAGTTTAAGGATTAAGGCCAAATATCAAAAAAGCCTCGCTAAATAGCGAGGCTTTTGCTTTTTAAACGCTTTGCGAGTAATTACGCGTCAACACCACGAGATTTTAGGAACTCAGAGTAAGTGCCTTTAAAGTCTGTGATTTTACCATCGCGGATTTCGATAATACGCGTTGCTAGTGAGTCTACGAATACACGGTCGTGAGAGACGAAGAACAACGTGCCTTTGTATTGCTCAAGCGCGGTGTTCAAAGATTCAATCGATTCCATATCCATGTGGTTGGTAGGTTCGTCCATTAGCAGCATGTTTGGCTTGTGCATCATTAGCTTACCAAGCAGCATACGACCTTGCTCACCACCAGACAGTACTTTTACTGACTTTTTAATGTCGTCTTGACCAAACAGCATACGACCAAGGAAACCACGAACGACTTGCTCGTCATCACCTTCTTGACGCCATTGACCCATCCAATCCGTTAGGTTCATGTCTTCTGCAAAGTCATGCGCGTGGTCTTGCGCGTAGTAACCGATGTTTGAGTTTTCAGACCATTTGTACTCACCCGCACGCGGTTCAAGCACACCAGCAAGCGTGTTTAGAAGTGTTGTTTTACCCACACCGTTCTCACCGATGATCGCAACGCGCTCACCCACTTCAAAAATTGCATTGAAGTCTGAGAACAAGTCCTCTTCGAATCCTTGGCTTAGGTTTTCAACAATCAGAGCGTTACGGAACAGCTCTTTCGACTGTTCGAAACGAATGAATGGGTTTTGACGGCTAGACGCTTTAACTTCATCCAGTTTGATCTTGTCGATTTGCTTAGCACGAGATGTCGCTTGTTTTGCTTTCGATGCGTTTGCAGAGAAACGCGCAACGAAAGTTTGTAGCTCAGCGATTTGTGCTTTCTTCTTAGCGTTGTCGTTTAGTAGACGTTCGCGAGCTTGAGAAGCCGCCGTCATGTACTCGTCGTAGTTACCTGGGTAAACACGTAGTTCACCGTAGTCCAAGTCAGCCATGTGTGTACATACTGAGTTTAGGAAGTGACGGTCGTGCGAAATGATGATCATTGTGCAGTTACGCGCGTTTAGCGTATCTTCCAACCAACGAATTGTGTCCATGTCCAAGTTGTTGGTAGGTTCGTCAAGAAGCATCACATCTGGGTCTGCGAATAGAACCTGCGCTAGAAGCACACGAAGTTTCCAGCCTGGTGCTACTTCACTCATTAGACCGAAGTGTTGCTCCATTGGGATACCTACAGCAAGAAGAAGCTCGCCCGCTTTGGCTTCTGCCATGTAGCCGTCCATTTCAGCAAACTGAACTTCTAAGTCAGCCACTTTCATGCCGTCTTCTTCGCTCATTTCAGCAAGTGAGTAGATGCGGTCACGCTCTTTCTTCACTTCCCATAGTTCTTTATGACCCATGATGACGGTATCGATTACCGTAAATTCTTCGTAAGCGAACTGGTCCTGGTTCAGTTTTGCAACGCGCTCGTTTGGATCGTAGCTTACGTTACCACTGGTTTGCTCAAGCTCGCCGCTGAGGATCTTCATAAAGGTTGATTTACCACAACCGTTAGCTCCAATTAAGCCGTAGCGATTGCCTTCGCCGAACTTAACTGAAATGTTTTCGAATAGCGGCTTAGCGCCGAATTGTTGAGTAATATTCGCTGTGGAGATCAAAACCTTTACCTTAGCAATTGGGGTGTATTTAGAAAAACCGGGCAACGGTACTTGTTCATGCTACATACTGCAAGTGTTGTTTTTATTAATTCACTCCAAGTGAAATCATTGTAAGGTTTCTAAGAAGCAAAAGCGTAAACATAAATGCGTCATTAAATACAAAAAAGAGCCACTATCGTCAGTGGCTCTTTTTCCATTAATACTTCAAAAAAGTGACTAAGCGATGTTCGTCACCTCTAGGATCAGTTCGGCTTTTTTAGGTAAATAAATACTGAATTTACTGCCTTTTCCCCATTCAGACTCTGCTTTTAACTCACCACCCGTTTGGCTGAGAATACTTTGGGAGACCGATAGCCCTAACCCTGTGCCTTCTCGTTTCGTTGTGTAAAATGGCGAGAAGATTCGACTCAAGTTTTCTGGTTTAATACCGCAGCCCTCATCGATAACATGAATCGCGGCTCCTTTCACTTCGCCCTCTTCAATCCAGTCTTCACTGACTACTGTTAATGTTCCTTTACCGCTCATTGAGTGAATGGCGTTCATTTGCAGGTTAACTAAGATTTGTAGCAAATGATGGCGGTTTATCTCAACGGACGTATGTGCTTGTAGATCAGTCACAAACTCGACGTCGCGTTTCTTGGTGCCCGTTTTAACCAAGGTGATGCTTTCATCAATGATAGGATTGACATGTTGCCAAGTGATTTCATCTTGAACACCACCTTGGCGACTGTATTGCAATAAACTGCGCGTGATATTGCGGATACGATCAATTTGCGCGTGAATCGCATCAATCTCCTCTTGTACTCGACTTGCATCGTCACCCAATTCAAAATGGATCAATTCTACGTTGCCAAGAATCACGGCGGTTGGGTTATTAATTTCGTGAGCAATCCCCGCGGTGAGTTCTCCCAATGCTGCCAGTTTTTCATGAACAACGAGTTTGTCGCGAGTTTGGTTAAGCAATTGAATATGCAGCTCAAGATCTTGGGTTTTTTCTCTCAGGCTTGCCGTACGCTCTTGAACTTTGCATTCAAGTTGAGCTGCGGAGTTTTTCAATTCAATTTTGCGCTCTTCTAGCGCGTCTAACATATCATCAAACTGTCTGGCTAACTGCGCAAGTTCATGATCGGCATCTAATCCTAACGGACCAATCCGTTTTTCTTTACCTTGTTGGACCTGCTTCACCACTTTATGAATGCGTTCGATCGGTCGAAACAGATCATAAGAACCGCGATATACCATCACGCCGGAAACCAGCAATAACATAACCGTAATCAAGCTGATTTCGGCAATGTTCGTCATGTAGGCTTTAACGAATGGCCACATGAGGTAACCCGTATAAAGCATACCAATAACATTGTCGTATTGGTCTTTGATTGGTTGATACGCCGTAATATACCAAGCGTCATACACATAAGCGCGATCAACCCACTGTTCACCCTTCGAAAGTACTTGGTTATACACTTCTGCACTCACGCGAGTGCCTATGGCGCGCCCTAGCCTATGATCGCTGTCTAAAGGAACGTTGGTGCTCACACGCAAATCATCGAGAAATACCGTCAACGTACCCACAGGGCGAAGGCGGTCATTATCACTTAAGTAAATGAGATCGCGGATTTGATCCACCAGCACTGTGCTGTTGTTAAGGAGCAAACCACCATCAAGAAAGCCGATCAAATCGTTCGCTTGGCTGTATACCGGAATCACGGTTCGACTGACTAACCCACGCACTTCCCTGTCACCATCAGCAAGAATAGGCACTTCTGCTCGTTTGGCGAGTTCAGGATCGAGGCGTTCGAGTTCTTCTTTATTGAGTACATCAAAAAACGATTCGCGCTTGGTGAGATCCATAAAGCGGAATTTGTTTTCCATGGAATTAACGCGTTGCAAAGAGAGAAAATCTAAAGCATATCTTTTCTTCTGCTCTGTGACCCACTTTTGCAGGTCACCTTGTGGCATTCCTTTATTAATGCGAATACGGAAATCGTACGAATCGGCAAACGCCCGCACGTAATTGGCTTGCTTTTGCTGTAACAACGTTACACTGTTATTTGCAACACCAAGACGTTCCGAGACATCAAGCAGCGCATTTTGCCACGTGTAATGAATAGACCAATAAATGGTAATGCCGATCAGAGCTAACAATGTGAGGAAAATCGGCGCAGAGGTTAAGAATAACAAGCGATAACGCACCATGGTTTTAAAACGGTGCGTCCATTTTGACAATCCTTTGTGCTGTGGGCCGTTAGTCGGCATATTCCTCACCCTCAGAATCCCATTCTTTGTACTTACGTTCTAAGGTCTTGCGAGCTACGCCCAAGTCACGAGCAGCAGCAGACTTATTGCCTTCATGCAAGTTAACGACTTGTTTAATATGTGCTTTCTCGACTTCTTTTAACGTCCAGCTGTTTGGATAGCCTTCGCCAGTAAATTCTTTGCCTTCTCTAAAGGTTGGTAACTCAGCAGAGTGAGAAACAGTAATCGATACATTAGGCAGTGAATGCCCGCCATTCAGCTCTCGCCAATAGTGTGCAGGTGGTTTGCCAAGCAAGATACAACGCTCAATCAAGTTTTTCAGCTCACGAATGTTTCCCGGCCAATCGTACTCACTCATGGCTTCCATATCCTCGTGAGCCCATTTGGGCGCAGGCATACCGAGCTCGCGCGTCAGCATATTGCTGAAAAATGGCACCAACTCAAATAAGTCGGTTTTGCGCTCTCGCAGCGGACACACTTCAATTTTCAGAACGTTTAAACGGTAATAGAGGTCACTGCGGAAATTACCTTGATTGACCTCTTCTTGCAGGTTTCGGTTGGTTGCCGCTACGATACGGACATCAATACTGATCTCTCTTTCTGAACCGACAGGGCGAATCGTACGCTGCTCTAACACGCGTAATAATGATGCCTGCATTGCAAGTGGCATCTCCCCGATTTCGTCAAGAAATAAGGTGCCACCGTTCGCAACACGGAACAAACCTTCACGCGATTTTTTTGCACCGGTAAACGCGCCCGTTGTATGACCAAACAACTCACTTTCTAAAAGCTCTGGTGCAATCGCGCCGCAGTTGATTGGCACAAACGGGCCCGTTCGCCCACTCGCCTGGTGGATACCTCGTGCAACTAGTTCTTTCCCCGTACCCGACTCACCTTCCACCAAAACAGAAGCGCGTGATGGTGCAAATTGGTTAATAAGTTGCTTAAGCAGACGCGTTTTTTCTGAGCCGCCGATGATCTCTGAGGTATTGTGACGTTGGTAATCGCGTGTCATGGCGTACTGCATGCGTTCGTTCAAACGGCGATCCATACAGCGACTGACCGCTTTTAACATCTGCTCAAGGTTGAATGGTTTGAGGATAAAGTCGGAAGCACCGAGCTGTAGCGCTCGAATGGCAATTTCTAAATCCGCATAACCCGTCATAAAAATCACATCGGCACGTTTGTCATCATCTTCAAACGCTTCTTCCCACTCAATTCCAGAACGCCCTGGCAGATTAATATCCAGTAAGATCAGATCATAATGTCGAGAATTACGCAGTTGTTCTGCTTCTTCGATGCTACCAGCTGTATCGACATGTGAAAAAAGCTTACTCAATGCCTTTTTCAAGATGGCTTGCATGCCTAATTCATCATCGACGACCAGTACGGAAAAGGCGCTATATTGTTGGTTTGTACTAAGATGGGATTGAGTAGACATATTTACCCCAGATGGATTTCGATGGGACAGAGTGTACCAAGTTTAAACAGAGATACCCTACAAAAAGTGCGACATTTTGTACCAACGCAAACTTTTATGCAAATAACCCCATGATTTAGTGCATAAACCAAGCACTTTAAGCTTGTAAAAGGTTGGCATCTTGTTTGCTATAAGGTGGATACGGGGCGCATTTTAAGTGATCTCAGGATGTTGATGTTTGCTTATTCCAACACCCTAAGACAACTTGCGTATTACGCTAATCGCTCTCGTCCAAAAAGGCTTCTCCCTAAAACCTGGAGAGATTCCAAAGAATCATTGGAAAGGAACACATAAAAATGAAAAAAATTGCGCTAACTCTGGCTGCAACGTCAATCACGCTTGTAAGTTACTCAGCGTTTTCTGCTCAAGACGGAGAACACGTTCGCCTTGCAACCACAACCAGTACTTACCATTCAGGTTTACTTGATTACCTGCTTCCACAATTTGAAAAAGACACGGGCTACAAAGTCGATGTTATTGCTGCAGGTACTGGTAAAGCCTTAAAAATGGGCGAAAACGGTGACGTAGATTTGGTGATGACACATGCACCAAAAGCTGAAGGCGCATTTGTTGAGAAAGGCTACGGCGTCTTGCCTCGCAAGCTGATGTACAACGACTTTGTGATTGTAGGCCCGAAAGCTGACCCAGCAACAATCAAAAATGACGAAGGCGTGTTAGATGTATTCAAAGAGATCGCAAACAAAAACGCAACGTTCATCTCTCGCGGCGATGATTCTGGTACGCACAAAAAAGAAATGGGCTTTTGGGCTCAAACTAAAATCGAACCGAACTTTGGTGGCTACCGTAGCGTAGGTCAAGGTATGGGCCCAACTCTAAACATGGCGTCTGAAATGCAAGGCTACACCATGACGGATCGCGGCACATGGCTGGCTTACCAAAACAAATTGGATCTAGAAATTCTGTTCCAAGGCGATGAAAAACTGTTTAACCCGTACCAAGTTATTCTTGTTAACCCTGAGCGTTACCCAACGATCAACTACCAAGGTGCGAAGGCATTCAGTGATTGGTTGGTAAACCCTCGCGGACAGGAACTTATCAATGGTTTCCGCCTAAACGGTAAACAACTGTTTGTTGCGAATGCTGAGAGCAAATAACGCAATATGAATCTTGCTGATACAACACTGGAAGCGCTTCGCTTACTGGTGAATTTTGATGCAGACCTATGGGAGATCGTTGCGGTCTCCTTTAGTGTTTCTATTACGGCAATATCCCTAGTGGTATTGCCGGCTATTTTGATGTCCTTTGTACTGGCGTATACCGACTTTCGCGGTAAATGGTTTTTGTTGTCGATCGTAAATACGCTGCAAGCGGTCCCTACGGTGGTGATTGGCCTGTTGCTGTACATGTTGCTGTCGCGCGCTGGCCCTTGGGGAGACTGGCAAATGCTGTTCACTCAGAAGGCAATGATCTTCGGCCAAATGGTGATCTGCTTCCCTGTTTTGGTATCGATGATGCATGGTGCATTACAATCTAGCGACCGTCGTGCAGTGGAAACTGCCATCACGCTGGGCGTCTCCATTCCGCGCTTGGCAGCAACGATGATTTGGGAAACCCGCTTTCCTCTACTTGCGGCTATCATTGCAGGATTTTCACGTATCGTGACCGAGGTGGGCTGCTCAATGATGGTTGGTGGGAACATTATGGGCGTGACGCGAAATATTCCCACGGCTATCGCAATGGAAAGCAGCAAAGGTGCTTTTGCGCAAGGAGTTGCATTAGGAATTGTATTACTATCTTTAGCGTTGGCTCTAAACTTCTTCTTATCAAGTATGAGAGGCAAAGGCTACCTCAGAACATAGAACATGAAGCAAACAAACGACTCACCATTAACCCCATGTCGAGGCGAATTATGACTATAAAAATCACCGCCGAACAGTTATCCATGCGCTTTAAAGAGCGTGTGCTTTTCCACATCCCTGAGTTAGCCATCGGCCCAAATGATGCCATTTATCTCAAGGGTGACAATGGTGTGGGCAAAACTACCCTACTCAAAATCCTTGCTGGCTTGCTCAAACCCTCTACTGGCGATGTTGTTGCGCCAAAAGATACGTGGCTGAAAAGACTGACGCGTCGCAATGGTCGTGTCGATGTGATTTATCTCCATCAATCCCCTTACCTTTTTGACGGCACTGTATATGAAAACGTAGTCTATGGAGTGAAATATCAACAAGACACGCAAAAAGATAAGCGAGCTCAAGTTATTCACGCGCTGCGCATGGTAGGTTTAGAAACCTTAGCGGACGAACATATTTCCGTGTTGTCCGGCGGTGAAAAACAGCGCGTTGCCATGGCAAGGGCTTGGATTTTAAAACCGTCGATTTTATTGATGGATGAGCCAAGCGCGTCTTTAGACCAAGAATCCATTGAACGATTGGTAGTGATGGCGAAAGATCTTTTGGATCGTGGTTCTAGTATCGTGGTGACAAGCCATCAGGCCAACGCACTGACCGACTTATGTAAAAAACAGTGGTGGATTAAAGACAAGACTTTGATAGAGTCTCCTCTGTTGTATGTCATACCAAAAGAAACATCCCAAGAGAATGCATATGCTTCAACCAACACAAACTAGTTGGGTCATTTTGGCTGGTGGCCAAGCCAGCCGTATGGGTGGAAAAGATAAAGGTCTGATTGAGTTAAATCAGAAGCCACTCATCGAACACGTTATTGAACGTTTATCTCCACAAACTCCACGCATTTTAATTAATGCCAACCGAAACCAAGATGCGTACAGCAAATTTGGTTTCGTATTTAGTGATCAATTCAAAGATTTCCCTGGGCCTATGGGCGGTATTCACGCGGGTTTGATGCATGCTGAAACTGACTGGGTCGGATTTGTACCTTGCGATAGTCCACAAATTAACACCGACCTTGTCGAGCGTTTCTGCCAAGCCGCCCAAGAAGACAGTGATATTTTGGTCGCGCATGATGGTGACCATCAGCAACCTGTTTTTACGCTCTACCACAAGCGCGTAATGCCAAAACTCACCGCATTTTTAGAACGTGGCGACCGAAAAATCATTCTGCTCTACAAAGAGTGCAACACCAGTTACGTTGACTTTAGCGACTCACCAAACTGTTTCGTCAACTTGAACACTCCGGAAGAACTGGCGCAATTTGGACAATTAGAATCATGAAACACACGCTAAACATTCCTATTCTTGGTTTTGCGGCTTATTCAGGCACAGGCAAAACCACACTGCTTGAAGCCCTATTGCCAAAGCTGACCGAAGCAGGTTTACGCCTTGGCATGCTAAAACATGCGCACCACAACTTCGATGTCGATAAGCCGGGTAAAGACAGCTACCGTTTACGCAAAGCTGGCGCATCTCAAATGCTGATTGCTTCTCGCAACCGTTTTGCGTTAATGACAGAAACGCCAGAAGCCGAAGCGGAGTTTGAATACCTATTAACACGTTTTGATGAAGACATGCTTGATGTGGTTTTGGTCGAAGGCTGCAAAAACATCGCATTTCCTAAAATTGAATTGCACCGTGAAGAAGTAGGCAAGCCTTGGCTTTATCCAAACGATGAAAACATCATCGCTATCGCTTCAGACAGCGGCGAGTTGGACTCTGAACTGCCACAAATGAACATCAATGATCTTGAAGCGATTGCTCAGTTCGTTATTCAGTATGCTCAAGAAGCGAAAGCACCAAAAAACAAAGAGAAAGAAGCCGCATGTTGCGATACCCTTTCTCCAGCTTTCATTTCTGTGGTTCAAGGCCAAGATAGAATCCTTTCTTTGGTGAACACGGTTTCGGAAATAGAAGCATGCAAGATTGAAAACGCCTATGGCCGCGTTCTCGCGGAATATATCATTTCACCAGTAAACGTGCCGCAATACACCAACTCAGCGATGGACGGTTACGCGATTCGCGGTGATGACGTCGAGCGTGAAAGCTACCAAGTGGTTGCTGAAGTGATGGCGGGCCATGCTTACGATCAGCCTCTGGAAGTTGGTCAAGCAGTTAAGATCATGACTGGCGCACCAACACCACGTAACGGCGATACAGTGGTCATGCGTGAGCAAGCCATTCAAGAAGGTGACAAGGTCACTTTTAACGGTGCGAATATCAAAGCAGGCCAAAACGTTCGTCAAGCAGGTGAAGATCTCGCTATCGGCAGTGACGTCTTTACCGCAGGCACTCGCCTCGCCTCTCCAGAAATGGGCATGATCGCTTCGCTTGGCTTTGGTGAAGCGAATGTATTCCGAAAATTGAAAGTTGCCGTGTTCTCCACCGGTGACGAAGTACAAGCGCCGGGAACAGAGCAAAAAGCGAATTCTATCTACGATTCCAACCGCTTTACCATCATGGGCATGCTTAAAAAACTCGGCTGCGAGATCTTGGACTTCGGTATTCTGGAAGACAACGAACAGTTAATGATTGAAGCGTTGGAAAACGCATCGGTGCAAGCAGACGTGGTTATGACTTCTGGTGGCGTATCCGTTGGAGATGCGGATTACATCAAACTTGCCTTGGATAAACTTGGTCAAATCGATTTTTGGCGAATCAACATGCGTCCGGGACGTCCATTAGCGTTTGGTCAAATCAACAACAAGCCGTTCTTTGGTCTGCCGGGCAACCCTGTGGCAGTGATGGTTTCATTCATCAACTTTGTTGAGCCTGCACTGCGTAAGATGCAAGGCGAACAAGGCTGGAAGCCTCTGAAAGTGAATGCCATCGCGACTGAAAACCTTCGCTCTCGACAAGGTCGTACCGAGTTTAGCCGTGGCGTCTATGAACTGGATGCAACTGGCCGTTTAACCGTTCGTACAACAGGCAAGCAAGGCTCTGGTATTTTGCGCTCAATGAGTGAGGCAAACTGTTTGATCGAAATCTCCCCAGCTATTGATACAGTAAAAGCGGGAGAAAGCGTGACAATTATCCCACTTCAAGGCAGAATCTAGCTCAAACTAGAAATTCAAAGGTCAGCGAGTCTGGCCTTTTTGTTTAATACAGAAACCTTTTCAGAGAGACAGCTATGGCTCGCACCATTCTTTACACTTACAAAGACCAAGACAAAGAACTGACGTTCTCATACCAGCAGCACCGCAACATTCAAGAAGCAGTTGCAGAAGCCGAAGGTATCGATATCACTGAGTTCCTAAAGATGGAGCAACAAATCGAAGCAGTGTCTGACACTAAAGCGGTGCGAAACTACCGCGACAACTACTTCAGAAAATTAGGCTTTAGCAAAATCACCCTAGCTCAAAAAGAAAACCTGGGCGTAGGCAAAAAGAACAAATAAGCTTAGCTGCAAACAGAAAACTCACGATTCGTCGTGAGTTTTTTATGCATGCTACTTTTGTTCATGATCTATACCCGAGCATACCGAAATTACTTAGGTATATAAGTAAAAGCCCCGTTTAACCTTGAAAGTCTAAACGGGGCTTTAAATTTCTTCTTACTTTATATCGAGTAAGGTTTAAGTCATTACTTGATGTTTAAGAACGCAGCGCCGCGTACACCACCTGAATCACCGTGTTTTGCTTTGATGATCTTAGGACACTTAGCCACAGACAATAAGTGTTTAGGGATGCGTTTTGGCATCTCTTCGTAAATCAATTCGAAGTTAGATAAGCCGCCACCAAGTACAACGGTGTGTGGGTCTGTTGCAGTAAACAGGTTTGCAAAGCAGATCGCTAGCAGCTCCATAAAGCGCTCGACGTGCTCTACTGCTTTCTCCTCACCCTCTGCGTGCGCTTTAATAATGTCGATCGCTTTCTTCTCTTCGCCGTAGTAATGCGCGTAAAGAAGCTCGAAACCACGACCAGATAGGTAACTATCTAAACAGCCTTTGTTGCCACAGCCACAGCCAAGTAATGGTGCGTTTTCGCCCAGGTGGAACCATGCGTCGATAGGAAGACGTGTGTGACCCACCTCACCCGCTACGTGGTTGCGGCCAGAGAATACTTTGCCTTCGTAGATAAAGCCGCCACCAAAACCAGTACCAAGGATCAAACCTAGTACAGATGGTTCATCTTGAAGATCTTCGTCCCAGGCTTCAGAAAGCGCGAAACAGTTTGCATCGTTTTCAATTTTTACGCTGCGACCGATTTTAGCTTCTAGATCAGCACGAAGTGGTTTGCCTTTTGCCGCAGGAACGTTAACTGTTAGTACCGTTGCATCATCGGCGTCTTCCATACCTGGTAGGCCAAGACCAATCGTACCTTCACAGCCAAACTCTGTATCGTATTTATTCACCAATTCCGCAATGGTATCAACCAGCAGCTCGTAGTTGTCTGTTGGTGTAGGTACACGTTCCGTCGCTACACGCTCAAGCTTCTCGTTAAATGCACCAAATTCAATTTTAGTGCCACCGACATCAAAGCCGTAATACATGTATTTCTCTCCTAAAAAATGCTTCAAACGACTCTCAAAAATGGCTAGAGTCAAAAGTATAAACTGATGGCATTATCCATATCTGTACGCCTGCAAACCGTGACCGAATGCAGATTTATCCCCTCACCGAAGCCAGTTGAACAACATACCATCAACAAAAGCTCATTCCTTAGAGTCAGCTCTCGGTTTTCATCCACTCTTTGAAACGTTTCAAGTGTGGCTGGTTAGGGTCGCTTTTGACTCGAGTCTTGCTCAGCATGTAAGTTTCTCTGAAGGCTTCAAACCACAATTGAAGGCATTCCGCAGCTTTAGGCTCACCAGCTTGTTTTAAAACTAATGTCGCGACTTCGGCGGTTGAAAGATGCTGATCATTCTCGGAGCGGCGCATGATGTATTCAGACAGAGATTCCGGCTCAATGGAAAGCACAGGCAAAGATTTAAGAAAATCAGAACGACGGAATATCTTTCGTGCCTCACGCCAGCTACCATCAATAAAGATCAGCAACCATTTTTTGTTCTCGACATCTTCTTTTACCAATCGCCCTGGCTCTAGATCTTCAATTAAACGAGAGGGATCATCCACATAGTCTGCAGGAAATACAATCACCGGTTGATAACTGTCATCCTGTAGTAGCGCGAGCATCTCTTCAGACGGTTCTGTTCGGTTCCATTGATACACGTAAGTCTCTTGAATCGTATCAGCGATTAGACGACCGGTATTACTTGGCTTAAACACTTCGTTTTCAGAAACAATCAACATACATGCAATATTGGCCTTGATGTTTGGCTGAAGGTCGCACAAACAGTGTTGCTCAGAAACCTGGCAATATTGGCAACGAACCACTTTACATCCACGCGCATTGAAAGGCTTGGTTGAGATAGATTGTCGGTACTGATATAAACGGTGGAAAGCGTGAATTCTCATGGTAAGTAATGCCAAGTAAAAAGTAGAGCGCGATTCTACTGATATTATGGCTTCGCCTCAAGATAAGCCCATCAGCAGTGTGTTGAAATAATTTCACTCTTATCTCGGTCATAGATAAAGAAATAAATAAGGGAATGACAGTGACAGAAACGACATTTCAAGAACCCTCATGGCTCAGATTAGGCTTTTTCCTTGGCGTATTATTGCTTTGTGCCATTTGGGAAAACAAATTGCCTAGAAAAACACTGACCGCTTCGCGCAGGTTTCGCTGGGTCAATAACTTGTCATTGGTCGCTTTTAACAGCCTAGTTATTGCTTTAATCATGCCTATCGCAGCCTTTCAAGCTGCGGTCATAGCTCAGGAGCAACAGTGGGGGCTGCTCAATATTCTGTCCCTCCCCGCTTGGTTAAATATTTTTCTAACCGTCATTTTGCTTGATTTCGTCATTTACGCTCAGCATGTTGTCTTTCATCATGTAAAGCCGCTGTGGAAGATTCACCGAATGCATCACGCCGATCTCGACATAGACGTCACTACAGGCGCACGCTTTCATCCCTTCGAAATAATCATTTCAATGGGAGTAAAAATTGCAGCCGTGTTTATCTTAGGTGTTTCACCTATCGGAATTGTGGTATTTGAAATTGTGCTTAATGCGAGCGCGATGTTTAATCACAGTAATGCAAAACTGGCTTTATCCATAGACCAAAAACTGCGAAACGTCATCGTTACACCAGACATGCATCGCGTGCACCATTCAGTGATAGTAAAAGAGACCCACTCAAACTTTGGTTTTTTCCTTTCAGTTTGGGACCGCTTTTTTGGGACATACCGAGCTCAGCCTAAGTTGGGTCATGATGATGTTGTTATTGGTGTGCCGGAAATTAGAGACGAAGAAGAGCAAAGATTAGATAAGCTTTTAACGCAGCCCTTTCGCTACAATAAAGAGAAGAAGTAATGGTTGAAAAAATATTGTTGGATGAAGTATGTCAACAAAACGAATAGACCAAGCCTAAACCCCTGTTAAACACTACTTCATCCTCATGATGTGTAAGAACAGATTAGTTTTCTGCTAGCTGACGCTTTTTGTTTAACTGAGTAATACCAACAAATAAACCAACAACACCAAGCACTGCACATGCCAAAGCATTGGTGTTCATTACTTGCTGTGCCTCTATTGAGCTATATAGAAAAGCAAGGCTGAAGAAAGTGGTGGCAAAGCTCAAACCTGTCAGTACGCTGAAACCAGCAAAACTGGCCAAGTCTTTAAAATCATTCATAACGAGTCCCTGTTTACAATCCTTAATCGAGTGTTGTGAAAATAATAATTAACGAAATATTTGGCGCGATTGACTATGTTTTCGCGCATTCCATAACCAGATAGATACCCCAAATGAGAACCCTAAAAACAGTGTCTTCATTTGTAGGGCGACGTTGTTATCTAATATTTCTAATGTATAGTGAGCGTGGGAACTAAAGATAACATTGGTTATAAGAATCAATAACATAACGACTAGGCCAGAGCGGCGATGCTTGACCAATAGATACGCTGCTAATAAGTCCAATAGTCCCAAAGCGCTCCAATACATATTCAACCAGCGTGGCGCAAAATCGTAAGGTAAAAAGCCACCAACAATGTTGTCATAAAGATGAACCACTCCGCCAACTGTCATAAAAAGGCATAAGAGAAACACGACGAATTTATCCATTACCGTTTCCTTATCTGAATGAATGAGCAAAGCATATAGAAGTCACTTAAACATTTGTAATCTCATCGCCATTTTTGAGATCGACAGTGCCATTATCAACACGATGAGAACAGTAACGGCTGCTCTACCTTCTTTATTTGCTTCTAGTAGAAGCATAGTGTTTGCTGTGGCGTTTCGCCCAAATCCGCCAATGCAATGACAGAATCCTCCTTTAAATCACGCCTTGGTTTATCAACTCTCGTACCTTTTCCAGCCCGCGCTGAAACACAGTATGTGCATTCGCGGGAAGGCCGCTCTCGACATCGTGCAAGAAGAACGCAAAATCATGTCCGCCATCGTCTTGCGTATGAAACAGCCATGAATTAGCGAGGCCAGCACACTCACACAAAACAAAATGCCATACTTGATTTTGAAAGCCACTGTCCCATGAGCATAAATATCGTGCGGAACGAACATGTGTGATACCAGACTCCTCAGCGAGCTCCCGCTTGGCTGCTATGATGTAACTTTCATCAAACACTTCAACAGTGCCCTTGACGAGCTGAACACCCGCCAACGGATGTTTAAAAAGTAGGATCTCTTGATTTTGATTACGTAGAACAACGGGGCAAACTTTATCGATCACAAAACCACTCCTTATGCTTCAAGTAAAAGGCTTTAGCTTTCTCTGGATATAAAGAAATCGAGTGAAGTTGCTCTACACGCACCCACTTCAAATGGTACTGATTAACATCTGATTTTCTGATTTGCTCTGGCCCACTCCCTAGTTTCACTTTTAAGTTCCCTACATAAGAAAGAAAATAGGTTTCTAAGCGACCTTGATTTTCGAGTTCCAAAACTTTCTTAACCGAGCCAAGTTCTATTGAGGTTTCTTCCAGCGCTTCTCTTTTAGCAGCTTCAACAGGTTTCTCACCTGCTTCAACACTGTCGCCAGGGAAAACCCAATACTGTCTGTCGTTTCGAACGCGGTGGATAAGCAAAAGCTCTTGGTGATGATTAACTAGTATGAGGCTGGCTCTTTGTGATAACTGCATGATTCGTTCCTTTGAATTCTGGCGACATTCTAGTCAACGAGTCCCTCGAACAAAGCATTAACATCACGTTGTGATAACTAAACCCTTTAGAAATGAACGAGATGAGATGTAACTCACTCTTGCAATGCAAATTGGAGCCATTGAATGGGTAGCCGTAACAAAAAAGCAGAACCGAGGTTCTGCTTTTAGTCGGTGGAAACATCTCATTTACTTGGTCTGATGAAGCTCATACTTGTGCAGCATTGCTTGCTGGTGCCCGGCAATTTCCGCCACTTGCTCAGAACTCTCAACCATAGACTCAAGCTGCAGCTTTGTGCGTTCACCAAGATCAGAAATATGCGTGATGGATTGAGATACATCTGCCGTCGCTCGTTCTTGTTCTTCTGTAGCAACTGAGATTTGTTCAACACGTTCTTGAATGTGCTTAACCGCGAGGTTGATATCAGAAAATGTCGATTTCACTTCATTGCTGGACTGTAGCGCGTGGGTCATTTCTTCTCTTGAATCATTAACTGCTTGGCGCGAACGCTCTGCGGCAGTAATAAGCTCGCTCATCATTTCTCGGATGTTCGTCGTTTGTTGAGAGGTATCACTTGCAAGTTTGCGAACTTCATCAGCGACAACCGCAAATCCACGCCCTTGCTCACCAGCACGGGCAGCCTCTATTGCCGCGTTGAGAGCAAGTAAGTTGGTGTTGTCCGCGATCCCACTGATCATATCCACCATTTCACGAATCTGTTTAACACGCTGGTCTAGCTCTAACATTGACTGTTCATTTACATCCAAAGAGCTTTCTAATGACTCCAAACGTTCGCGGTTTTGTTCCACGACTTGAACCCCTTTTTCAGTGTGTTGGGTTGCAAGGAGCGAGTCCTGTGAAGATGCATTTGTCACCATTGCTATTTCACGAATAGAGGCTTCAAGCTCCGTTATGGTCGTGATCATACTCGACAACGCTTCATTTTGTGTTGCCAACCCATCACTTGTTTGTTCGGCTGCACTGTGACTTACTTCTGCCGTCTGATAAAGCGTTTCACAATTGCGCGTCACCGTTTGAATGGAGTCGTGTGTGGAATCGATTACTTGATTCAACTTTCGTGCTACTTCTTTCAGCTCATAGGGGCCGACTTCTTCTGCCTTGTCACGAAAATCATGTTCGGTAAGTGCTGAAAGACGCGTTAGTACATTCCTTAACCCTCGGTTTGTCCATGACTTTAGGCTAAACCAAGTAACCAGAATAATAAAAGAAATCACACACGCCGCAAACACGAGCACAACGCTCACCGATTCAATGGTCTCGTTGACCACCCGCTCTTTTTCATCGATCAACTGACCAGCGGTTTGGGAGATTTGATCAAGTAACCGCATGGTTTCATCCGCAAGCATCGAAGCCTGTTTAAACTCTGAACGTTGCAATTCCCCTTGTTCTAGTTTGGCGAGGATCAAACGCAGCACGCCCTTTTCACTAAAGCCTTGTTTCACCATCTCATATGGTGCGGTTAAGCTTGCATATTCACTTACTTCAGGATGGAAAGATTGGAAGTCTTCATAGGCGAGTTTAATACCTGCTATGCGATTTCGCATTTCTCGGTATTCTTTTTCGGCTTTGTTTAATTCTGAGTGCATCATCATGACTAAGAACGTACTTTCCATTGAGCTTGCAGAAGCAATGAAACGGTTAGCGGCATCGCTCGACTCAGGATTATCAGCACTAAGAAACGAACTGATTCGATTCATTTCCGGACCGATAGAGCTAAGCCCATAGCGAAAACCACCAACAGCGGCATCAATATCCATTTGAATTTGTATCACCGAAGATTGCTTCAACAAAATGGACTGCGTGATGTTATGTAAACGCGCTAGTTTGGTGTCTAACTCCTCCGAGAGTTGCTGAGCTACACCAGACGCTTCCACAACCAAAGTCGTGCTTTGAGTTGCAAGAGAGTCGATTTGCTCTTTTATGAGAGGCAACTCTTTCGGCTCAGTAATCTGCATACCATGGTTGAGTAGCTTAACCATCTCCAATACATTCCTGGTTAACTTTGCGTTTGCCATCGCGATTGGTAACGCTTTTTGCGACAAGTCTTCAAATTGTTCCCCTACCTGTTCCATTCCTTTGAAACTTGAGACAGAAAGGGCTATAACAAGAGCAATGATAGTTAAAAATGTTGCACTGACAGCCTGAATCAGTGAAAGTGATGTGCGTGAGCGTTTTCGCTTTGCCATAATCAATTTTTATTCTTTCTTAAGGTTGAATCGGTTCTGCAGTGATTCCGTCACATTTGTGAGACAAAACCGTGATTTGCAGCCCATACTATGGATTGGTTATGACACTAATATTTCAGTTGTGAGTCATAGAGATGACAGGTGGTGATTTGCGTCGAGTATATTTTCCTTTGATAATCAGTGTGCTACTAAGCGCCTGCTCTTCTGGGCCTGAGCCTAGTGAGCAAGCACAGGTGACAACACCTACAAATCAGCTATTGTCGGACAACCCAGACTTGTTCGACTTTTACACAGAGTGGCACGGCACGCCTTATCGCTTAGGCGGGACACAGAAATCTGGAATTGATTGCTCAGCATTTGTACAAAAAGCGTTTATTGAGGCTTATCAGCTCTCGTTACCAAGGACAACGAAGCAGCAATCAAAGCAAGGTGTGGAGTTAAGTTGGACGGATGCCAAGCAAGGGGATCTAGTGTTTTTTAAAACAAGACGTACAACTTATCATGTCGGAATTTACTTGGGTAACAAGCAGTTCATGCATGCATCGACGTCTAGAGGTGTGATTATTTCAAGAATCGACAACCCATACTGGGCATCTAAGTTTTGGCAAATAAGAAGAGTTACAATGTAACTCCTCTCACTCTTTAACCGGACATTGCTGTAAGTTAAAACAATATCAGTCGTAAGTCGCAACAGCATTATCGAACAGATTTTTGACCAGAGCGATGTATTCATCAAGGAACGTGATCTGTTCATTGGTCGCTTTTTTATGCCATACCCCAGCCAATATCTCACCAAGATCTTCAACAACTGCATCAGCCTCTTTCAACAATTTGAAGCGTACGCTCGAGTGAAGTTCTGGATTTTGCTCAAAAATCGCCATGATGTTTGAAGCCACCATATCGGTGACAACATCTTCGATGCTTTCGGATCCAGTGTCGCCAATTTCGGTCGTAAAAATATCTAGATTTAGAGACAAGTGCTCGATAAGAGCGAGATATCCATCGGTTTCTAAAACCACTGTTTTTCTCCGTTTATTGCAAGCCTTCGAAGCTGAAAGCAGAATAGTTTCAATAGTAAGACATGCCGAGAAAATTTCATTAACTTATTTCATATTAACAAACATTCACGAACCAACTGGATGATTTTCAAACAATTGAGCTTTGCTTCACTGAATTCGGATACAGGGTTTCTTCAAACCTTTTTATATTTCAGTCATTTTCATGCAAACAGGTTTGGTTACGACCATTTTCTTTTGCACGATACAGCGCAGCATCGGCACTCTTTAACCATTGAGTGTGAGTTTCAAAATAAGGCTTATACTCGCAAACACCAATACTTATCGTGTAATTAATCAAAAAATCTTCCACTTTCACGATCTCTTGCTCAATTCTTTTGCGCAAACGCTCTGCGAAATAGCAAGCTTGCTCCTGGTTTG
This sequence comes from Vibrio sp. Vb1337, assembly GCF_033338715.1. NCBI lineage: Bacteria > Pseudomonadati > Pseudomonadota > Gammaproteobacteria > Vibrionales > Vibrionaceae > Vibrio > Vibrio sp. Vb1337. Next base: position 328,474 of record NZ_JAWOTD010000001.1, on the reverse strand, counting down.
TGTGAGGAAGTAGTACCGTAAACTCTTCACCACCAAAACGACCGCAGATGTCACTGCTTCTTGCTGTTTTTCTCAACAAGGCAGAGGTTCGACGAATGACTTCGTCCCCTGTCGGGTGACCATAAGTATCATTCACCTTCTTAAAGTGGTCGATATCGAATATTACTAATGAGCATGGTCCGTCGATAACTTTTAAGTGAGCAAACTCATCTTTCAATGATTGCTCCCAATAAGCGCGATTAAATAAACCTGTTAAACCATCTTTGCGACTGATTTCCGACAAATGTTGATTTGTTTCTTTCAAATGAATGCGATTTCTCGCAGTTTCAGAAACATCATTGACTTGAATCGCTATGTGGCTGACCTCTCCTGAAAGCCCAATTAACGGCGTGATCACGATATCTTGATACATAAAATCACTGCTGTTTGAAACCGGAGAAAAATTGTTGAACTTAAAAAGGTACGGTCGGTTTTCCCAGCTAGAGAAAGAACGAGTTTCCAGATCGGCGGCAGCTTTTATCTTGGTTTCTAGCCAAGTTCTTGGCAGCTCTTCAAAATGCTCAAATAAACATTCACCAAGAATTTCTTGTGATAGAATGCCACTGTATGACTGCATAAAACTGTTCCACACACACACTTTATACTCTTGATCCAAAACAATAAGCCCTGAATCCATCGTATCGAGAATTTGTGTGACCCAATGAAAGTCTGCTATGTCCAGCGTGATATCGGACATTAGATTAGCTCCATGATTTCATAGATTATTTCTACGGATGGCTTATCAATTAAAAACAGTACCTCGCACTCGAAATCGAGCGCTTCTGCCATGTAGGTGTATTCGATAGTAAAGAGCTCACCCAACTCGCCTTGCTCTTCACAATAAGGTGTTAAGGTATCCACAATGCCTGGCTGACGAAGTGAGAACTGCTTGTCGAGTTGATCGCCCAATGATGTGAGAAATGACGAGACCAGTAGGTTAGAGATATTCAAGATGATTTCATTATGAGGCGTAAACTCAAGGAGGTAACCTAATTTTTCCCCAATCTGATTGATATCCCTACCACGTAAGCACACCAGTGCCTCTCCGTGAATACCACCACCGACAAACCTCTGCGCTACCGCAACGGAACTATCACGCCCAACCACATCAACCAGTGTCATATGAAGCTCGCCGTAGGACAACGGTCCAACATGAGGAACAGGAAGTTGGATGAACTCATGTAAATGGTCAGCCATAATCGCAGCGCCTTTACCAAGGGCAATGTTCGCAATTTCACGGAATTTGGCTAGTAAGGAAAGCTCTTCGCAACCCTGGTTTTTAGAATCAACCGAATGACTAGGTTTGAACGCATAATGCAGCCCTAATTGTTCGTATAGTGGGAGCACCTGCTCTTCTGTCAGAGGCTTAGCGATAAAAGCTTGAGCACCAAGATCGAGACAGCGCTGTTTTGCCTCTTGTTGAACATCTCCAGAAATAATGACGATTTTGGTCGGGTACTGACTAACAGGTAATGATTCGAGGACCTCAAAACCATCCATTATGGGCATCGTTAAATCGAGAAACAAAATATCGATATTTTGCTCAGCAAGAATATTAAGCGCCTCATAACCATCTTGCGCTTCAATAAGATGCAATGATGTATCTTGTACGATAGAACGCGCAATAAGCTTTCTTGCAACAGCTGAGTCATCACATATCAGTATTTTCATGCCACCAATGGAACTAACGTCAAAAAAATCATAATACCTGTTGTAAACGTTCATCTCCATATGCTAAGCCAACAAATCAGAGGCTTATAAGCGATTTGATTCACATTTATACAAATTGACTACACTAAGAGGAAGGTTTCTTTACTAAGTATGCTCAACATAGCGCCAACTCCCTGCTATTTATCCTAAACTATTGGTGGTCAAATAGATTCGCGAGGTTTTGTATGTGGCAAGCAATATCGCAACAGCTTTCTGATACTTTATTGTTCGATTACCAGATCACGGAAAAAGTAAGGCTGTCTGGTGGGGATATCAGTGAAAGCTACATGATCAATGATGGCGAGCAACGTTATTTTGTGAAAATTAACGATCGCGAGTTTTTGTCTAAATTTGAGGTAGAAGCTGAAAGCCTGCATCTTTTGCGTGAAACATCCACCCTATTTGTACCTGAGGTGGTATTGGTTGGTAAAACCAAAAATGCCTCATTCCTAATTCTTAACTACCTTCCAACGAAACCATTAGAAGATGGTCTCAACAGCTTTAAATTTGGGCAGCAATTAGCTCACCTACACCAGTGGGGCGAGCAAAAAGAGTTTGGTTTTGATACCGACAACTATCTCGGTTCGACTCTACAGCCCAACAAATGGCACAAGAAATGGTGTGTATTCTTTGCTGAGCAACGCATAGGTTGGCAATTACAGCTCCTTAAAGAAAAAGGCGTCACCTTGGTTGATATCGATGACTTTATCGATGTCGTAAAACAGCGGCTAGCAAACCATGCTCCGGAACCTTCTTTGTTGCATGGCGATTTATGGAATGGAAATGCGGCACTCACTGCATTCGGTCCTATCTGTTACGATCCTGCGTGCTATTGGGGGGACAGGGAGTGTGATATTGCGATGACGGAGCTTTTTGGTGGATTTCAACCAGAATTTTATCAAGGTTACGAATCGGTTATGCCACTTTCTTCAAGCTATGAAGAGCGTAAAGATATCTATAACCTTTACCATGTTCTCAACCATTGTAATTTGTTTGGCGGCCATTACTTGGAACAGGCTCAACTGGTTATTAATAAAATCATTTCTTATTAATTTGGAAGCCACTGCATATTTCAAGATGTAAAATCTCGAGGCACATCACTACAGAAAATCACCCTAAGCTCAAGGTTGAGTTTGGGGTCAAGTTTTGTACTTATTTCGACTCAATTAGCAACAACTCGACCTAATATCAAAGGAGACTTAACTTTGGATTGTGCCTATTTTCCTTGTAGGCAAAGTAAGTAAAGGGCTGTGCTTCCTTGATGAATAGTGTGTTTAAAAGCCCTGCGAGATTAGGAGTTGTTGTATGAAAAATTATACCGAAAGGTATGTAAAGTGCCCGCATTGCGGACACTCTATCGGCATTACATTGGATGCAAGTAATGGTGACCAAGAGTTTTATGATGATTGCCCAGCTTGTTGCCACGCTATCCACCTAAATATGCGAGTGGATGAGTTACAAGATAAGGTCGAACTATTTATCGATGACAATTACGAATAACAGCTCGAGCATGTGAACATCAGAAATGTAAAAACGCTTAAATGAAAAAGGAGCACTAGGCTCCTTTTTCTCATTCTAAAGCTGTTTTGCTGCAAGAACGCGCTCAACAGTATCAACAATTGCTTGAGTCTGAGGATCAAACTCAATATTAACACGCTCCCCTACTTGTCTCACTCCGAAAAGCGTTCGCTGCAAGGTTTCTGGAATTAGGTGTACCGAAAAACGACACGCTTCAACTTCACCAATAGTTAGCGAGCAGCCATCTAAACCAATGTAACCTTTCGCTAATACATATTTCATTGATTCTTGCGGCAGTTGGAACCAAATCGTGCGGTTATTGGGCGTATCGATGATATCGACAATATCTGCCGTTAAACTAATATGACCAGACATGCTATGCCCGCCTATTTCGTCACCAAACTTAGCCGCGCGCTCAATGTTTACGCTATCCCCTTCCACCAGCCGACCTAAATTAGTAAGAGCCAATGTCGCTTGCATTAAATCAAAACTGATAAGGTTGCCTTCGATCTTAGTCACAGTTAGACAACATCCGTTGTGTGCAACGGATGCACCAATTTCTAACCCTTTACAAAGTTCATCACTTAACTCGACAACGTGCGTTTGAAAGCGTTCTTTTTTATCAATTTTAACGACCTTCGCCGTACCCTGAACTATTCCTGTAAACATTTCTTTTTACCTATTGATTTCATACCAACTGTAGTTGAAGACTAAGCCTTAAACACTGCGCTACGGGCCGGAAATAAAGACCGCAGACGATAAAGCAACGGCTTAATGAACACTGGTTTGTTCTCATGCATGCTTCAACATTACCATGATTCGCTGCTGTTCTCAGTAAAAGCGTATCCTTAGCGTGGAGAGCGTCCAGTCAGTGTTATCGACTATTCGCTACCTAGCTATGGAATATAAACATACAATTGTTTATCATTTGCGCGGAGTTTCTCCGAGGCATTTTTTCACCTTATCGTGACTAAAATCAACCATCAGATCCGTTCACCACATCTTTTGCCCTCGAGTACTCTCATTCTTTCAACTTATTGTTCCGCTCTGGAGTATTTTTCGTGCATCGCTATAAAGAAGAAGCATCAAGTCTTATCAAATTGGCGACCCCGGTATTGATCGCATCTGTCGCTCAAACTGGTATGGGGTTTGTTGATACCGTAATGGCTGGCGGCGTTAGCGCCACCGACATGGCTGCGGTTTCTGTCGCTTCAAGTATTTGGCTACCATCCATTTTGTTTGGGGTGGGTTTATTAATGGCATTGGTCCCTGTTGTCGCACAGTTAAATGGCTCTGGTCGTCGAGTGAAAATCCCGTTTGAAATTCAGCAAGGCGTCGTTTTGGCATTGCTGATCAGTGTGCCGATAATTGCAGTCCTGCTTCAAACCCAGTTTATTCTCGGGCTGATGGATGTTGAAGCACTGATGGCTGAAAAAACGGTGGGATACATTCATGCCGTTATATTAGCAGTACCCGCTTTTTTACTTTTCCAAACGCTTAGAAGCTTTACGGATGGTATGTCATTGACGAAACCGGCAATGGTTATTGGCTTTATCGGTTTGCTGCTCAACATTCCTCTAAACTGGATTTTCGTGTACGGCAAGTTTGGTGCACCTGAATTAGGCGGTGTTGGCTGTGGTGTAGCAACCACGATTGTTTACTGGGTCATGTTTGCCATGCTATTGCTGTATGTGATGACATCAGAGCGATTGAAAAGCATCAACCTATTTGGAGAATGGCATCGCCCACAATGGAAAGCGCAAGTTCGTCTATTCAAGCTCGGCTTTCCTGTTGCAGCAGCGCTGTTTTTTGAAGTGACACTGTTTGCTGTTGTTGCACTGCTCGTTTCACCACTGGGTCCTATCATTGTGGCAGCGCATCAAGTCGCGATTAACTTCTCCTCGTTGGTATTTATGCTACCAATGAGTATTGGTGCAGCAGTAAGCATTCGTGTCGGCCATCGACTTGGTGAAGAAAACGTCGATGGCGCGCGCGTAGCGTCACGAGTCGGCATTATGGTTGGTCTAGCTTTGTCCGTTCTCACAGCGATTTTAACCGTCTTGTCTCGTGAGTGGATCGCCGAGCTTTACACTAGCAACCCAGAGGTAATCACTCTAGCGATGCACCTGCTCGTGTTTGCCGCTGTTTATCAATGTACGGATGCGGTTCAAGTAATCGCAGCTGGTGCATTACGCGGCTATAAAGACATGCGAGCCATCTTCAACCGTACTTTTATTGCTTATTGGATTCTTGGGCTGCCAATTGGTTACGTCCTTGGCCGTACAGACTGGATTGTCGAGCCAATGGGAGCACAAGGCTTCTGGCTTGGTTTTATCATCGGCCTATCTTCTGCGGCCTTTATGTTAGGCGTCAGAATGCGTTGGATGCATCGCCAAGAGCCAGAAGTGCAATTGAACTTTTCAGTTCAATAAAAAGTAAAAAAAGCCAGCATCCGCTGGCTTTTTTGATCGAATAATCACACGGTTGAGTATACTTATAACAAGATTACGAAGCGGTTGATTTTGCTCTCTAGACAACGGATACGAAGTTATAAAAAAGGATATTTGTGCGGTCTATTTTATTGTTCTTAATCTTGCTTCTTAATGGTTGTGATAACTGGTTCAATCCAGAGAACGCCGTGTTTGATAAGTATCATCAACGTGTAGCCAATGTATTGGACGTTCCTGCTATTCCAATAGAATTACAGTCTACAGTAACGATTCCTGCGAAACGCGTTTTGTTCGAACCATTGCCAAGGCTATCTATTGGCCTGCTAGAGAGCTATCAATTACGACAGTGCGGACTCTTTAATTTACTTGCCGAGAAAAACTCACAACTTGGAAAGGTGCAGGATGCCTTTCATGATTTTGATTATCAAACTGCCCTTTTAAGAGTCATGAATCGATGTTTATCCGAATTTCCACTTAGCGATGAAGAACGCGCGACATTGACAGAGCTTTACTCAACCAAGTGGCAACATTTAGACATTCATCTCGACAACTTACTACTCGTAAGTGATGCCATGCAAAAGCAACTAACTGCCTCTGATTGGCTATCTCAAGACACGACGAATGATATTGCACGCATTAACGATGTCTATCGTATTTTCAGCGAAATGTATGATTTACCCCACCGCGCGGTCTCACGTCTACCCGATGTGGAAGTTACGCAATATCAAGAAGAGTTAGAGAAATCTCGTTTACTCGGACGACTTTACTATTCAATGGTAAACACATCCCTTTGGTTAAAAGCGACAACTCAACTACTTGAGCAGAACCAGAGCAATGTATTGTGCGGGCCGAACAGAGACACCACCCAGTTCCGCTACTTAAGAAATGTCTTTCAATCCATTTACGTTGAAGAAGTGCAACCTTATTTGGCTTATTTAGACAGTACCTATCAACAACTTAATGATGGTGCCACTTTGGTGGAGAACCGTATGCAACTCCATGGTCACCAGTATGGCATCATTGAGGCACATAGGACATTTAGGCAAGAAACCCTAAACCACGTTCAGTTTTGGCAGGGTCTCTTCAAACGATGTGGCGTAACCGTTGGCAACTAGTAAGTGCAGAGCGTTCTATTCCTTCAACCTTTCACGCAAGAATCGAGCAAAACGTGGTTTACCAGTATGTGTAAAACCGTTATATCTAAATGTAATGGTTGAACCAATTTTCGGAGGCTGGCGACGCACTTCATCGGTAAATCCGCTACCGATGTAAAACTCAATGCCATTTGGTAAGCGAACTAACATTGCTCCCATCATACCTAATAAGCGCCCTGTTCCTGGCTTATAACCCACAACTAACGCTTCATCATCTGCGTATCGTTTTAGTTTAAGCAAATCACTACCGCGTCCAGCCTGATAGCGGCTTGATACCTTCCGCAACATCACCCCTTCACCGTCGGATATTGAAATTTTATCCAACTGTGTAAACAGATGAGCTTCATTTTGAATCGCTCGGTGCTCGACATATTTGATATGAGGCTGGTCGACTTCAAGCACTAAATCTTTGATGTTGTAATAACGCTTCCGATAATCACCAGCGGAATATGGCATATCAAAGATCATAAAGTCGATATGTCGCCAAGCAGACTCTACAGGAGTTTTATCTAATACCGTTTGCTGAACAAGATGGAAGTTACCTCTCCCAGCCCAAAGTTCACCGTCCAACGGATAATCAGGCAAAGGTCCTGTAAACCAATCTGGGGCGTAGATTCGATTACCATTTCTCGTCACGAGATGTTGCCCAGTCCAATAAGCGCGAACACCATCAAGTTTTTCGCTATACCAATATTCAGACACATCAATGCCATCCTGATAGCTTTGTGCAAGAGAAACTGGTGGTGCGAGAGAAGTATCCGCTTGAAGCTGTGAAGACGCTGCCATAACAGCCAGCGCAATTAATGTCATTTTTAATGGCATAAGAAGACCTTGTACAAAAAATCGTCTTTATTGAAACGTAAGTCCTCTCGATGACCTATTTATTACTAGTTGTTCTTCGACTCATAACAATCAACATTAGTAATAATTTGCAAAGATAATCATAAACTTTAGACAGGTTTTGCATTTAGTCGTTACACGTTGTTCACTTAAGGCGGATGGTTCGTCAATCGAGTTGGAATCTAATCATGACGAGATCCCCCGCTCTAATGACTTCTTTAGGTTCAACACCTCTTATAAGCAAACCATTTCTCTGTGCATTTTTGATTCTCAATTTGAGAATCAGTCCTTTCTCAAATTGAACAATATCATTAACAATATTTAACTGTTTGATTTTTCATTAATTTCAAATTGGCACGTTACCTGCTCTATATCCAATTAGAAAAACAAACGGAGACAGAGTCATGGAATTACGCAAACTAGAAATCAATCAAGACAAGTTAGCCATTGAGTTTTTTGGTGACTTAGACGCAAGTGGCTGTCGACAAGCACAACATCACATTGATGAAGTAATTCACAACAATCATCACAAAGAAGTCGAAATTAACCTACAGCACGTCCAATTTCTTGATTCTTCAGGGATTGGTGCCATTGTTTACTTATATAAGCGTCTAGTTGAACGTGAAAGAAGCATGAGTATTGAAAACGTATCAGGCCAACCTTTAGAAATCATGAGCTTGCTTCGTATCAACCATGCCATTCCCGTTAACTCAAAAGGACACTAAAAATACCGGTTTAAACGGAGGTTGGCATGGTAAATCTTATACGACGATATGCAGTAAGCGGTCTTGTTGTCGGCATGTTTGGTTGTTCGTCGTTTGACTACCCAGAACACGGGAAAGGTGGCTTGGCGGAAAGCTATCAAGATATCTCGATCGAGAATTATCAGTTTTCCCCAGTGATGCCTGACGAGCCTTTAGGTCCAGAACATGGGTTAAGGTTTGATTGGCAATTGACCAAGTTACATCTAGACGCACTAATCCAAGAGGGAGCGCGCTGGTGTTTTCCTGCGGCAGTTGTTCAGGCCCTTGAAAAACAAAATAGAATTGCGCGCGAGTTGGAAGGTGGGCTTTTACTCGACGCTGCCAACGACCTTGTTATTCAGCGTCGACGCTTAAACCAGCTCGAACAACAACTCGACTACGTACTGAGCCAAACAACTTGCACACCGCCCGATGATATTGAAGCACTACGTAGCGACCTAAACATAGTCTCGGATATCTATGCACTACTTAATATCGACAACCAGTTTGCTGTCGATTCAGCAGAAATCAACCCGAAGTACATGGGACATTTGGCAGAAGCAGCCTACATTTTACGTGACCACCCTAACCTATCTCTTGTAGTAACGGGGCATGCGGATGCAACTGGAACACCCGATTACAACCAGAAACTTGCTCAAGCGCGTGCGGAACAAGTAAAGCGTTACCTAACCGTATTTGGTATCACTTCAGAGAGAGTCACTACCAAATCTGTCGGGGATAACCTGCCACTCTATGAAGGTGAAACATCCGCCGTGCGTTTAACTAATCGTCGAGTAAGCATCGAGGTTATTAGCCCTAATTCAGATAGCGATAGCTCAATAAACCGCAACCCAACGGCAGGAGGCGCGCTATGAACACGATGAAACCATTTATCCTCTTAATGTTGTTGTGTCTGGTCGCGTGGGTACCTTCTTCCATAGCGGATGAGAGCAATACTGTTAAGGTCGGTGATTTAATACAGGTTAACTTACCTGGAGAGGCGTCGTTAAACCAAGGGTTTCAGGTTGATCGTCGTGGACGAATTAATTTACCAGAAGTCGGCCCTGTATTAGTGGCCGGCTACAATGAACAACAACTCCAAGACGTGATTATCGACAGGCTAAAGACCGTGTATCGTGACGTTAACAACGCTCGAGTTTTTATTAAACAGCAACAGTTGTTAGTGTCCGTTCAAGGCTACGTGGTCAAACCCGGTGAGTATACCTTACCTTCTGGGTCCAACATTCAAATGTTTGTTTACGAAGCTGGCGGCCTGCGCGCAGGGGCTCAGCTTGATAAAATGATCGTGAAACGTGGAAATAGAAGCATTGAATTTGACTACAAACGCTTCCTTGATACGGGTGACAATAGCCAGCTGCCAAAACTAGAATCACTGGATGTCTTATTTGTTCCCGCTTCCCCACTCGTAGGGAATATTGAGCAAGAGTTTGATGCAGCAAAACTCGCGAATTCAGGTGACAGCGCAGATTCCGCTCGTGCAATCAAAGTCTTTGGTGAAGTCAACGCACCTGGCTCGTTCTCATACAAGCCAAACACCACGCTAGTTGATGTCGTAATGCGAGCTGGCGGCGTGACACGATATGCCAGTGTCGAGCAAATTCGCGTGATAACAAACAATAACCCAACCATGTTTAACCTGAAAAAGTACCTTGATACTGGAGACCAAAGCCTACTGCCGGAGATCCTGCCAGGTGCCACCATCTTTGTCCCAAAACAGGAAGAAGAAATCAAAGCAGGTGCAAATGTGGTTTACGTGATGGGTGAAGTCGCCCATCCTGGGGCATACGAAGGCAAGCAAGGCGCTAGCTTCATGGATATCCTCGCCAACGCTGGCGGGCCCACTCGCTACGCAGAATCTCGCCAAATTCGCGTTATAAAAGCCGATGGCAAAGTCATCAAATTCGATCTTACCGCGCATACAGAAGGACTATCTTCAGCCAGACCACCAAATGTTGGACCAGGAGACGCGATTTTCGTACCGGAGAAAACCGATTTCAATGAGAAGTCTTGGTTAAAAGTAGCACCTAGTCGAGCGGTCGCAGTGATGGGAGAAGTTGTTCGCCCTGGACGCATCGAGTGGTCAGACGAAATGGATTTGATTGATCTGCTTGCACACGTTGGTGGCCCAACTCGACGAGCTGATACCACCAAAATTGAAGTCGCCAATAACGGTCAAATGACACAATTTGACTTAGACCAATACATTCTGGATGGCTCACCAACATCAAGCCTACCTCGAGTTTCCGCTGGTACAGTCGTAAGGGTACATGCATTGCCTGACGACCCATCCGATAATAAGTCGCAATGGGTAAGCCAAAGCTCTGACGCATCGATATACGTTTTCGGGCAAATCAATGCACCTGGGCGCTATCGTTTCACCGAAGATATGCATTTTCTGGATATTTTATCTGCCGCCGATGGACCGACAATGGATGCAGATATTCACAACATCCGTGTCACACACCGAGGCCTAGGTTATGCCAAAGTGAGTAAATTGAATTTATCGATGTACTTTGAAACAGGCGATGAGTCAATTCTGCCCCACGTTCGTCCTGGTGATACCATTTACATTCCAGAAAAAAACAAAAACTGGTTAGATCGTTCAAAAGAGTCCACGGTACGCGTATTAGGTGAAGTAAGAGACCCAGGGCGATACGTATTCAATGACAACATGACTGTGCTTGATCTGTTAGCGGAAGCAGGAGGACCAACTGACAATGCCTACCTTGAAAAGATCAGTGTGGTCAATATGTCTTGCTGCCAGGGCCAAGCCCGAACATTTGATTTGGTGAACTTTAGTAAAACAGCCAACATTTATGAGCTGCCAGTCATTCGCGCAGGCGACACGATTTACATTCCCCATAAAGACGAAAGCTTTGTTGAAAAAGCGAGGGCCGGATTAAGAGATATTTTACAAATCACCACAACCATCGTGTTAATAGGAGCGTTGTAATGACTATTCCTGCAACTCACGCTGAGATTGAGCAAATTTATCTTCAGAGTGAACAGAAAGGCCACAAAACGATTTGTGTTGTGGGTTGTAAATCTGAAGATGGTGTCACTTCCGTGGCATCATCTCTTGCAGAGCGCTTGGTTTTAGCAGGCCACAATACTTTGTATGTAGACCTTAACTTATTCAAACCCGCTTATCACACTGTTCACGAATTTGATGATGACGAGAAGGTTGGCCATTTGATCACACGAGAGAATACACATCAAACTTTAGTCGGCCTCCCTGCTCCGTCTCTCGCCAGCACTCAGTTAGCGTACCGAGACCCAACAACGCTGAAACGAAACATTGCACAATGGTTAACGCAGTACGAGCGCGTCGTGATAGATACATCACCACTTCTTAGTGTCAACCGAAGCAATATTGCGCCTCAAGTGATTGCTGGCGTATGTGATGCTACTTTGTTAGTAGCGCATTATGGCTCTACGACTGCAACCCAGCTCGAGCAAGCCAAAAAGCTACTTGATGCTAGCGATGCGAACTTGATTGGTTCTGTATTGAACATGAAGCACACACCAAGCCTGAAAGATGAGTTAATCCGCCAAGTTTCCAAGCTGCGTTTCTTACCAAAAAAGTGGAAAGAAAAACTGTCTCAGCAAATTAAAAAAAGCGAACTGTTTATGTTATAGGGAGCGCTATTATGACGATAAATAACACATTGACTATCGAGCAAGAATTAGTGGATGAGCATATTCTTCAGCAAATGATCAAAGATACGTGCGCCGAAATCATCCCTACCTTGATTGATCACTATGTCGAAGAGTCACGCGATCGCATGGAGAAAATAGAGCAAGCATTAAGCACAAAAGACCTTCAAACATTGGAGTTCGAGGTTCACACACTGGGCAGTTCTGCTCTCGCTCTAGGCAATCGAACGCTTTCAAGACAAGCAAGAATGATTGAGAAGTACTGTGTCGAAGGAAAAATACCAAAAGCATTGGAGCTTTGTGAAACACTTCCGCAACTCGCCAATGAATCGTTTGATGCGTTAGAAAAGCGAAAAGCTCAAGGGTTTGAGTAGTATCAGTGTCTTACTCCCTAGCGAAGCATCGCGTTTGATAAAGCGCGATGCCGACATCATCTCAGAAATTTAGGCTCCAAATTCAATCACCCTCGCCAAGCCACACACCTTGAAATTATTTGGGCATAACTTAATCAATTAAAAAGTATGGATTTTTCGCAAATTTCCTACCTTGTGCTAATACTTAAATAACGCTTTTCTCAAATTGAGAATTTTCAGCACTAGAGAGCTATAAACCACTCATAATGCCAAATAGTAGTGCTGACAAAAATCATAAAAAATGAAACAAACTACGTTGGGATGGGACTATGAGACCAAGGGTGTTACTGGTAGAGGACTCTACTTCACTAGCCATACTTTATAAGCAGTATGTGAAAGACGAACCTTATGACATTTTTCATGTCGAGACAGGTCGCGAAGCGATTCAATTTATTGAAAGAAGCAAACCTCAGCTCATCATTCTCGATTTGAAACTGCCCGACATGTCTGGCGAAGACGTGTTGGATTGGATCAACCAGAATGACATTCCTACGTCCGTTATTATTGCTACGGCACACGGCAGCGTCGACTTAGCCGTTAATCTAATTCAAAAAGGTGCGGAAGATTTCTTAGAAAAGCCCATAAACGCTGATCGCCTAAAAACATCAGTCGCATTGCACCTCAAACGCGCCAAATTGGAAGATTTGGTGGAAAATATTCAGTCCAAGTTTGATCGCCACAACTATCACGGATTCATCGGTTCAAGCCTCCCGATGCAGGCGGTATACAAGACCATTGATGCTGTTGCGCCAACTTCTGCCAGTGTGTTTATTGTGGGAGAAAGCGGCACAGGTAAAGAAGTTTGTGCTGAAGCCGTCCACCGCCAGAGCGACCGTAAAGACAAGCCTTTTATTGCAATTAACTGTGGGGCTATTCCACGAGATTTGATGGAAAGTGAGATTTTTGGTCACGTTAAAGGGGCCTTTACTGGAGCAACAACAGATCGAAAAGGTGCGGCGACGCTGGCACATGGTGGTACGCTTTTTCTTGATGAGCTATGTGAAATGGAACTTGAGATGCAAAAGAAGTTGCTCCGCTTTCTACAAACGGGCACTTACACTCCTCTTGGTGGCACTCGAGAAATGAAAGTGGATGTGAGAATCATTTGTGCCACCAACCGAGATCCATTAACAGAAGTAGAAGAAGGTCGTTTTCGTGAAGACTTATACTACCGTGTGCACGTTATACCTATCGATATGCCCCCATTACGTGAACGAGGAAGTGACATCGTCACGCTTGCCAAGCACTTCTTGACCACTTACGCCAAACAGGACAAAAAGAAATTCTCAACAATCGACAGCGAAGCTCAACATATCATCAAGCATTACGAATGGCCGGGTAATGTAAGGCAACTACAAAACATCATACGTAACATTGTGGTGCTTAATAACGACGAAAAAGTCACGGTGAGCCACCTACCCGCTCAACTCACTAAAAAGTCAAAAGTTACGAAAACAACGACACCTGCGCATGTTGCTCAAGAGTCAGCAAACATTGCACCAATCACACCACCACCTGTTTATACTGAGGAACCTTCACCTTCTGCGGTCGAACCGTCGATTACCGCAGCGGAGCTGCCTGGTACACCGTCCTCTGCTGCTACCTCACCATACTTTAACTCTGATGGAACCATTCGCCCTATGTGGCAAGTAGAGCGTGAAGCAATTCAAAACGCAATTGCGTACTGTGATGGCAACGTCCTCAACGCCGCTGTCATGCTGGAGTTAAGCCCATCTACGGTTTACCGAAAAAAACAAGCGTGGGAAGCGGATGAAATTAATCTCGAACAATCTTGATAAACCTGCCATTGGTGAAATTTGGATCTTGCTTGATAGCCGTCTATTCGGTGGCATTGAAAGTCACGTTATCGAGCTAGCTCGGGGATTAATAGCTTTTGGACACAAAGCTCGAGTTGTGCTAACCACTGAGTATTCGCCAGCCGCTCAAATTGTACAGAAGGCAAAAGAAGCCGCGATCCCTGTGAGTTACTTAAACTATTTGTCTGGCGAGCCCAATAAAGCTTTAAAAATTAAACACCTAACAAGCGCCGTCGCCAATCACCAACCCTCAGTGGTTCACTCCCATGGTTATAAAGCGTCGATTTTGTCGCGCTGCGCCAAACTGCTCACCCGTACGTTTCCTCGTTTGATTTCAACTTATCATGCTGGTGAATCGTCCTCAGGAAAGCTATGGTTATACGATTGGCTTGATAGAAGCTCAGGCAGCCTATCTGACCATTGCTTTGCTGTCAGTCCAAGTATTCAGCGCAAAGTTTTTTGTTCTTCAGAACTGCTGAATAACTTTGTTTCGATTCCCAACAGTCAACTCAACTATCAGGAGATCGCTTTTGTCGGCCGATTGAGTCAGGAAAAAGGCGCCGATCAATTTATTGAGGTAGCGAGGCTCTGTCCAACATTACAGTTTAGTGTGTACGGTGATGGCCCAGAAAAAGAGTCGCTTAATCAAACTGCCCCTTCAAACGTGACTTTCCTAGGCCATCAAACCGATATGGAAGGTGTTTGGGAAAATATCAGCGTACTTATCATCTCTTCTCGTTATGAGGGTCTTCCAATGGCGGCGCTTGAAGCCATGTCGAGAGGCATTGCCGTGATGAGCTTACGTGTAGGTCGTCTTCCAGATATTATCCAAACGGGTAAAAATGGTTTTATCGTCGAAGACATTCCCTCTCTTGCTAAATGTCTTCATGACTGGATGTCGACTGGTGAAGCGCAACAATCACTCATTCGCCAGAATGCTCGACAAACCATCATTGATGATTTCTCAGCGCAAAGTGTGATTCCCGTATTGCTACAAAAATATCAAATTGAAACGGATCACTAATCCATATTGGTTCTCAATATGAGAATGATTAGTTCCAAACATAAATATCATATAAGATTCAATCACATAAACTAATAGCATATTTTGGCATCTCTATTGCAGCTCAGCAGTTAACGCAGATTAATGATGAGACAGAGGTGACTTATGACTACGCCAAAACGCATTCTATATGTTCATTATGGTGATAATTGGATTCGCGGCAGTGAAGTGGTGCTTCTGGATCTCATTTCAGGAATCGACCGCGATAAGTTTGAGCCATTCGTATGGTCCAACTGCCAACCATTAATCGATAAGTGCCAATCGCTCGGAATTGAAGCGGAACATTCAGCCTTCAATTTGGTGGGTGGTTGGAGCGCTCCACGCTGGGATATTAGCGGGTGGAATAGCCTTATCAAACAAGGCTCAGCTTTGATCGAAAAGCACAGCATCGACTTGGTACACGTCAATAGCGGCGGCCCTTGTCAATGGATGTGTTTGGCTGCTCGCATGAATCATATACCACTTGTCACGCAACTTCATTGCCATTATACATTGCGCGATCGCTTCTCTCTCGGACTTCACCTCTCTCCAAAATTGATTTGCGTTAGCAAAGATGTTGGACGCGAAATTCTTCAGGACGGCTACCCACAAAACCAACTTCATGTCGTACACAACGGCGTGTCACTTCAAGGCGTGGATACACCCATCGACATTAAAGATCGACTCGGAATCCCATCACAGGCCTTTACCTTTCTGTCGGTGGGTTCGCTGATTAAGCGCAAAGGGTTCGACCGCCTTATTCGCGCAATGCGCATGCACAACTACCACCATCACAACCCTCACCTTGTTATTGTTGGTGACGGCGAAGAAAGAGAAGCATTGCAACAGCTTGCCGCGGATCTTGGTATCCAAGAACGAGTGCACTTTGTCGGGGAGCAACACAATGCCGGAGCGTGGATGTGTGGTAATGCAGACGCTTTTATTAGCGGCGCCTATGAAGAGGCCTTTGGTCTCGTGCTCGGGGAAGCGGCTTTAGCTCAACTGCCTATCGTGGCTCCTAAAACGGGAGGCATTCCTGAGTTGTTCGAGCATAATCACTCTGCATTGCTGTACCAGAACAGTGGAATGGCGAGCCTGTTAAACGCGATTCAACAAGTCATGCAAGACGCGGCATTAAGAAACAAGCTGGCGGAAAACGCTTACCTACATGCTAGCCAGCACTTAACGACGACTGCATCTATCAACGCTATTGAACGTATTTACGAAGGTGAACTTAATAACAACGCCATTACACCAATGCCAATGACTCACTGCATGAAGCCTCTTTCACGCTGGTTGAGCATCAATTGAGGAGCCCGGTCATGAAACGTGTATTGATGTTCGACGCCATCCCAATGCAAGGTGGATCCAAAATCGCGAATGCAGAGCTCCTTAAGCAGTGCGATAAGCTGAACGTGATTGGTTATCTACTCACTACAAATCCAGAGCATTGGGCGTCACTGCTTAGTGATACACCGCGTGTGCAAGTTATAAAAATAAAACCATCACCATTTAACTCGACTCATGGACTGACCTACTGGTTGATGAACGCTTACTACTTTCTCCAACTTCTCTACGCGTGCATGAAGCTGCCAAAAATAGATAGCTTTTTGGGCCTATCTTGCCCAAGTAATGATATGCCTTTGTACTTACTACGATTAATTAGCAAAAAGCCTGTGGTACAGATGGTTCATGGCCCTATTGGACGATCGAGATCTGCTGGCTACTGCTTAGTAAAAACATCGGCAATTTACTACTTGGCAAACACCCGCGAATCAATGGTAGAAGCATTACAGGCCTACCTCAAAACAGAGAAGCCAGCCACCGAACGCTATTGGTGTGGTTTGAATACATCTACGTTTGTTAATGGATTATCGAAAGATCGCTGGCCAAAACAAGCGAATCCGATTTCAAGCCGCGTTTTCTGGGCAGCTAGCTTACTAAAATGGAAGAACATCGATCTTTTGCTTGATGCTTTAACACTTGATGAGTCGAAAAAGATCAAATCCACCGTGTGTTACATCAAACCTAACGTGGCAGGTGTGGAATATTCAACACCGGACTTCAACACACAAGGTGTTGAATGGCATGAGTGCCCAAACAACTTAGATGAATTGCGTTCACAGTGTGGTGTGTTTGTTTCCACCAGTCTCAACGAACCTTTTGGGTTATCTATTTTGGAAGCGCTCGCTGCAGGTATGTGTGTCGTCATTCCACATGATGATAGTTATTGGGACCGCGTGTTAACTCACGGCCGAAATTGTATTAAATACACGCCTAACAATGTGGCTTCGTTACACAACGCAATTCGCCTTTTGAATGAATCGCCGTGGATGAAAGTAACGATGGGTATCGAAGCACTCAATGTTTCTCAACTATACACAGCCGAACGTTGTTATTTGCCAATCGCCCAGCACCTTGCTGCCGAAATTGCTACCAACAATGATTGCACACTCAAGACACCGCGAGACATCAAAGGATATGATCATGTCTAAAGCAATGACCAACATGACGCTATTTGCTATCGCCTTAGTGATCAATAAAAGCATCAGCCTAATCATGCTGCCTGTATTGCCCCACTTTCTCTCACCAGAACAAATGGGCAAGCTTGAGCTTCTAACAACCTTTGGTGTTGTTACGACCTTGTTTGTCAGTTTCGCTTTGCATGAAGCGCTTTATCGATTCGTCGGCGTTGAACAGGATCAAAATACGCGCACAAGCCTACTAAACCAGCTGTACTCACTTGCTTTACTCATCGCTGGCGTCGTCGCTCTTAGCTTGCTCACTATCATTTTAATCGCCCCCATTCCCGCGCCTTTTACGCGAGTCGAATTCGCTATTGTTATGTTTGCTATCGTTCTAGAAGGCAGTATTGCAATCGGCACTGCCTGGTTAAGAACACAAGACGACAAAGCAAGAACACTGCTTAACGTCATGGTCACTACCACCATTTTTCAGGTCATTTTTATCGTCGCGGCGCTGTCTGTTCATCCCCATGTTATTTCTGTTTTGTGGGGGGGCTTGTTGGCTGCTATTACTCAATTTGTTTGGCTGCACATCGTTAACCATTACAACGTCACTCTTCCTAAGCTGACATTGGCAAAACAATACCTAAACTACTGCCTACCAATGATGATGGCCGGTTTAGTAGCATTTTGTCTCAATGGCGCTGAACGCTGGTTCATTGGTGCCAACACTTCTCTTGCGACGTTAGGGATTTACGCGATAGCGGTAAAATTTGCAGTGGGCATGTGTATTTTAGTGCAGCCGTTTGGCATGTGGTGGATGCCACGTCGATTTAACTACTTAGAAGGGCGCAAGAACACTGAAGCAGTGCGCATCACACACTTAGGTATGATTTACATTACAGGTTTGAGTGTAGTGGTTGGCACATTAGCAATGGTGATGATCACCTACTTACTGCCAGAAACCTATCATGAGGCGGTACTATTCAGCTTATTCTTGCTACCTATCGCCATGTTAAAAGAATGGAGCGAGCTGATTAACATCTCCATTTTGTACAAGCGTCGTACTCGCTGGCTACTGGGTATAAATGTCGTCTCTGCGTGCGTTGCGATTGCTTTGCTGTTTGGCTTATCTTCTCTGGGTATTTATGGTGTGTTCATTGCGCTTTATTACGCACAACTGTGTAAGCTGGGCCTGACTTATGTAGTAGGCCAACAATGTATGACGTTGCCTTTTCACCTAAGTCTGATGGTTTTATTACAGATTATATCCGGTGTGGCACTGTTCCTGCTTCACTCTTCACAATCAATAGGCATCGCCATCGCAATTTGCATTTTGACATGCAGTTTGCTGGCAGGGATAGCCACTCGCTACATGAGTAAAGAGACGCTCAATGCTCTCACTCGATACATAGTGAAACGGCGTGGACAGGTGAAGAGATACTCGTTATGAATGAAACCAAGGTGAGAACAAAACAGTCCATCGCAGCACTGACGATCACTGTCTGTATCGGCCTGCTTTGGATTGTTATGCCTCATCCCATTTTGATTGTTGCGTTGTGTTTCGCACCACTCGCGTTACTGTTTGTTCTCAATCAAACGTTTTGGCTTGTCACACTGTTCGTTATTTTTTCATTCTTTCGTATTCACGAAGCCTTTCCTGTTATCTATAACTTCAAGATCCCATTACTCTTATCACTGGGGGCACTCGCCGCACTCGCTTTTCACCTTCTTATAAGCCGCCAGATTACAGCTTTTTGGCACCCTTCATTAAAGTGGCTGTGTATATTTTGGGGTCTGGTGATCATCGGAATCATATTCGCTTCCAGTCGTGATATCGCAATAACGGTGTTCAAAAACACCTATTGGAAAATCATCATTATGACGTTGGCCATCACCTGGCTTATTACTAAACCTTCACAGCTCGCTCAGATGTCAAAAGCAATTATTTTCGCCGGATTATTGATTGGTCTAGTGGCATTACAAAACGCAGCGAATGGCATTGATTTAGTCGAAGGAACGCGCGTGTCGATAGGACGATCCATAGGTTCCGTACTTGGCGATCCTAACGATTTGGCACTAGTGCTGATGTTTCCCCTTGCCTTTACCGTTAGTCAATTGATGGAGAAGCATTCCCCCAAGCATCTCAGGCTCTTTGCCCTTATCACCTGTTTGGTTTTGTTCTTTGCGATCATTGAGACGCAGAGCCGCGGTGGGTTACTAGGTTCACTGTCTGTATTTGCCTACTTTGCTTTTAAACACATCAAAAGCAAAACATTAGTCTTGGTACTAGGCGCCATCGCAGCGATCGTACTCTACGCATTCGCTGGTATTTCAGGACGAGAATCGGGGGGAGCCGCTGAGGATGGTATAGATGCCTCTGCGATGGGGCGACTTTATGCGTGGGAAGCGGCATTTAAAATGGCACTGCATCACCCGTTGACTGGCGTAGGTCTAGATAACTTTTACTTTAATTACTATTTCTACAGCCCACACTGGGATGGTATCAACCACGCCGTCCATAGTACTTGGTTTGGCGTGTTAGCAGAAACGGGTTTTGTCGGGCTCGCGGTGTTCATTACTTTAATTGTGTCATTGATCCGCACCTCTTTGCATTCCATCTCATTGCTGACACCAAAATCAGATTACACCCTCTCTGTAGGAGCAAACGCCGTGTTAAGTGGGCTTATCGGTACCATCGTATCAGGCACGTTTCTGACTCAAGGTTTCACTTGGCCAATTTACATTCTAGCGGCGTTAACAGTTGTCGTTAGCCGAATTGTTCAAAGTGACTGTCAAAATGAGAAATCCTAGTTTCAAACATAAACAAAACCCATAACTCACTGTTTTAAAATGGCTAATTCCTTGGCACGCATTGTGATTACTCACTTAATTAGTAATCAAATAACCAAGACTCAAGGAGAGCCACATGACAGACATCGTAGTATTTGGAGAAGATTTTGGTGGGTTACCCTCTTCCACTCAGCATATTGTCAAGCGACTAGCAGCGAACCATCGCATCCTTTGGGTTAACTCCATTGGCCTTCGTCAACCTAAGCTGGATTCTAAAGACATACAACGTGCGTTAAACAAACTCACTCGTGTATTTCATAACGTAGGCTCACACAAGCCAACATTGGACTCTGAAACAAACCCAAACATTCACATCATCAACTTGCTCACCATTCCTGCCCCTAGTTCTGCATTAGCAAGAAAAGTGGCCGCTAAGATGATGAAACACCAACTCAATAAACAATTACAAGCTCTTGGTTTTGATAAGCCTGTATTTTGGACGTCGCTCCCGACTGCTGCCGATCTTTGTGCAGAAATGAACCCACGTGGACTGATTTACTATTGTGGCGATGACTTTAGCGCTTTAGCTGGTGTTGACCACGACACGGTGGCCAAGCACGAACGTACTCTTGTTAATGCGGCCAGCGTTATCTTTACGGCAAGCGAAACACTCTCCACCAAATTTCCATCTGGTAAAACCGTCACTTTGCCTCACGGTGTCGACTTTAGTCTGTTTTCTGAGCCAGCACCTAAGGCTGAAGATTTTCCTAATAATGGTCGCAAAGTGCTGGGCTTTTATGGCAGTTTGTCTGAATGGTTAGACTACGACTTAATTGCCCAAGTCGCAGACCAAGCGCCTGACTGGGATCTCGTGTTCATCGGCCCTAACGAGTTCAGTGATAATCCACTTCCACAAAGATGCAACGTATACTACCTGGGCCCGAGAGCGCATCACACTCTGCCACGTTACTCCCAACACTGGGATGCCAGTTGGTTGCCCTTTGTTGATAACGCTCAAATCAAGGCATGTAATCCGCTTAAACTTCTTGAGTACTTGGCAACAGGAACCCCTGTTATCAGCACACCGTTTCCTGCATTAATGCCCTACAAACATATGCTCCATGTAGTTCAAAATTTAGAAGACGTATGTGCCAGTCTCGATCACTTGATCCCACCCCCAGCAAACTCAAAGCAATATGTTCAACAGCAAAGCTGGGAAGCAAGAGCCAACCAAGTTGATAAATTAGTGAGGGCGCTATGAACGATTTAAGAGAAAACCTCAGCGTACTGTTACATGGAGCTTGGAGACGTCGCTACATGATCGTTATTCCTATGCTTGTCTTGCCGGTGCTGGGTTTCATCGTAAGTAAACTGGTTCCGACGACTTATGTTGCTCATACCAGCATGCTTATTCAAGAGACAGCGAAAATGAACCCGTTCCTTCAAGACCTTGCCGTCTCAACAATGCTGAAAGACCGATTGAGCGCACTCAGTACTCTGCTAAAAAGCCGACACGTTTTGTATTCAGTCGCAAAAGAACAATCGTTGATCAATGACGAGATGAGTGCAAAAGAGCAAGAGTTCATCATAAAAGATCTCGCGTCGCGCCTGTCTGTTCAGCCACTCGGTAAAGACTTCATTCAAATTCAATTGCAAAGTGGTAAATCAGAAGGAATGGAGTCGATGCTGCTGTCTGTCAGAGAGCATTTTGTCGAACAGCTTTTGGCTCCTGAGCGTTCTTCGATTAAAGATTCGAGCCATTTTTTGACTATCCATATCAACAAACGCAGGGAAGAACTAGACAAGGCTGAACAAGCCTTTGCAGAATATAAAAATACTTACTCAGACGCGACGCCCGAAATGCAAGCTCAAAGCCTTACTCGCCTTGCTAGCCTCAAACAAACGCTAGCCGAAAAGGAGGCGGAGCTTGCTGGTGTTTCACGAAGTCTAGGCAGTTTGGATCAACAACTATCCAAAACGAACCCGGTTATCGGTAAACTGGAAGAGCAAATCATCGACATTCGTAGTGAACTTACCCTGCTTCGCGCTAAATACACAGAGGCGCATAGTTTAGTGCAAGGTAAGTTGCGAGAATTAAACCGGTTGGAGCAGGAACGCTCGGTACTCTTGAACTCTAAACAACCAGAACTAAACAGTGCTCAACTATGGGATATCGCGAGCAATACCACAGTAAACAGTCTTGGCGAAGCACAGCCTCTACTTGTCTCCCAACTACATCAATTACAAATGATGCGCGGACGTTTTGAAGCACTTACGGAAGAAACCAACAGCTTGCGAGACATGATCCAAGAATTAGAGCGAAATGCGCACCAATTTGGGAGCACAGCGACAGAAATCAACCGCTTAGCTCGTGACGTCGCAGTGAAGAGAGAAATGTATGATGAACTCGTCGAACGCTATGAGATGGCCCAACTAACGGGTTCTTTGGGAGAATTTGAAGAGAATAAGCGCGTAAAAATCATTGATGAACCGTTCACGCCAACGATCCCAACTAACTTACCTAGTTTTGTATTTGTCATTTTAGGATTTATTGGTGGCGCTGGTTTAGGCATTGGATTAGCGACGATACTAGAGTTAGCCGATAACTCTATCCGCTCTAAAAGAGCATTAGAAAAACACCTTGGTGTTCCTGTCATCACCACTTTACCTAACGTAGTGTACGGAAACTAACCGCCATAAGAACTCATTTACAAGCACTCGGTCGGCGAGTGCTTTTCTTTTACTACTGCCTTATACAGCCTCATAGCATGTCCACTAATATGAATCTCAAATTGAGAATAAACATAAAGTCTCATAAACATCAATATTAACCTATTGTTTTTAAATGATTAATTTTTTGGCACGCAGTCTGCAACTCCTAAATAAACAAAGAACTCAACGAGGGTTTGAAAATGGAATTCAGACAAAAACACAATAACACTAAGCACAGCAAAAAAGTGATATTACACGTCGTGCAACACTTAGCTCCTGGTGGTTTAGAAACGCTCGTACTAGAAATGCTTCGTTTTGCGCAGCCAAACCATTCCGTTTTTGTCGTGAGCTTAGAAGGAAGCAAAGAACATGCACTACAAGGCTGGCAAAAACTATTGCCCTACCAAGGCCAACTGCACTTTCTTAATAAGAAACCTGGATTCAGCGGAAAAACCATCAGTACGCTGACTTCCATGCTCAAAGGACTTAAGCCTGACGTGGTCCACACCCATCATATCGGCCCACTTCTGTATGGTGGTATTGCTGCACGTTTAGCGCACGTACCTGTAGTGATTCATACCGAGCACGACGCATGGCACCTTAATAACAAAAAATCAGCTCGACTACAGTCCCTTTTGCTAACGATGATTCGCCCGCAAGTAGTTGCGGATGCTAACTTTGTCGCCCATCAAATACAGACTAAGTTAAAGTATCGCAAAATTTGTACTATCCATAACGGGATTGACTGTCAGAAGTTTAAAAGCGGTGACCAAACGGCAACAAGACACTTGTTTGAACTTCCAACCGACAAAATCGTGATTGGCGTTGCCGGGCGTCTAGAAGCAGTTAAAGGCCATAAAGTGCTTATCGAAGCATTCTCTCATCTTACGCCAAACACACACCTAGCCATTGCTGGAGATGGTTCTCAGCGAGTTCAATTGGAAGCACAAGTTAGAACGTTAAAACTTGAAGATCGAGTAACCTTTTTAGGCTTGGTCGACGATATGCCCAGCTTTTACCAAAGCCTAGACTTGTTTTGCTTACCATCACTTCAAGAGGGATTTCCTCTCTCAACCCTCGAGGCTCAAGCATGTGACATTCCTTGCGTCGCGACGGATGTTGGCGGCGTGAAAGAGACGCTCTGTCCGAACAACAGCACACTGGTTGAAGCAAATCGCGTGTTTTCGTTGGCCGAAGCGTTATCACAGCAACTGGAATCATCACACCATTCTCCTCGAACTTTTATTCTCAAACACTTTGATATCAGAGACATGGTGAGTCGCTACTCACGTTTGGCCAAGGAGGCTAGTTATGAATGATTTACTTTGGATTATAGGGTTTGGTTTATCCGCGTTTTTGATTGTCTATCATCACGTTGGGTACCCACTGCTCCTTAAGTGGCTTCCTTTAAAACAGCAAGACGAAGCCAAAGCACCATTTGTAGAGCGAGCTTACAAAGCCTCCAAAACAGACAGCCAGCTACCCTCTATTACTGTCATCGTGCCCGCCTACAATGAAGAACAATGGATAGCAGAGAAGATCCGTAACCTTGCGAGCCTAGACTACCCGAGGGATAAATTAAGAGTAGTGATCGCATGTGATGGCTGCACAGATAACACAGCCGAGATTGCTCAAGCGACAATTCAAGAAGCAATCTGCTCTGATACTCTGTTCATTATTAATGATCACCAAGTCAATCGCGGTAAAGTTGCCCTACTCAACGAAGAAATGCGTCATGTTAGCTCGGACATTACCGCACTGAGTGACACGTCGGCATTGATTTCTTGCGATTCTCTATTGCTAGCTAGTCAGCATTATCAAAATGAGAACGTTGGAGTGGTTAACGCAACATATCAAATAATGAGCACTGATAACCAAGGTGAAGCGGCGTATTGGCAATACCAGTCTCGAGTAAAGCACCAAGAATCTTTGTTAGGTTCAACGATTGGTTCCCACGGTGCGTTTTACACTTTCAGAACTCACTTATTTGAACCACTGGAAGTTAGCACCATTAATGACGACTTTATTCTCCCTATGAGAATCGTTTTGCGAGGCTATAGCGCTATTTACGAGCCAAACATGCTGGCTCTTGAACTAGAACAGAGCTCAGACAACGCAGATTTCAAGCGGCGCCTAAGAATTTCAGCGGGTAACATGCAGCAGCTCATGCAATTAAAGAAATTACTGCTACCTCGTTATCGTGGCACTGCCTTTGCATTTCTATCGGGAAAGGTTCTGCGCTTAGCAACACCCTATTTGATGATTGTTTGCTTTATTTGCTCACTACTACTGGCACACAATCCGCTGTTTCAAGTAATGCTGTCCGCACAAGTTGGTATTTATAGCATCGCGCTTATCACTTACTTGATGCCAGCACTTAACACAATTAAACCTTTTAAGCTGATTAGCTACATCGTCATTGGTCATCTCGCCAACTTTATCGGCGGTATGAAGTATTTACTCGGAATGGAAAATGGACGTTGGAAACGCGTCAACCAATAAGGAAAGCATCATGAAAAACTCACGCTACGATTCAAATGTATGCCACGCGAAAAGAACGTTTGATGTACTGGTTGCAATGCTTATTTTGGTCGTCACTGCACCACTATTCCCATTTATCGCGCTAGCGATCAAAACCACATCGAAAGGCCCTGTGATTTATCGCCAATTGCGAGTAGGACGCTGCACACCAGAAAAAATGGATCTTTTTCAAATCATGAAGTTTCGCACCATGTATATTGATGCAGAGCAACGCTCTGGCGCAGTATGGGCAACTGAAAATGATCCCCGCATCACGCCAGTAGGACGCTTTTTACGCAAAACGCGTTTAGATGAACTACCTCAACTGTTTAATGTGTTGAGAGGTGAAATGTCGATGATTGGGCCGCGCCCAGAACGCCCAGCTTTCTACCAGAAATTGGAAGATGAAATCCCCTATTTTGTAGAGCGCACATATGGCGTGTTACCAGGTATCACAGGCTTAGCTCAGGTTAACCAAGGCTATGATGCATGCATTGAAGATGTAAGACGCAAAGTTGGGTTTGACCACAGTTACGCACTAAGCTTAGGTTCGTTTTACTCTTGGATTTCAATGGACCTTTCAATCATGACCAAAACATTCGTTGTGATGATTGACGGACGAGGTCAATAACTTCCGGTTCTGGTAACGGTCACTCTTGCCACTGGCGGCGCATCTTTTCTATCGTCGCTGGTGGCACATCATGAATGCTTTGATACGCTCCGTGGCACACTTTAATTTCCACCTCGATGCGCTTCTTCATGCAGTAGTCCATGTAACGCTTCATCTCCCAATGTCGAACAAACGTATTGCTCACAATCACGACTCTCCCTTTGTTCAACCACTTTCTAGTTTGCTGAAAACACCACTCATGCGCTTGAGGTAATTGAACTGGTTCAAAGTGATAATCACCTTCATCATTTTCAAAATACATGTCAGCTTCAAAATGCTTAGCACCAAGCTCTATCGCTAGTTGTTTTGCTAAGGTTGTTTTACCTGAACCCGGAAGTCCACGAATAAGAATGAGTTTAGCCAGTGACATAATGCAGTTTAATGAGGTGGGAATAAGCCTAAACTGTAACGAAATTATTGGAAAAGAAAAGTAGAAATAAAAAATGCCGAGCACATTAGGCTCGGCATTTAAACTCAATCATGGATCGTGTTGTATTTATTTGTAAACTGGCAGTTCTGTTCTTAACCCTTTCACCAAACTTACGCACATCAACAGCAGAACAAAAGTAAACGGTAATCCTGTTGCAACAACACCTGATTGCAATGCTTGCAGGGCTTCTTTACCACCAACCCAAAGCATTACGGCTGCAATTGCACCTTCAATACACGCCCAGAAAATGCGTTGCGGTACTGGTGCATCAATCTTACCACCGGCGGTAATACTATCGATAACCAGCGAGCCAGAGTCTGACGATGTAATAAAGAATACCAGAATCAGCACGATAGAAAGCATTGAAATCACTGAGCTATACGGAAGCGCATCGTAAACATGGAACAGAGTCAATGAAATATCAGTTAGGCCATTTGCACCTAGCTCACCAACTTTATTCACCACTTGGTCAAGCGCGATACCACCAAACACAGACATCCAAATCAAAGTAACAACTGTAGGAATAACGATGACTGCGAATAAGAATTCTCGAACCGTACGACCTTTAGACACACGCGCGATAAACATACCAACAAACGGTGACCAAGATACCCACCAAGCCCAGTAGAATACCGTCCAGCCGTGCATCCAAGTTTCATCTTCACGACCGTGAGGGTTACTCAATGGAATAATATTTTCAATGTAAGCCATTGTTGTGTCGCGTAGCGAGCTCCACGCCGTATCAAACGTGATGAAGGTAATGAAAATAAGCAGCGCAAACGCAACCACCATATTGACGTTACTCAGTAGCTTAACACCACCATCAATACCACGAATCACTGATAGCACCGCGATAAAGGTAACGAAGGTGATCACAATCATTTGTGTACCAATGCCGCCTTCTAGACCAAAGACATGATTAATACCACTGGTCGCCTGCTGAGCACCCAGACCTAGCGACGTTGCAAGACCAAATAGCGTCGACAAAACGGCAAGGATATCAATAACGTGACCTAACCAGCCCCATGCACGGTCACCAAAAATTGGATAGAACGCCGCGCGCAATGAAAGTGGTAAACCTTTGTTAAAGGCAAAAAACGCTAATGCTAGTGCAACGAGTGCGTAAATACTCCAACCATGTACACCCCAGTGGAACATAGTGGCACCCATCGCGAGGGATTTTGCTTCTTCGGTGTATGGTACTGCGTTAAGTGGCATTCCCCACCAATCAGTGAAATACGCGGTCGGCTCAGCCACACTCCAGAACAGAAGACCAATACCCATACCCGCGGCGAAAAGCATCGACAACCAAGAAACGGTTGAGTGATCCGGCGTTGCTTCTTTGCCTCCTAAGCGGATTTTACCTAGCGGAGAAAAAAGAAGAGCAACGGCGAACAATAAGAAGAAGTTTGTCGACCACATAAAGAACGCATCAAACTGTTCGATAATTCCGTTTTTTAGACCGTTTAATACGTCTCGAGCAGTGGTTGGCTCAACAAGAAGAAGTGAAATCAGACAGAAAACAACGAGCCCCGCACTAATGCCAAAAACCGGGTTATGTATATCGAATCCCCACTTTTGAACGTTATCCTGTCCAACCTGATAATCGGTTGTATCAATACTATATTTTTTAAATGCATTATCCATAAATACAAATTTAACGTGAATTTGAAACGCCCCTCAGGTGAGAAGAACTCCAATACCGCCCTCCATTAATTTGAACTCTAAAGTTTTAAAGCGGGACGAATTTTAGCAGCAATCACATATTTTTGCAAAAAGTCGTGGTTTATTGCATTTTAGGCTCAATTCGAGACAGATGAAGGGGAAATAATATCAACACAAAAATTATGAGGTCTAACGATTGATTTTGTCGTAGGTTGTAGACTAGAAAAGACACAAGAAATACTTAAGTTCATAGCCAGTCACTGCGCAAATAGAGAAGACCTGCGCTGATTTGGTTTCACAATTAACGACGAAACCAAATCAGCAAACCTTTCATCCAGCGAGCGTTATAAGAAATGGAAGGTGATGTTCCCTGTTACGCTGCTAACGGTATCGCTATCGCCTTCAATATCCACGCCAAACGCTTGATAACTCGCGCCCACAGACACATTGTCAAGCAAGAAGTATTCGGCACCAACACCATACATGTAAGAGACGCCATCATCTTTGTCTAAGTTTCTCAGTCCGCCGTCATAATCAACGTTGAATGCATTGATGCCGCCTTTTGCGTAAACGTGTAACGGGCCGAAGTCGATACTAGGTTTCGCCGCTAAATAGAATGAATCAAAATCAGCACTACCCCTGCTGCCACTCAAAGATAAATCCACTTTGCCGTGATTAAAGTAGCCTGCTTCAATGCCAATGAACGGCAAAATACCAGTACCGACATGAATACCGTAGGTTGTATCATTTTCGCTGTCGATATCGGACTGACCAATTTGGCCACCAGCGTAAATCCAAGAGTCAGCCATTGCTGACGTTGAGCACAACGTTAGAGCGAATAACGAGAGTGTTTTTTTCATACTATCCCTTCCTGATCGATTCCTAAGCGAAACATTACGCAAATATGCGCATTTAATCGCCACTATATATTGGAAAGCATAGGCATTTTAAGACTCTAAAAGTGAATAATTTATGTTCAACTTTTGTTTTGTGACTTCCAGACAAAAAAACACCGACATAAAGCCGGTGTGTTTCATATGGTGTTAGAAAGCTTGACGCTTATAGGAAATGTAGTGTTGCGTTAACAGAGAACGTGCTGATATCGTCTTTACCAGCAGTGTAGTTCATGTAGCTAGCACCAACAGACATCGGGCCAAAAATGAAGTACTCAGCACCCACACCGTACATTAGGTCCAAATCGTCATCGTCTTTGCCGCCTTTCACTTTTTTGTCCCACTGATGGAAACCACCTTTTGCGTACACGTGTAGCGGACCGAAGTCGATGCTTGGCTTAAGTGCTGCGTAGTAAGAAGTTAGCTTAGTGTCTTGACCATTTACGTTGAACTCACCGTGTTGTGTTACACCAGCTTCAACACCAATGATAGGTAGAATGCCTGTACCAACGTGAACAGAGTATGATGTGTCCGTCTCACCTTTGTAGTCAGACTGACCTACTGTTGCACCACCGTAAATCCAAGAATCCGCCATTGCCGCAGAAGATGCGCCAAGTAGCGCCACTGCTAATAGAGTTTTTTTCATCATCTACCTTTACTCTTTATTATTCCCACGTCTGCATAACTCAGTCGTTGGTACTACAAATAAAGGGAGGCGAACTATTGCCTCCCAGAACTAAAAAATAATGCTTATTGAGTTACTAGCAATTAGTGTACCAGCAACTTCTTAAGCGATAATTACAAATCTGACACTATTTTACTGGTTGATTAGCAAGCATCAATCGCGTTTTTGACTCGTTTATCAGAAACAGGATAAGGAGTGCCTAATTGTTGAGCAAAGTAACTCACGCGAAGTTCTTCAATCATCCAACGCACTTCTTTTACATTTTCAGGAATGGCCACACCTTTCGGGATCTTGTTCAGCAACTCTTTATAGTCTTGAGTCACAGATTCAATCTTCAGCATATGTAAACGATCTTTGTTTGGATCGATAGGCAACTTCTCCATACGGCGCTCTATCGCACGCATGTAGCGAAGAATATCCGGCAAGCGTTTCCAGCCACATTCCGTTGCAAAGCCTTTGAAGATCAAGCCTTCAATTTGTGCTTTGATATCGGACAGAGCAAACGCCATTGTGAAGTCGATCTTGCCTTTTAGCTTCTTATTGATGCTAAACGCCGTGGTCAGAATAGTCTCAACCTGTTGAGCAATCTCTACAACGGTGTCACCCAATTCAGCACGAACGTGTTCTTTCAACGCTTCGAACTTCTCTGGCTCCCAAACTAAACCACCCTGATCTTCAATAAGCTTATCGACACCACAGGCAATGCAGTCATCTATCAGATCAAGCACTTTGCCGTATGGATTAAAGTACAGACCCAGCTTCGATTTGTTCGGTAAGTTGGCGTGCAAATATTTAATTGGCGACGGTACGTTCAATAAAATTAGGCGACGCTGACCAGCACGCATTGCCGTTATCTGCTCGTACTCTGTTTCGTAGAGTTTGATTTCAACGCTGTCTTTGGTATCAACAAGCGCCGGATACGCTTTTACATCGTAGCCGCCACGTTTTTGTTGATACACTTTCGGCAATTCTCCAAAACTCCACGTATGCAGACCTTGCTGTTCGATATCGTCATCCGCAACTTTGGAAAGCGTTTCTTGAACTTTGTCTTTCAAACTTTCTTTCAGTTCATGAAGGTCTTTGTTTTCCTTCAGTTTACGATTTCGGTGATCAACCGCACGAAACGTGACTTTCAAGTGCTCAGGTACTTGTTCCAAGTTCCAGTCTTCACGCAGTACCTCTACGCCCGTCATGCGTCGCAACTCTTTCTCTAATGAATCTAGCAGCGGCGCTTCCATTGGCGTGACGCGTGCTAAGAATGCATCGGCATAGTTCGGCGCAGGTACAAAGTTCTTACGAATTGTCTTTGGCAACGATTTAATCAAGCTAACCACAAGCTCATGGCGCAAACCAGGGATTTGCCAATCAAAGCCCGCTGGTTCAACTTGGTTTAAAATCGGCAACGGCAAATGCACTGTGACACCGTCACTATCATCGCCTGGTTCAAATTGGTAACTCAATTTGAGCTTCAAACCATTTTGATGCCAGAAGTTCGGGTAATCCAAATCGGTCACATGGCTAGCATCACCCTTGAACAGCATCTCTTTTTCAAAGTTCAGCAGTTCCGGATTTTCTTTAGATGCCTTTTTCCACCACGTATCGAAATGCTTACCAGACACCACTTCGGTGCCAACGCGTTGGTCATAGAAATCAAACAGCTCATCATCATCCACTAAGATGTCTCGACGACGAGATTTATGCTCAAGCTCTTCCACTTCTTGCAGAAGCTTACGGTTTTGCTTAAAGAACGCGTGTTTGGTTTCCCATTCACCCTCAACCAATGCACTACGAATGAAGATTTCGCGACTTACGGTCGAATCGATACTGCCGTAGTTGACCAAGCGTTTCGGTACGATTGGTACGCCGTAAAGCATCACTTTTTCGTGCGCCATCACCGCAGCGCGTTTCTTCGACCAATGTGGTTCGCTGTAACTGCGTTTAATAAGGTGTTTAGCTAACGGCTCAATCCATTCTGGCTGAATCTTTGCGATGATACGACCCCAAAGTTTTGAGGTTTCCACCAACTCAGCAGACATGATCCACTTAGGCTGTTTCTTGAATAGACCTGATGCAGGGAAGATATGGAAACGAGCATTACGCGCGCCTTGATATTCATTCTTTTCTTGGTCTTTCATGCCGATGTGCGACAGCAAACCAACCAAAATGGCACTGTGTACGCCATGGTAAGAAGCGGGCTCGTCGTTAAGCTTGAATTCCATCTCACGCATCGACTGATGAATTTGGAAGTACACATCTTGCCACTCGCGAACGCGCAAGTAGTTCAAATAGTCTTGCTTACACTGTTTGCGGAACTGATTGCTAGACAAGGCTTTTTGCTGCTTTTGGATGTATTCCCACAAATTCACAAATGTCAGGAAGTCCGACTCTTCATGGAAGAAGCGACGATGTTTATCGTCTGACGATTGTTGTTTGTCTGAAGGACGTTCGCGTGGATCTTGAATCGACAAGGCAGCTGCGATGATCATCACTTCTTTAAGCGCACCATATTTTGGCGCTTCCAATACCATACGCGCCAAGCGCGGATCGATTGGCAAACGCGCTAATTGGCGACCAATGGAAGTCAGGCGTTTTTTCGGATCTTTTACCTCAGAGTTAATCGCACCAAGCTCTTCCAGCAAACGCACGCCGTCTTGGATGTTACGTTTATCCGGTGCTTCCACAAACGGAAACGCTTGAATATCACCCAAACCAAGTGCCGTCATTTGCAAGATAACCGACGCTAGATTGGTACGCAGGATTTCAGGATCAGTAAACTCTGGGCGTGACTCAAAATCTTCCTCTGAGTACAGACGAATACAAATACCCTCTTCCACACGACCACAACGACCTTTACGCTGGTTCGCACTCGCCTGAGAAACTGGCTCAATTGGAAGACGCTGAACCTTAGTACGGTAACTGTATCGACTGATACGCGCCGTACCCGGGTCGATAACGTACTTAATACCCGGAACAGTTAGCGAGGTTTCTGCCACGTTGGTTGCCAGTACAATTCGGCGACCAGTATGAGGTTGGAAAATCTTATTCTGCTCACCTGCCGACAAACGCGCGTAAAGCGGCACAATTTCCGTGCTCTTCAGATTACGTTTGGACAATGCATCTGCGGTATCACGGATTTCACGTTCACCATTCATGAAAATCAGGATGTCACCTAAACCTTCATCGCACAGTTCATCTACCGCTTCGAAGATGCCTTCAAGCTGGTCACGATCATTGTCGTCATCACCGCTTAGTGGGCGGTAACGTGTTTCTACCGGGTAAGTACGACCCGATACTTCAATGATTGGTGCATTGTTGAAGTGTTTTGAGAAGCGTTCTGGGTCGATGGTTGCCGACGTGATGATCACTTTCAAATCAGGACGACGTGGCAGCAACTCTTTCAAGTAACCCAAGATGAAATCGATGTTGAGGCTGCGCTCGTGCGCTTCATCGATAATGATGGTGTCGTATTGATTCAAGAAACGGTCATGCTGAATTTCAGCCAACAAGATACCGTCCGTCATCAATTTGATTTGGGTATTTTCAGAGATCTGATCGTTGAATCGAACCTTGTAACCAACAAACTCACCAAGCTTGGTTTCCATCTCTTCGGCAATACGGTTAGCAACCGAACGCGCTGCAAGACGACGAGGCTGAGTATGACCAATCAGACCAAATTTACCGCGACCAAGCTCAGCACAGATTTTTGGTAGCTGAGTGGTTTTACCAGAACCGGTTTCACCCGCGACGATAACCACTTGGTTTTCTTCGATCGCTTTCGCAATATCGTCACGTTTTTGGCTTACAGGCAGGATTTCTGGGTACTCAATCGTTGGTTTGTAGTTGCTGCGCTGCTCTGCAACCATCATGGATTTTGCGATGTCTAATGCGATTTCGTCGAACACAGCATTACGCGCTGCGTCCTTCTTAATTTTGCTTGCACCAGAAATACGTTTACTCAAGCGGAAACGGTCGCGCATCATGCACTGATTCAGCGCTTTACGCAGAGATGCAGCACTATTCACTTGAGCCTGAGGTGTTTGAGCTTGTTTCGCTGTCGCTTTTTGCGCACCATTTGACGGTGTCGCTTGCTCTTCAGCTAGATTCTTTTTTGGGGGCTGTGACGAAGTCAAAGCGTTTCCTATTCTTTTCATTACAAAAACTGCGCGGATTGTATCACACAAGATCTGTAACAAGATAACCGAAAGCTCATTCAATTTTTTCGAACATGTTCAGCGAATCGCTAGGCTTTTGAACTCACTTACGTTGCTTATAATGGCTCCCATAGTCGAAAGCACTTATTTAAGGAATAACCATTATGTCTCGTGTACTAGCTCTAAAATCAAGCATCCTTGGCGATTACTCTCAATCAAACAAATTGGTTGAAGACTTCATCAAAAATGTAGACCAAGACAAGCTTACTGTTCGTGATTTGGCTGCAAACCCGCTACCTGTTTTGGACTTCGCCGTTGCGACTGCACTGCGCGCTACGGAAGATCTTTCACAAGAACAGCAAGCGGTAGTCGACTTGTCTGACACCCTTATTGAAGAAGTAAAGGCCGCAGACACTTTGGTTATTGCCGCTCCAATGTACAACTTCACCATCCCGACTCAGCTTAAAAACTGGATTGATTTGATTGCTCGTGCAGGCGTGACATTCAAATACACAGAAAACGGTGTTCAAGGTTTGATTGAAGGTAAAAAGGCGATTGTAGTAACGACTCGTGGTGGTATTCATAAAGATTCACCAACTGACAACGTTACGCCGTACCTACGCACTGTACTGGGTTTTGTAGGAATCACTGATGTGGAATTTGTTTACGCAGAAGCGCTAAACATGGGTGAAGATGCAGCTGCAAAAGGCATTTCAGAAGCGCAAAGCCAACTTGCAACAATGGCGTAAGTTAGAATAAACCAGAATACAAAAGGGATTGGTTCGCGCCAATCCCTTTTTAGATCAAGATGCCTTGATCGTATTTATAGGGTCGCTTACATCGTCAAAAACGATTCACTTTCTCCAAGTTACGTATTGCATCGAGGTAGACTTTTTCTAAAGACCGCTCAGCTTCGCATATCATGTTCTCGATCATCGCATTAAACGCGACATCGCTACGGATTTCTATATTGTCTCCCGCCTTAACGTCAAGAGAGTTGACGTACAACACCAACCATTCATCTCCCTCCAAATGCCCTTCTCCGTGAATGGCAAAAAAGCGTTTGGCAAATTCAGCGTTGGTACAATTTATCGCTTCAATTTGAAGATTGAATGAGGAGTCGATACTCATGGTGCTCATGCCATCCGATTCATCAGATGCATCACAAACAGCCTTAACTCTGGCACGATATACGAAATTTCTCGTTGAAAGCAGCATAGTATTATTCATCATTACTCATAATGGGCGATAAATAAGTCAGTTGCAAATCCGACTTATATGCATCTCGCGATGCGCTAAAACTCGAACTGGAAATAAATAGTATTGTAGTTACTCCCACCTTTAATTCGCCCAAACTGGGAAGCGCTTTCAAAAATCGCCGAGCGGTGATGCAATGAATAGCCCACCCACATATTGTTCCAGCTCTTTTGGTTGAAGAGATCGCCTACATTGACATCAAACGAGAAATCTAAGTAGTTGAGCAACTTGCTTGGTGTATAACCCTTGTCTTCCATTTCTGTGCCTTCAATATAGGTAATGCTATCAATGTATGACACACCTTCCGCTACACCAAATCGCCAAGTCGTAGGCCAATTAACCGTATAATAAGCCTTAATCGCCATGACGTATTCTGTGCTCGCAGACTGAACACTGGACGACCAGTGATGAACCAACCCTGGCGTTAAATAAATATCAAGAGGAAAACCAAACAGCTCATCCGTTAATGGATGCCCATAAAACAATGAAGTAAGTTGATTGTCGTATGGGTCTTTTTCTCTCTCAAAGCTAAATATTTCACCGATGTTCGAAGGCGTCGCCCAACCATGCGCAATACGTAGATATGCTTTATTGCTCAGTGTCGGTTTCGGAGCTTTGCTTTTATCGTTGAAAAAGCCAAAACCGACAAACACTTCTCCCTGATATCGATCTTCTACAAGCTGACTGTTGTAGGCGTTATCATCTAAGCGAGTAACACTCGTCTCACCCAATAAATACAAATTTGAAGTTACATGGTAACGCGCTTTAATACCAAGATTGGTGTCAAGCCCAGCTCCAATTCTCTCGCCAGTAATATCCTTAAAGGAATAATATTCACTATTGAAATCAGCGTCTTTGTATCGAATCGTAATCGATGGCTCTAATTCCCAATCCCCAAATACATAATTGGCAGCAAGGCGGTAATTAGAGTGAAACTGGAGTTCGTCGTCCGTCATCAACTCTACTTCTGCGCGCCAATTGTCGTTAATGCTATAACGCACTTGCCCACCGAAATCGACTCTGTCCCCTTCATTAGCATTTTGTAGTGACATGGGAATATCGACAAATCTCAATCGCATGAGTGCGCTCGCACGCCAGTCGGAATCACTCTCGTTATACAAAAAAGCGCCACCTTCAATGCCATTGATATACACATGTTCGTTTTCAAAGAACATCATTGGTACAAATGTACTCACCGTAGAGTCATTATCGGCGGTATAAAACGGAATCGATGCTGTGCGATACATCGTAGCAATCCCCCACATTTGTTCTTCTGCACCATGCGCAGAAGAAACTGCCGCAGCCAAAGGTAAAACGAGTGTTGTTAGAATTAATCTCTTCATGAGTTCGAAAAATGTTGGTTGAGAAGCAGGCAAACATCAATGATTTGCCATTAAAAGCTTATGTTCTGCTGATGATAGCCGTTACAATGGCAAATGTTGTCATCCTCGTGACAGTTTGAGTCCCAAGATCATATTAATATTGCACGACTAGGTGAGCTTGTTTGCGAATATTTTACCATTACAACAAGCGCTTAAACTCTAGCTTAGTTCTAAATCAAACATAATGAAGTAAAAAGTGAAAGCATCAGAACTCATCTCTACCTTGAATCATTTACCCGCAGATACAGACCCAGACATTGTGATGGGAGAAGCATGGCTGCCAGAGAGGTTGATAGGGACTCAACTCGATGGTGACATGTTGTTTTTGCACTTTGATAATGCACCAGAAGATGGTCAAGGTGACGAAGAAGGGCGTGGCTTCGTCGAACACGAAATCGACCTAATTAGAACTCGGCTTCAGCAAATTTTGGATGAAGACAGTAATAACGCGTCAAAAGCCGATGCGATGCTTGGTTTGTTCCTTATGGGACATGAACTTAGTAGCTCGCAAGTTATCGAAATATTAGAAGAAGAAGCTGACACATAAGGAGCCGTTTTGCCAGCATTGATGAACACGACTGAAATTTCTTCACTTCCTCTTGTCGTTGCAGGTCCGATCCTACGTAAAGTGACCGCAACTGAAATCAATATTTGGCTAGTCACCACCCAACGCTTGGAGGGTATGGTGCAAATTACGGATGAAAATGCCTCCATCCTTTATCAAGCCCCTTTAAGTGAACAAAAAGAACAGCTTCAAATCGGCCTCAATGCGTGGTGTTGCTTACTTAAATTAGAAGGCGAGTTTCCAACCCATCAAGCGTTACGCTATCAAATAAAAACGCAATATGGCTTAGTGACGGAACTGCTCCCTCACCTAACTTATGAGCGAGATAATACGCCAAACTTGGGTATTGAGTTCATCGTTAGTGAAAAAGCGGATTATCTCTTACATGGCTCTTGCCGTAATCCCCATCACTTCAGTGATGATACATTGGTCGCTGCGGATCATAAAATCGCGTCTCAATCCATTGAAGAAAGACCAGATATGCTCATCATGAGTGGTGATCAAATCTATGCAGACCATGTTGCAGGCCCCACTCTCGATGCCATTGAGCAAGTCATAGCTTTATTGGGTTTGCCAGGCGAAGAATTCGATCAAGCTCCGATAAAAAATACCAATGACCTCTACCAACACCCTGCTTGCTATTATGGTCGAGATAAATTGTTGCCTCATTATGTGAGTGATGACAGTTTACTAAGTAAGTTTTTTCCACACCGAGGGACACCAATATTCAGCGCCAAAGAGTGTGAGAATCACCTAATAAGCTTTGCTGAGTGCTTTGCAATGTACTTATTGGTTTGGTCTCCGACCTTGTGGAAGCTTGTTCGAACGGATCGTTTATTAGAAAACGAATTTACTGTCGGCGGAGAAGTTCTTGAACCCAAATGGCAGCAGCAATGGCGCGAAGAAAAAAAACAAATTGATAAATTCGTCGCAGGTCTGGACAAGGTTCAACGCTTACTCGCTCACATTCCAACCTATATGATTTTTGATGATCACGATGTCACCGACGATTGGAATCTCACCATAGGCTGGGAACAAGCCGCATACAGCAACACGTTTGCAAAACGCATTATCGGTAATAGCTTGATTGCTTACTGGCTTTGCCAAGGTTGGGGAAATGCGCCAGAAAAATTCAATGATGAATTTATGAGCCTCGCTCAACGCTTTATCGATGAGCGAACCTCGCAAACCCAAGATGCATTTATTCAATATTTGTATCGCTTTGAGAATTGGCACTACACCATTCCTACGACACCAAAAGTTGTCGTGCTAGATACACGAACCAGACGCTGGCGTTCTGAGTCTAAAATGAACAAACCTTCTGGCTTAATGGACTGGGAAGCGATGATTGAGTTCCACCAAGAGCTAGTGCACCAAGACAAAGTTGTTATTGTTTCTGCTGCGCCAATGTTTGGTGTGAAATTTATCGAAGCACTACAACGTGTGGTGACCATGCTTGGTAAACCATTGATGGTTGATGCTGAAAACTGGATGGCTCACCCCGGAAGTGCGAATACTCTTATTAGTATTTTCACACACACA
Organism: Vibrio sp. Vb1337; assembly: GCF_033338715.1. Taxonomy (NCBI): domain Bacteria; kingdom Pseudomonadati; phylum Pseudomonadota; class Gammaproteobacteria; order Vibrionales; family Vibrionaceae; genus Vibrio; species Vibrio sp. Vb1337. The sequence continues at coordinate 289,340 of NZ_JAWOTD010000001.1, read as the reverse complement.
AAGACACCAACTAACTTTGTTATTCTCTCTGGCGACGTACACTACTCTTTTGCATACGATATTAAGCTCCGCTATCGAAAAAACAGTCCGAATATCTATCAAATCACCTGTAGTGGAATTAAAAATCAGTTCCCTACACAACTGCTCAATATTTGTGATGGCCTAGATAGACTGCTATACAGCCCTCGCTCACCTTTAAACTGGTTCACAAAACGTAAACGACTCAAGATTTACAAACGCGCACCAAGTACACACAACTTTTATCGCTTGGTTAACCATAGTGCCATTGGTGAGCTACGCCTTGATGATGAAGGCAAACCAAGTCAAATTAGTATTCTGACGAGTGATGGTGACGAAGTTCATTTTCCACCCACACGTGCTGAAAGCTGAGTATCTATCCCCAAATGACTTGCCCTTTGCAAGAGGCAAGTCACCGTGAACTAACTCAGGAGTTTAGGTTTTTTGGGGAGAAAGTGGCCGTTCTTAAATGTCAACGGCGTGCTAAATTTGGTATCGCACCTTGAGATCTTCCGTATTTATTACCATGTTAACCAAATAAACAATAGCTCGGTGTTCATTATGTTTAATTCTCTCACATCATTATTTAAACAACTCATTGATGGCTCTGATTTAAGCCAAACCAACACACTTTCCCCTAACATGGCTATCGCGTGTTTGCTTTGTGAAGTTTCTGGCGCAGACCATAGTGTCGATGATAGAGAACAAGAAACAAAGCGCTCTTTATTGATGAAACTGCTTTCGTTAAATGAAGAAGAATCAAATACTTTGTTAGAGCAAGCGCAACAGAAAATAAAAGATTCCGCTTCGCTGTACGACTTTACCTCTCAACTAAGAGAACTGACTCAAGAAACTCGTTACAACTTAATCAAAAGCATGTGGGAAGTCGCTTACGCAGACGGCGAAATTGACCCGCTAGAAGACGCGGTGATCCGTAAAACAGCAGAGCTACTCTATGTTGATCACAGCGAGTTCATTCGAGCGAAGTTACAGTCTCAGTAAAGTGACGAGATGAGTATATAAGTCGCTGGCTAACTCTAAGCTACCCCTAGAATGACAACAGATATCGCTTCTGTAGCCATAAAAAAACGCGCACTCTGCGCGTTTTTCAATAAGCCAACGACATTGTTATTAAAATACTGGTCAAGGTATGTGTTTAGCTCTTTCCACACTAAACAGACTGCATGACAAAACAACAATGGTTGGATGATTATTTAATTACAAGCTAGCTAGGTTCGAATAACTAAAACATGGTCAAAGCAAGCTTAGCTAAGTTGTATGCATCTACATAGCCAGAGTGTTGACGCCCTTCCCAGTCTATTCCTTTTGCTTCTTGAGCGGCTCGATGGCCTATACGTTTATCTTTAAGACGATTTTGAATACGGTAGAGTGTCGCTAAGTTGATGAACTCTGTGAACGGTGCTTCAATACCTTTTTGCTTACACTCTTCTAGAAGAATGAGGTCATCTCGCCCCCAAGATGCAAAGATTTTGTTGCGACCACCGAAGTTCTTAACCATGGATTTAAGCACTTCTTCTAGTGGGCGTCCTTGTTTTTCAATCTTACGTGGTGTGATGCCCGTTAACTCAGCGCAGAACAGAGACACTTCATCGTGTTCTGGTTTCACGTAGTATTGAGCACGCTTGACTATCTCACCTTTAGACAAATCTATTTCAGCTAACCCCACTTCGATAATTTCACCCGTGCTGCCGACGCCATTTTCGTTCCAGCAACACATTTCTAAATCGAAGCATACAATACGGTTATGGTTCATAGTTTGCCTTGGTTCCTAACATAAAAATTTAAAGCGTGCGATTCTATCGTAACACGGCGTAAAACTCGAATTTGTGCGCCCATTTAATCGCCGATCGACACATTATTACGGCCGTTTTTTTTACTCAAATAGAGTTGACTATCCATTTTGTGATACAAGCTCTCAGGATCTTCTTCTTTATGGATAACCGCACCGATACTCAACGTACAGATGATTGACGCATCACCATAATCAAAAGCCGTACTTGCCACAACACTCCGTAATTTTTCTAGGTAAGCTTCTAGCACTGCTCTATCAATGACTTTAGAAATAATACAAAACTCGTCACCACCAGCTCGGTAAAACTTATCTCCCGGTTTTAAATTAGCACTGACCAGCTTAGTAACATGTTGTAACGCTTCATCTCCACCTAAATGGCCGTGTTTGTCATTAATCACTTTGAAGTGGTCGATATCAAAACCAACCAAGGCGAAGTTAACACCTTTGTTTATCTGATTAAGCAAATGATCGTTGAATGCTCGGCGATTCAGTAGTTGAGTTAGAGGGTCTCGCTCTGCCATTCTTTTTAATTCAACGGTTTTGAGCTCCAACATGACCGCTAAGCGCTCTTTTTCTCGAGACTGTAAATTCACAATCCAACTGATCAAAAAGGCGATTACCAATCCGGCTAGCGTCGTGCCCGCTAAAATAGAACGCTCCCAAGCTGAGACTGCGTCAGAAAGCTTAAAGTCAATACGCCATTCACGGTTAGGCAGTTGAATGGTTCGGCTTATAACGGTTCCTCGAATGTTATCCCAGCTAGCACTTTGAAAGAGAACAGGGTCATCTGCTGCGTCGAATCCCAAGTCTTCTACGCGCACCGACATATCGAGCTCCGTCGCGGTTTTCGTAATCAAATCCTCAAAGTAAACCGTACTTCGGATAACGCCGGTCACTACTCCTAATAAATATTTGTTCTCGAAGTCGAACACTGGATGGAACACCAGCAACCCAGTCTTAGGTATGGACTTGTCATAACCATCTTGCAGTAAGCGAACTTTATCCGAGACATTCGCTCGCCCATTTTCGGAAATATCATCCAAGATTAAATCGAAGCGTTTGCGCGAAAAATAGAAACCCAATAGAGAAAGGTTTTCCGGTGTTCTTGGGTAGATATCCGACGCGATAAAAATTGGCTCATTGTGTTCAAAAATGTACCCGTAGGTTTTGGGACCATCTTTAGGAACGGTAAACGGTTGGAAGTTTGGAAATTTTTGACGGGTCTTTAAAATATGTTCATCAAGATCTTCGAATTCGACCTTTTGCATCCATTGAAGTCCAATGAGACTTCGCGAGCTATTAATCACTTGTTCCGCATACATGGGAAACGATGGCCAATAGCTTCGCTCAATCGAATGGAAAAAGTTTGCGCCCGCACCAATGAACTTTAGATCATTCTCGACGTTTGCTTTAAGTGATTCTGCTTGTCGGTCGGCTAAAGTATCAAACGTCGTCTGTGTATACCGTTGCTGCATTGTATAAGCAGCACCTACTACACCAGCAGTGACACATAAAGTCGCCAAAAAAGCTAAAATAGAGTCTGAATGTCGTTTTATAAAGCTCTTATGAGCGGTGCTTTGTGTCATATCGTAATTTTTGATACTTCCGTAAGTTAAACTTCGGGATCTATTGAAATACTGCGTTAGCAACGCACAAACATCAAGCAACAACCTATATTGGGGAGTCTGATCGTCGATTTTTCACGCTGTTCGTACGGTATAGTCACGAATTATTACAGCCTTAAGCCTTGAATATGCTACCATCCGTCATCATTTTAATGTCTAAACTTGGTGCAAGATCGCAAAGACGATCGTTTTAGTGAACAAATATGAGCCAATACTGAGCACCAATAAATCAATAGAAAGAGAAAAAACGTCATGAACATTGATTTGAACCTAATTCCTCAAACGTTCGATATGCTTCACGCTGGCCTAACCGCATCGAGCGTTTTGCTTCTTCTAGTTGCAGTGTCGCGCAAATCAAAAGTGGTCGAGAAAGTGGTAGAAAAACCAGTCGAGAAAATCGTCGAGGTTGAGAAACCAGTTGAGAAGATCGTTGAAGTAGAAAAAGTAGTAGAAGTAGAGAAAGTCGTAGAGCGTGTTGTAGAAGTTGAATCAAAACTTGCAACAGCATCAACGGACTCTGCAATGCAGCTGCTTTCTATCATGCAACAAGAAGCTCGTCTGATTGACTTCTTAAAAGAAGACCTAACGTCATTCTCTGATGAAGAAGTAGGCGCAGCCGCTCGCGTAATCCACACTGGTGGTCAGAAAGTACTGAACGACTACGTGACGCTAGCGCACGTTCGTAACGAAGACGAAGAAACTCGCATTACGGTTGAAGAAGGCTTCAACCCACAAGAAATCCGCCTAACTGGCAACGTAACAGGCAGCGCGCCATTTAACGGCACGCTAGTTCACAAAGGTTGGAAGGCAACATCAATGACGTTGCCTAAACTGGCTGAGAACTACGACGCATCTGTGATCGCTCCAGCTGAGGTTGAGCTGTAATGGAACACATGAACCAAGAAAACCATTCTCAAGAAGTGTCTGTTGAAACTCAACAGACGCCTAAATTCAGTGTTGGTATCGACTTAGGTACAACACACTGTGTGATGTCTTTTGTTGATACTCACGACGAAGACGCTCGCGTTGAAGTGATGCCTATCCCGCAGTTGACTGCGCCGGGTACGGTAGAGACTCGCAGCCAATTAGGCTCTTTCCTTTACCAACCACACGAACACGAAATGAACCCGCAATCACGCGTTCTTCCGTGGTCGAGCGAGCCAAAAGCTCTAGTTGGTGCAATTGCACGTAACCTAGGTTCAAAAACACCAATTCGTCTTGTTGCAAGTGCGAAATCTTGGCTTTGCCACGCAGGTGTGAACCGTCGTGATGCTTTCCTGCCAGCAGGTAGCCCAGAAGAAGTGGAAAAAGTATCCCCTCTTCGTGCGACAGAGCTTTACCTAGAGCACCTAAAAGACGCTTGGAATCACGCGAACCCAAATCACAACCTTGCCGATCAAGACGTAACCATTACGGTTCCTGCTTCTTTTGATCCTGCTGCTCGCGATCTAACTGCAGAAGCAGCACGCAACGTTGGTTTTGTGCACCTAACACTTCTAGAAGAGCCACAAGCTGCACTTTACAACTGGATCGATAACAGCAACGACAAATGGCGCGACGAAGTTGAAGTTGGCGACATCGTGCTTGTGGTCGATATCGGTGGTGGTACAACCGACCTTTCTTTGGTTGAAGTAACTGAAGACGACGGCAACCTAACTCTGAACCGTATTGCGGTAGGTGAACACATCCTACTTGGCGGTGACAACATGGACCTTGCACTTGCGTACCGCTTGAAGATGAAGCTAGCGCAAGAAGGCAAAGAGCTACAGCCATGGCAAGTTCAGGCAATGACGCACGCATGTCGTGACGCTAAAGAAGCGCTATTGAACGACAGCGAGCTTCAGTCAGTGCCAATCGTGGTACCAAGCCGTGGTTCTAAACTGCTTGGCGCAACGCTAAAAACAGAACTGACTCAAGAAGAAGTACAACAAACACTGGTTGACGGCTTCTTCCCTCAAGTTGCGATTACGGACCACCCTGTTCAACGTAGCCGTGGTGCACTAACGCAAATGGGTCTGCCTTACGCACAAGATGCGGGCATTACTCGTCACATTGCAGCGTTCTTGTCTAAGCAAGCTAATGCCCTTTCTACTTCAGGAAATGGCGCAGAAGCAGCAGCTCAAGATTTCAACCCATTCGCTAACATGCCTGGTATGCCAGGTTCGGATGCAGCGCAGTCAGCTGACTTCATCAAGCCAACAGCAATCCTATTCAACGGTGGTGTTCTGAAATCGAAACTTCTAGCAACTCGTCTAGAAGACACGATCAACGAATGGCTACTAGAAGCAGATGCTGAAATGGCGAAACGCCTAACAGGTGTGGATCTAGACCTTGCGGTTGCTAGCGGTGCGGCTTACTACGGCTCTGTGCGTCGTGGTCAAGGTGTTCGTATCCGTGGCGGTATTGCTTCAGCGTACTACGTGGGTATCGAGAGTGCGATGCCTGCGATTCCGGGCATGGCGCCTCCAATGGAAGCACTGTGTGTTGCACCATTTGGTATGGAAGAAGGTTCAAGCGTTGACGTACCAAGCCAAGAGTTTGGTTTGATCATCGGTCAGCCAGTTAACTTCCAGTTCTTCGGCTCAACGGTTCGTCGTGATGACCTAGCAGGTACTCACCTAGACTACTGGGCACCAGAAGAGCTTGAAGAGCTTCCAGAAATCCAAGTAACTCTGCCTGTATCTGAAGGTCGCCGTGAAGGTGAAGTGGTTCCTGTAACCCTAGCCTCTCGCGTCACAGAACTTGGTACGCTTTACTTAGAAGCCATTGCCGCTGATAACGGTCAAAAATGGCATGTTGAGTTCGATGTGCGCGAAGACGCGAAAAGCAACTCAAACGAAGAAGAATAAATAGAAATCAAACGGCATCCAATCGGGTGCCGTTTTTAAATACACGAAGGTTTGTATGGCATCTCCTCGTTTTCTTGTTGGTATTGACCTTGGCACCACAAACACTGTGGTGGCGTATTGTGAAATCACCGACAACCTTGAACAATCCGAAGTATCCCTATTCGACATAGACCAATTGATTGGTCCGGGTGAAGTGGTTCGTAAACCATTGCTGCCCTCTTTCCGCTATCACCCTGCAGTTGGTCAAATCTCCCCTTCTGACCTAACACTTCCTTGGGAAAACGAACCTGTCTCTGGCGACATTAGTAATGTGATCGTGGGTGAATGGGCTCGTGAATTAGGCGCTAAGGTGGAAGGACGTCAGGTATCCAGTGCTAAAAGCTGGCTATCGCACCAAGCAGTGGATCGTAGTTCAGACATTCTTCCTTGGGCTGGTGCGCAAGACGTAGATAAAGTCTCACCCGTTATTGCCAGCGCAAGCTACCTCAACCACATTCGTCAAGCATGGAACTACCGTCACCCTAGCAATAAGCTAGAAGACCAAGATGTGGTTGTGACCGTTCCAGCGTCGTTCGATGAAACCGCTCGTAAACTCACGCTTGAAGCCGCTGAGTTGGCAGGTTTGAAAAAAATCGTCCTGCTCGAAGAACCACAAGCCGTATGTTACGACTGGTACGCACGCCACCAGCAAACCGCAGCTGACGAATTAAAAGATCTGCCACTAATCCTTGTTTGCGATGTGGGTGGTGGTACAACAGACTTAAGCCTGATAGAAGCTAAGTTCACCAATAGCGACTTAGCACTTGATCGTATTGGCGTTGGTGAACACTTAATGCTAGGGGGTGATAACCTCGACTTAGCGTTAGCGCACCTTGCTGAAAGTCGCTTCAGTCAAAACAAAAAACTCACTGCAGCAAGCCTAACTAAGCTGATTCAGCAAACTCGCAAGGCGAAAGAAAGCCTACTTTCAGCAAGTGCACCTGAAGAAGTGAAGATCACCATGCTGGGTAGCGGCTCGAAACTTCTTGGCGGAACAAAGAGTATTGGGCTGAGCAAACAAGAAGTGCACCAAATCGCTTTAGATGGCTTCTTCCCGCTTTCTGATTTCAGTGAAGTACCAGACAAGCGCCGCAGCGCCGTCGTCGAGTTTGGTCTTCCATACGTTGCTGACCCAGCTGTGAGCAAACACGTTGCCGAGTTCTTAACTCAGCACCAACAAGTTGCTCGTGCCGCTCTTGGCATTGAAGACGACAAACAAAATGCCATTCCAGTCGGTTTGCTACTCAACGGTGGTGTGTTCAACAGTGAACTTGTGACTGAACGAGTCACTACCCTACTGTCCGATTGGCGAGGCGCTCCGGTTACGGTATTAGATAACCCACATCCAGATTGGTCTGTTGCACTGGGTGCCGTTGCGTTTGGTAAAGCGCGTCGTGGTGCACAGCTAAAAATTGGTGGTGGCGCAGCGCGTTCTTACTTCTTGCACCTTCAAGAGAAGAACAAGATGGGCAAAGCGCTCTGTTTGCTTGCAAAAGGTACAGAAGAAGGACACGAGATCCGCTTAAGTGGTCGTCGCTTCTCACTTACCCTAGGTGAGCCCGTTCGCTTTAACCTGCTGACTTCTACCCACGACACCTTAACCAATAACACTGCCATTCAAAACGGTGTGATGGTGGACGTTGATCCTGACTTATTTGCTCCTCTGCCGCCTTATATCACCACCCTTGAAGGTGAAGGTGCCGAACTGCAAGCCAACCAGAAAGAGCGCGTAGAAGTGCAACTGGCGTGTCAGTTGACCGAAGTCGGTACGCTTAAGATGGAATGTGTCAGCGCAGAAGACGAGAGCAAACGTTGGGAGCTGGAGTTCGAAGTTCGTAACAAGCAAACCGATGACAGCGAGCAAGTTAAGCTTCACCCTAAACTGAATGAATGTAAGGAGCTGATCGCTCGCCTTTACAGCGGTAATAAGAAAAGCGCGGAAAGCAAAGAGATCAAAACCTTAGCCAAAGATCTTGAGAAGAAACTGGGCAAACGTGACGAGTGGGATTTCACTACCCTACGTCAACTGTTTGATACCTTTGCGCAAGGTCGTAAGCGTCGCCGTCGTTCTGAACAACACGAGAAAAACTGGCTTCGTTTGGCGGGCTTTGCACTGCGTCCGGGCTTTGGCGATCCAACAGACTCTTGGCGTATTGAGCAAGTTTGGGGACTGTATCAACAAAATATTCAGTTCAAAAACCATCAAGGTTGGACAGACTGGTGGGTATTCTGGCGACGTATCGCGGGCGGTCTAAGCCAAGAACAACAAGAAACCATTTTGGCAGACATCGCAAAATATCTGCATCCCGGCGCGATGAAAAACCCACAATCCGCCAAAGCGGCACAAGACATGGGTTACGAATCCATGGTGCGTCTTTCAGCCTCTCTAGAGCATCTAGAAGTGGAAGATAAAGTTCTATTGGCAACGTGGTTCTTGAGTAAAGCGATCAACCAAAACCAGTTTGAACAAGCACACTGGTGGGCAATGGGTCGCTTGGCATCACGTACGCCTTTATATGGCAGTCAGCATAACGTCGTTCCTCGTGAACAAGCGGAACAGTGGCTGCCTAAACTGTTAGAGCAGAACTGGCAGAAAGAGCCAATGATCGCGTTTGCAGCCGTAATGATTTGTCGTAAAACAGGCGACCGACTATTTGATATCTCAGACGACTACCGTGAGCAGGTACTGGCTAAGTTGAAGCAAAGTAAAGTGCCTGAATCATGGGTATCATTGGTTGAAGAAGTCAAAGAGCTATCTGAGAGTGAATCGAAACGTATCTTCGGTGATGCACTGCCAAGCGGTTTGACGCTGGTAAACAACTAAGCTCCCATGCTCATAAACGCAACAAAGCCCTTCTCGTGAAGGGCTTTGTTTTATCTGATTCTAATAGCTCACGAAAAACGACTCGTTAGTTCATTTCCGTATTGATTACCACATCACGCGTTTCATTATCCATATCACTGATGCCGACCACTGAGATTTCACGGTCAGATAAATTCTCAATCATGCTGTCTTCCAACCCACCGTCCGTCATCCACGCATAGAATTTTTCCGCAATACGATCCGAACCTTCTCCGACAAACGTTAATGTGACCTTCTTCATTTGTGACACTCCATCAATTTACGATTCAGCCACTTAAGCGTAGTATGTTTCGCAAATATCGACATAAACTAGGACTAACTTCTTTTATGAGTATCGAAAAATTTGACGCGATTTATCAGCGTGCTGCAGAGCGTAAAGGTGGTGAAGATCAACTTGAAGCGCTTTTGTCTCATCCACTAAGCAAAGAGGAACTGGCTGCGATTCCCGATGACCGTTGGCTGGCCGCTTTTTCAATGAAGGTATTCCAAAGTGGGATTTCGTGGAGCGTGGTTCGCAACAAGTGGCCGAACTTCGAAGAAGTATTCTTCGGATTTAAGATTGAGCCGCTGTTGATGCTGTCAGACGAGCAATGGGAAACCAAAGCAACCGACAAACGCATCATTCGCCACCTCACTAAAGTCATGTCGATTCCTGCCAACGCACGTATGATCCACGAAGCAAAAATCGAATATGGCTCGTTTGGCAAAATGGTTGCCGATTGGCCGCAAGAGAAAATCACCGACCTGTGGGCGTATTTGAAGAAACGCGGTAATCGCCTAGGCGGAAATACAGGCCCTTACACACTGCGTCAAATGGGCGTTGATACCTTCATCTTGTCTAGCGACGTTGAAGCTTACCTGCGTAATTGCAAGATCATTGAAGGTGGCAAAGATACGAAAAAATCGCTCGATGCAACCAACAAAGCGTTTGTTCAATGGCAGCAAGAAAGTGGCAGAAGCCTGTCTGAGATCAGCCAAATCATTGCGTTCAGCACCGGCGATAATCGCATTTAATCCAGACTGAACACAAAATAAAAAAACGGCGCACCAAATATTGTATTTAGTGCGCCGTTTTTATGTTCATTGGTTCAAGTACACACTTACTTTGAAGCCAGTGATTCCCACTCAGTCAGTAGCTGCATAATACGGTGAGAGTCTTCCCATGTTGCACAAGGGTTTTCTAACGAGGTACGCCCTGCTTCAACCGCTTGGCGAATATTGCGCACTTGATAGAAGAAAGCGTCCCCTGCAGCCGGTACAGACACTTCACGCTTCGACGTCTCGTAAATTTCCACACTAAACTGGTTATCTTGCGTTGGTAGCCATGGGTTTGAATCTAGCGTAATACAGCCTTTGCTACCCAGGATGGTGAACTGGTGTTTCAATCCATGATCTTCGGCAGTATGTACGCTCACCGTTTGTTGCTCACCAAATTGCATCATCAAACTCGATTCACAGATATTCCCATCGTTACCTTGTCGACCAATCGCTGTCATTGAACGGTTCTCAAAGGTTTGCTGACCCAACATGGTTTTCACAACCAAATGCACCAATGACATTGGGTAACAACCTAAATTATACAAAGCACCTTTACTGTCTGGATTAACAAACTGCGCAATCGACGCAATATAAGACGTATGGATGGAGCGAAGTTCACCAACCTCTCCCGATTTAAGCACCGAAACCAACTCGCTGATCAACGGGTGATGCAAGTACATCAAACCTTCAGCAAAGAATACCTGGTGCGTTTCGACTGCTTTTAGTGCCAACTCGGTTTTTTCCATATCTACCGACAGTGACTTTTCACACAGGATCGCTTTTCCCTGCTCTGCCGCTTTAACGATAAAGTCATGATGAAGGTGATTTGGCAATGCGATGTAAATAATGTCGACTTGCTCATCGGCAATCAACGCATCGTAATCGTTGAACGTATTCTCGATGCCATATTGCTCAGCGAATGTCTTTAAGTTCTGCTCCGAACGCCCAGCAACAGCGTACAGTTCACTCTTGTCATCGCCTTGGATTGCCTCAGCCATGACACCTGAGATAAAGCTTGTGCCTAAAATGCCCCATTTCATGTTCACGTCTCCTATTGAGCTTGGGTTTCGAATGCTTGGACTAACTCTGCCATTTCAGCTGCAATGAACGCTTGTGTATGCGACATAGCAAAATGCGCTTCAATCGCGGTGCGGTTTTCATATCGCTCCCAAATAATCACACGTTGTGGATCTTTAGAATCGTAGGTCGCATTCGCTTGCAAGCACCCCGCTTCGCTTTGCATATCAAGGCAAAATTGTTCAATGGCTTCAACCACTTGTTGTCTTGGCTTATCGGCATTCATTTTCAGTTCGGCGGTAACAAAAATCGTCTCGCTCATGATGGATCTCTTTCTCCATTCTTAATCATACGCCCACTGTAATTAACCTCATTTGATTGATAAACTCTGCTTTAGTTATTTCTTTATCAACTCTGGGTGTGCAATGGATAAATTAACAAGCATGAAAGTTTTCGCTTACGTGGTCGAACACGGCAGCTTTCGTAATGCAGCACACCACTTTGATATTTCACCGACCATGGTTGGCAAGCACATGAGCTTTCTTGAGCAAAGCTTAGGTACGCAGCTGATTCATCGCACCACGCGCAAACAGTCCTTGACCGAAGCTGGCAGACTCTACTATCAAGAGTGCCACCGCATTATTGAAGACATCACCAACGCAGAGAACCTAATCCAGACGCTGATCAACCGCCCAACTGGAACAGTAAAAGTTAACTGCCCAGTTACCTATGGTAAAAAGGTGATTGCGCCCATCGTGGCTGACTTCTTAGCAGAATTTCCCGAACTGAACGTTGAGTTAATGTTGGATAACAGTTTGATTGACCCATATCGAAGCGAAGCAGACGTGATTATTCGTATTGGTGAGTTGGTCGATTCATCGTTAGTTGCAAGAAAACTCGGGCAATACGACATGACTTACTGCGCCTCACCCTCTTATCTTAAGCTGCATGCCCCTATCCAATCGCTTGATGACCTTGAACATCATCATTGTTTGGGATTTCAGTACCACCAAGGGGAAAGCCAACAGGTGGTGAACATGCCATCTAATACCTTTGGAAACAGCAACACCCGATTAACGTCTAATAATGGTGATGTGCTTAAGTTTGCCGCGTTAAAAGGCTCTGGTGTTCTTCTTCAACCAAAGATCTTAGTTGAACAGGAAATTCAATCTGGTGCCTTGGTAGAAATTCTCCAGCAACATACTCCCAAGCCAAAACCGATCCACCTGCTTTACCGTTCAAAACAGCTTTCCCTTAAAAACCGCACCTTGGTTGATTTTGTTCTTTCGCATGTGAATCCGTAACACCACCTCATAAAGCGGCGACAATTTAACCACTCAATCAACTTTTATTGTCGATATGACAAATATTATTTCTTGTTAATTGTCTTTATTTTTCAGGCCGTTAGTATAGAACGCTCATTTAGTGAACACTATTTGTTGATTCCCATCAATTGCATTGCTCTGACAAAGTGACTAGGATTGCCGCCTTTCCTGAGTGAACTATCAAAATAACATCGAGAAATTTCATCAAATTTCTCTTCCTGTTCGTGTGCAATCACAACATTTACACTCATTTCAAATTGCATAAGCACATTCCTTTGCTTATGAAAACGACATTGATTTCTCAACGCTTTTAGTCACGTATGTGGCTTTTTGGCTTGAGAGAGATTTTTATTCAAGGTAGGTCACAAGGACGCTACCCCTTGACTGCATTTACTGGAGGATAAGATGCCTAAAGGTCTAATGCTGACTGACTTAGCCATCGCTGGCTTACTATTGATTTTGGCAAAAGTCATTCGCGTTCACGCGCCATTACTACAGCGTATGTACATTCCATCGGCGGTTCTCGCAGGATTATTCGGTCTAATTTTTGGACCAGCCCTGTTAGACGTACTTCCTTGGACCGATACGTTTACCGCTAACGCAAGCCTATTAACTGCTGCACTTTTTTCTGCGTTAGGTCTGGCAACGGATGTTCCATCACCTAAAACCGTCGCACAGCGTGCTGGCTCATTGTGGGCGTTTAACCAAATCGCTTCTGTTTCTCAGTGGTTGTTTGCGGCAATGTTTGGTCTAGTTCTCACAACCTTCTTCTGGCCAGAGATTAATCCTGGCTTTGGTGTGACAATGTCTGCGGGTTTTATGGGCGGACATGGCTCTGCATCTGTTGTTGGTGAAATCTTCACGGGGCTTGGCTGGGAAGATGGCTTCACACTTGGCTTAACGTTCGCAACCGTGGGTATTTTCATCTCGATTTCTGTCGGCATGCTCATGCTGCAATTCGCATTGAAGATGGGTTGGATTCGTAGCTTTACGACCTTCGACAGCATGGACGAACACGAACGCAAAGGCCTTGTTAAGCCTGATGATCAAGAACCGGTAATGAAAGACACCATGTCTTCCCTGTCGGTTGATTCTTTTGCGATTCACGCGGCGTTGGTTGTAGTGGTAACAGCTTTCTCGTATGTAGCGGCTAACTACTTATCTTCTTTCCACGATAAGGTACAAATCCCTACGTTCGTAACTGGCTTCCTTGGCGGCATGCTCGTGCGAATCGTCGCGAAACAAACGAAAGCTTCACGCTATCTTTGTGACGGTGCATTCAAACACGCTGCGGGCATCAGTACCGATTATTTGATTATCTTTGGTATCTCAGCCATCAAGATTACCGTCCTAGCCCAGTATTTAATGCCGATGGTAGCGCTTGCAATCGGCGGTATCGCCTTCACACTATGGCTAATCTTCTGGGTTGCCCCACGTATCATGGGAGAAGATTGGTTCGAGAAAGGCATTTTCTCTTGGGGTTGGTTGACCGGTACGGTAGCTATGGGCATTGCTCTACTTCGTATTGTTGATCCAAAGATGCGTAGCAAGGTACTTGATGATTACGCCATCGCTTATGTCCCAGGCTCAATCACTGACATCTTCATCATCTCTTTGATGCCAATCGCAATGTATAACGGCATGCACTGGCAAGCGCTTGGTGTAGGATTAGGTTACATCGCAATTGTCTTATTTATTTGGCGATTCATTTTTAAACGTAACAGCAGTGCTCTGACACACGAATCTTAGTCGCTTTACTCGGGAGGATTTTATCCTCTCGAGTTCATTCCTTGGTTTTTATCAAAATCACTCCCCCACCACGAAAATAAGCAACTTGTTTTATATTTGAGATTTGCAATCCCGATCTCTTATTACCATTCTTTTTTAATACTTGACCTGAAAGTTTCTATATCAGAATAGCCGCCTATTCGTTTCTAAACATGGAGAAAGGCTGTGCGTCGCTCTCAAGGATTTACTCTTATTGAACTCATTGTGTGCATCATCATTCTTGGTATTGTAAGCGTCGTTGCATTTCCTAAATTTCTTGGCTTACAAAAAGATGCCAGAGTGGCGGTTCTATATGGAGCCAGAGAAGCACTCATGACCGCCAACAACTTTGTCTACACCAAAGCAGTGATTCAATCTCAAGAGACAGTTGATGGCGGCATACAATATAACATTGATCTAGATAATGACGGCCATAACGACCTAATTGGTTACTTTGGATTTATCAAAAATGTTATTCCAGCAAAAGAGCTAGCAGGCTTTGATCCGCAACTCACTATTAACACTTGGTATGGGGTAGATAGCCCAGACGAGCCCTACTTCCTTATTGGTTTTGCAAACAAGCCTGTTGGTCCAGAACATATGTGTTATGTCGAAGTTTACTACCCAGAAACTCCTGGTGGCCAAGTGAAATACAAAATACAAACTGACGATTGCTAATTCCCATAGAGAGTGGCAGTAACACTTTTACTTTTGGTGTCTTCATCGTTATTGCAAGGTAATGGCTCCAAAACCACCATTAACAACTATTTCACATAATGTCGTCGCACAGTTAGCTCATAGAGATAAAACCAGTAATTTGCGCCGACACATGGCTATAATTGAAACAATCTATCGTTTTTAAACCCGCCTATAACTTGTGCTTGTAAACTCATCATTTCGCTCAATAATAGTTCTATAACAAATTCAATAATTTAAAGCGGGAGGCGTAATGAGAATATTCTGGCAGCTACGTTGGTATTTCCAACAAAAGTGGAGGCACTATGTCGGATCCATTCTGCTTTTCGCTGTGATATCAGCACTACAGCTTGTTCCGCCCAAAGCAGTTGGCATCATAGTTGATGGCGTCGTAGACAACACTTTAGATACAAATACGCTGATTCTATGGCTCTCAGGGTTAACTGTACTGATCTTTACTATTTATGGGTGTCGCATCTTATGGCGAATTTGGCTTTTCGGCGCAAGCTGGGAGCTCGGGACCATTCTACGTAACCGTCTATATAGGCATTTATCGACACAGCCACCTCGTTTTTTTGAACGTTACAAGACGGGGGATCTGATGGCTCGTGGCACTAATGATGTGCGTAATATCGTTATGACAGCCGGCGAAGGGGTTTTAACCGCCGCAGACTCTTTGATCACTGGTATTGCGGTTTTAATCATTATGGTAACGCAAGTAAGCTGGAAGCTCACCGTAATGGCGCTTCTTCCAATGCCATTTCTTGCCATCATCATCTTCTTTATTGTGCGTATCCTACATCAACGCTTTCGTGTCGCTCAGGAAGCCTTTTCTACCATGTCAGACATGACACAAGAGTCACTTAATGGCGTGCGAATGCTGCGTGCTTTCGGATTAGAAAACCAAGAGCAGCAACGTTTTGAAGAGGTTGTGGATGATACTGGCGAAAAGAACATCGCTGTCGCAAGAGTCGATGCTAGATTTGACCCGGCAATTCAGTTAACCATCGGTCTTTCTTTCCTTCTTAGTGTCGCTGCTGGTGCTTACCTTGTTGATAAAGGTGAGATCACGCTTGGTGATCTGACCGCATTTACGATGTATTTAGGGTTGATGATATGGCCGATGCTGGCATTCGCATTCCTATTTAACATTTTAGAAAGAGGCTCTGCTGCATGGAATCGATTACAAGAGATCTTTGATGAAAAGCCAGAAATTATCAGTGGCAATAAGCCAATAGAAAATAAACCACTTCCGTTAAAAATTGATATCGCCGATTTCCATTGGTCTAGTGATTTACCGCCCGCTTTGACGGAAGTAAACATCGAACTGGAACCCGGAAAAATGTTGGGAGTTGCAGGGCCGGTAGGAAGCGGAAAATCGACCCTGTTAACACTACTTTTGCGTCAACATGATTTAGAAAACGGCTCAATTAAATTCGGTGATGTCGAGATCAAGGATGCCCTACTTCCACAGTGGCGAAACCGCTTTGCTGTCGTTAACCAAAGTCCGTTTCTATTCTCCAAATCTATCTTCGACAATATTGCCTTAGGCAACCCTAATGCAGAGAAAGAAGAAGTCTATAGAGCAGCAAAGTTAGCCTGTATACATGACGATATTGAAAAGTTTCCTGAAGGCTATCAAACAGAAGTTGGTGAAAAAGGCATTACACTCTCCGGCGGGCAAAAACAACGTATTGCGATAGCACGCGCTATGCTGCTGAATGCTCAAGTGTTGGTTTTGGACGATGCACTTTCCGCTGTTGATGGACGGACCGAACATCAAATCCTTAAGAATTTGGAAACATACTACCGTAATCAAGCCCTAATCGTTATTGCGCACCGCCTCACCGCTTTGGAAGCAGCAGACGAGATCATTGTATTGAATCACGGACACATTACTGAACGTGGGCAACATAGCGCTTTATTAGCGCATCAAGGCTGGTACGCCGAGATGTTCGAGTATCAGAAACTAGAGCAGGCGATGGAGGAATAATGAATGAACCAGACCAGCACGTTTAAACGGTTAATGTCTTACCCATTATCTCAACCAAAGCCAATGATTAAAGGACTCGCCTTGCTGTTTATTGCTGCGTTAGCCAGCGCCGGCGGCCCTTGGTTGATTCAATATTTCATTGATGAGCACATCGCTAAAGGTGACTATTCACAAAATGTTCTGATTTCGCTAGCAGTAGGTTATATCGCTTTTCAGATCGTATCGGCAACATTCCAGTATTTTCAGTCATTGCAATTTAGCATTGTCGCGGCTAACACGATCAAAGCGATTCGTAAGCAAGTATTTTCTGGCGTGATTAAGCAGCCGTTATCTGCGTTTGATTACACTCCTGCTGGAAAATTGGTGTCGCGAATCACCAACGATACGGAATCTTTACAGCAATTTTATGAGCTTTTGATCGCGACCGTGGTGAAAAACGTGGTCATGATTGTCGTAATGCTTGGAGTTATGTTTTTCATGAGTTGGAAGCTCACACTCGTTGTGCTTGTATTGCTGCCGATCGTCATCGGCTTTATGTACTTGTTTAAGCAGCTAAGTACAGAAAGCTACCGAAAGATGCGTGACCTATTGACCAATATAAATGCGAATCTGAGTGAATCCATTCAAGGGATGAGTGTCATCCAGTTAATGCAACAAGAAGAGCGTTTTAATAAACAGTTCAACGAGCTAACCGCAGAGCATCTGGTGGCATCTAAACGAGTGATTCGGCTAAACGGCTATCTGCTAAGACCATTAATGGACTTACTCGCTGGTCTTGCGTTGCTTTGCTTGGTTGCGATCTTTGGTTTTAATGGTATTGAGTTGATTGGTGTGGGGGTACTGTATGCATTTATCAGTTATCTTGCGCGAGTTACTGAACCACTAATTGAGATGACTCAGCAACTTGCTCTACTTCAGCAGGCGTTAGTATCAAGCGAACGTGTTTTTGAATTGATTGATGCGAAAGAACAAACTTACGGGGGCGATCATCAACCATTAAGGTCAGGTGCTATCGAACTTAAAGACCTCACATTTAGCTACGATGGTAAACAGGACGTCCTAAAAGACATTTCGTTGAAGGCCAACCACCAAGACTTTATCGCGCTTGTCGGGCATACAGGAAGCGGTAAAAGCACATTAGCGTCACTGTTAATGGGCTTTTATCCAACGCAATGTGGTGAACTGCTCATAGATGGTCGTCCACTTAAAACATTAGGGAAAGACGTACTTCGCAAAGATGTGGCAATGGTTCAACAAGATCCACATATTCTCCCTGCTTCAGTCAGAGAAAACATCTCTCTCAGTCGGGCGGTTGATGACAATCAAATATGGGATGCGTTAGACAAGGTAGGTTTGGCAGAACAAATTCATCGTTACCCTAACGGGCTAGACACGCAGTTAGGTCAAGGCGAAACTAATTTATCTGCAGGTCAGAAACAGCTTTTGGCGTTAGCACGTGTGCTTGTGGTAAAACCTAAGGTATTGATATTAGATGAAGCAACCGCAAATATTGACTCAGGAACAGAGGCTTTAATCCAAAAGAGCTTGGCGGTACTCAGACAAGACATGACGCTCGTTGTTATTGCTCATCGGCTTTCAACTATCCTAGATGCAGACCAAATCATTGTTCTTCATCATGGGGAGTTAGTCGAGAAAGGTACACACAGAGCACTCTTAACGCAAAATGGTCGTTATGCTCAAATGTATCAGTTACAGCAAGCAAACCGACACCTACAACAGATTGAAGAAGACACCAAGCAACTCGAAGAAGCGGTGTGATTTTATGCCCGTGCCTTCTTTTTATTTAGTCGGCATGGGCATAATTGGTGTAACTTCAAAATTTAGCCTTGTTAGCTTCCAATTTCTTCATAATGTGAACTAATTTTCTATTTCTTACCTATTATTGACATAACCCCTCGCTATATCACGCAAGGTCGTTGTAAAATCGTACGGTACTTAAGTCTACTGCCTGTGGCATTGGGCTGAATTCCGCTTTCTAATTATGCACATTAATCTCATGACACAAGTCCATGGACAAAGATAAGTTTACTAACATCTATCGCTTGCCTGGTTCGATTCAAATTCGTATCGGTAAATGGCAAAAGACGTTCCGCGGCACCTCTGATTTAGTTTTACATCAGGCGCTAATGGAGCGTAATAAGCAATTTAAGAAGCCAGACTTTTTACCTAAAGGCTGGTGTGTCACTCCTATTGATGAAAACGACATTACCATTACGCATCACGGTAAATATATCCAAACCGTTATGCGCACAATGCTGGACAGAAAGGTCTCATACAAGCGACTGTTCCTATCTCGAATGACTCTCGAAGAAGGTGAAAAAGTGCTCCACAATTACAAGCTGGAGTGGGTAAGAAAACATAACCAGATCGCCAAAAAGTACAATCAAATTAAAAAGAAACAATATATGAACTTTGCAAGAGAAGAAGAGGAAACCCTCTACCCTTCGATTCCAAAGGGTGAGTTTGACAAAACGTTATGGAACAAACTTGTCGTATCATCGTTTGGCCCGCAGAAAAAGTACAAAAACCCGCACTTTGTCCGTAAAGCCGATTTCTAAATAAACACCCCTAAAGTTAGGGGTGTTTATTTATACGTTAACTCACCAGTCGTAAGTTAAACTTGCAATAACATTTTGTCGGTCGCCATACCAACAAAAACCATCACATGTCGCTATGTACTTTTTATCCGCGATGTTTTTAGCTGCGACTTGTAGCTTGTAATCGCCGATTCGATAACTGACCGTCGCATCCATTAAGAAATAACTTGGTACTTTTAGTCTCTCTTCATTGTCTCCGTATGACTCACCTGTATAGCGCGCGCCTAAGCCAACAGCAAAGCCATCAAGAGGTCCATCAAAGAAACGATAATGTGCCCAAGCTGATGATACGGTATTCGCCACTTGGGAAGGTGTTTTGCCAACCCATGCCTTATTGATGTCTTCTTTTATCTCTGCATCAACGTACGCAATGTTCCCGATCAATGTTAAGGATGGTGTCACATTAGCTACAGCTTCAAACTCAACGCCGTTATTTTCTATTTTTCCTATTTGCGTTAATTCACTCAAGTAGATACGAGCCAAGTTTTCTTTTGTTGCCCGATACGTTGCAATATTGAAATAACCATCAAATGAATCCGGTTGGTATTTCATACCGATTTCAAATTGATCACCGCTTTCAGGCTTCGCTGGCTTACCATTGCTGTCTTCTTGAATAATTGGATCAAAGTACTGAGAGTAACTAAAGTATGGCGTGAAGCCAGAATCAGAAATATAAGCCGTTCCCACGCTAAACGTCCACTCTCCATTATCGACTTTCGTGCGAGCACCCGTGGTAACATTATGTACTTCATTACTTGTATCGTCGTAACGTGCGCCCAATAACATCGCCCATTTATCGTTGATCAGCATATGATCTTGAAAGTAGACGCCGAGCTGCTGATTATCGATTTTCGTTCTTTGCTTATCGGTTTCGCTCAATGGTTGTAGCGTATTCGGATCGAGTAACATTATGTTATCCGAATAAGTAGGATTAAATACATTAAACCTAGGATCGGGCAAAGCTCCCATTGGTGTGTTTAATAATGCATTACCATTAGCAACTATAGGGTCATTGGCAAAATCTTTACCATCGATACTGATCATTTGAAAATCTATGCCCAACATCAAGTTATGCTCAACACTTCCCCAATTTACTTGGTGCATCAAACGATTATCGATATTAAAAGCATCAGATGACCCATCTTCTGTTGAAGCACCCCGAAGTATGGTTTTGCGTTCATTTGATGGGTCCAAAGCCGGCCCCAACGCAGGCACGTCAGCCGAGTAAACGTACGAATACATTTGTCTTAGCTTAACATCCATTTCGCTGTAACGAGCTGCTTGAACAAATGAAGTGGTATCATTAAATGCATGAGAAAACTCATAGCCTAAAGACACCTGCTCACGCTCAAACGTCTCCCAGTTAGGATTGCCTATCGCTAAACTATCACTGATCTTTCCATTTTTGTTTGGCGTTAACGTTCCTTCAACTGGCAAAAATTGCAGATAAGGATCTGAGTCGTCTTTTTGATAGCTCGTTAGAAAGGTAATTTCAGACGTCTCATTAAATTTGTACGTCATCGATGGAGAGAGAAGAATGCGCTCTGCTTCTACCCCACTAATTCTCGTCCCATTTTTTCTCGCTAACCCTTGAAAGCGGAAAGCTAGCTGCTCACTCACCTCAGAGTTTACGTCAAGAGAAAGTTGTTTACGGTCTTCAGAACCGTACTCCAAAGATACAAGTCCTGACCCCCCATCAAATTGAGGTCGCTTACTGACAACATTGATAACCCCACCTGGAGGGTTTTGCCCATAAAGAACAGACGCTGCACCACGTAAAACTTCAACCCTCTCTAACGCAAACGGATCTATTTGCCAACTATAGAAGCCAGAAGAATATAAACGGGTACCATCTTGATACAACCCGCTGTTCGCCTGTTTAAAACCACGAATAATAAACCAATCTTGCTTGTTATCTTCGCCAAAATAGTTAGTTTGAATGCTTGGTGTGTACTGTAGCGCGTCAGAAATGCTAATAGAGGCACGATCATCCATTTGCTCTCGCGTAACAACAGACACCGCTCTTGGAGTCTCATTGATGGCAATATCAGTTTTCGTCGCTGCCCGACTCTTCGCTCCAAGATAACTAAAATCAGGACCAACTGCACTGTCTTGCTGCTGTCCAATCACAACTATATTTTCATCTTCCAGAGCCAAGACATTTGGCGTTGATAAAGCTAATACAACCGCTATCGACGTTGGTGTCAGCATAAACTGCCGAGTCATATTCTTCTCCTTTTTGTCGGCAGCCAAACCAACCCTTCATGACTTCAGCGACCGCTGAAAGAAAAGCGAGTTACGGCATCGCCAGTTGTTTCCGTAAAAGACAAACCAGAGGTTTTGCATAAAGCACTCGCATAGGTTACGAATGCCACTACGAGTGCTTATTTGTATAAGTACTTTCTTGGTTGAGGCTTAACTCATCTCTATAAACGGCGTAAACCCCACATTAAATACAAACCGCCAATGAGAGACGCCATAAGTCCTGTTGGTATTTCTTGCGGGTAAAGGACCTGTCGTCCCAACCAATCAGCCAACAACATCACCCCTGCCCCCAGTATCGCGGCGCATAACATGTGTTGTGACGCTTTGTTAAAACCAAATAAGCGAGCTAAATGCGGAGCCAACAACCCAACAAAGCTAATCGGGCCAACAACCAATGTCGCACTGACCGTGAGACAAGCAACTAAAAGAAGCAGTATTGCGCGTGAACGATCAACTCGAATTCCAAGTGCTTTAGAGGAAGCGGCACCGACAGGAAGAATATCTAGCCATCTTACGCAGAGAAAACTCAACCCTATAAAGACAAGCGCAGATAAAGACAATGGGAGTAACGTTTCAACCGAGACATAGTAGGTAGACCCAGACAACCAAGCCAATGCTTGATAACTTCTTGGGTCACCAGTGGCTAGAATA
This sequence comes from Vibrio sp. Vb1337, assembly GCF_033338715.1. NCBI lineage: Bacteria > Pseudomonadati > Pseudomonadota > Gammaproteobacteria > Vibrionales > Vibrionaceae > Vibrio > Vibrio sp. Vb1337. The sequence goes on along the minus strand of NZ_JAWOTD010000001.1, from coordinate 266,763 downwards.
AAGCTCTGTATTGCATTCATCAGTGCGGTTATCGCAATACCAGTCAACAAAATACGCTCCGGCTGAAAGCCTGACTTACGGTTTAGCAGCACAATGACTAATACCGTCGCTAATGCGCCTACGAGCCCGCCTAGAGAAAGAGTGAAAATTGACGAACCAAACCCAGTAAACATCGCGATGATCAATCCCATCGCTGTCCCTGAACTGATACCGATCACTTCAGGACTTGCCATTGGGTTTCCACTTAGGCGTTGAATCATGGTTCCAGCAATCGCCAACATTGCCCCCGCAATTGCTGCTGCAAATAATCTAGGTGCGCGCCATTCCAAAAAAATCCAATTTTGGCTAGCAAATAAGTTTGTCCACCCTTCATTTTGCACAGCAACCGTGGCAAAAAGGACAACGGAAATTAACGTACCGATCAACGCCAATGAGATCGCTTTAGGGTTTAGCTTGTAAACATGTTGACGGTGTCGAGTTAACACTGTTTGAGTATGGCCCTGCGTCTTTTGTGATAAACGAGGTAACAGCCATAACAGTAACGGAGCGCCCAATGCAGCCGTTGCTGCTCCCGTTGGTATAAAACTCGCCATTAGCCCTGGCAGTTGCTGAATAACCAAATCGGTTAAAGTCAATAACATGGCACCAATTAGCATTGATACCCAAAGCTTATGCTGGACTTTATTGATACCTATCAATCGAGTAATCGCTGGCGCCGCTAACCCGATGAAACCGATGATTCCTACGGCAGAAACCACCCAAGAAGTGATTAACACCGCAAGCCCAAGACAGACAAAACGCAACTTAGCTAGCGAGACACCTAAACTCTTGGCACCTTGCTCGGAGAGTTCCAACAGACTTAACGGCTTTGCAATCACAAATGCAACGACCGTAGCAAGTGCGATTCGAGGGGCAAGATACGAGAAATCTCCCCATCCACTCTGAACAAGCGAACCGGCTCCCCATATCATTAACCCATTCAGCTTTTCGGTATTCATCATCAGAATAACCGTACTTAATGATGCAAAGTACAGGTTTATCACTAACCCAGAAACGACGACAACCGTTGGAGATAACGCTCGTCGCCATGACAACAGCATCACCAACCCCATCGATATCACACCGCCGATGAGAGCAACCAAATTAGGCGCGATATCCAACATCCAAGGTGCGAATAGCGTTGCTAACATCAAAGCAAAACTTGAACCGCTCGCCACACCAAGTGTCGTGGGTGAAGCGAGAGGGTTACGCAGCACTTGCTGCATCAATACCCCAGCAACCGCTAATCCAGCACCAGATATAATCGTGGTGAAGACTCGAGGCCACCAGCTAAAGTGAAGTAAAACAGAATCGATAGATTGAAAGTTAGGCTCCCATAAACTGCTTAGAGCTAACGAAAATGAGCTTACTTGGTACAATTGGAAAGCACCAATAGAAAAGGTAAATGCCGAAAGTAACACCACAAAGCTTAAAGGCATCGTTTTCATTGTGTTAACTCCTCGACCTTACTCGCCGTAACTAACTCTGCGAAACGGAGGGCTGAAGGCATAGAACCAAAACTCCAAACGGGCGCGACTTGCATGACCTTTTCACCAGATTGTTGAACAACATATTGCCAAAATGGGTCTTGAGAGAGCTGCTCCGCTCCACCGTAAGGTAATGGCTCTACGATAACAATTTGAGCTTTTATGCCAGCTAACTTGTCGATGCCAACTAGGCTAAAGCCCCAGCTATTCGTCTTTTCATTCCATGCATTACTCAGCCCAATCTTTTCGATAGCCTGAGAGTAAAGACTATTTTGACCAAAAACACGAACGTGCTTCGTATCCATAAACTGAATCATTAAAAGCGGCGGCTGGTCTTTGTTTATGCGCTGTTTTAATAAAGAGAAACGTTTTTCATATTGTTGGATAAGCGCCTCTGCTTCCGCTTCTCTTCCCAGCTCTTCACCAAACCTCCGAGTGAAACGAGTAAGTACCGACCAATCTGTGATCCCGCTTTCATATAAGTCAATCGTGGTAACGGGGGCAATATCGACTAAACGATGCTTCATTGAGGAGAAGTACGGGGCAATAAAAATACGGTCAGGTCTGAGCTCGTAAATACGCTCTATATTGGGTTGAGTTCTTAACCCTACATCCTTAGTTTGAGGTGGTAACGGTGGCGATTTTACCCAAGCATCGTAATCTTGCCCTTGAGCGACGCCTACGGGCACAACCCCTAACGCCAACATCGTTTCAGTTTGTGTCCAATCAACCGACATCACCCGAGGTGATGCGTCAGCTAGTGCTTGAAAAGAACTGACCAAAAGCGCACTAAGTGAGAGAGCGAAAGAGAAATGTTTAAGTCGAGTGTTTGTACTGCTCATTATTCCAACCTTTAGCTTGGCATCGCCACCGGGTAACCCGCAGGGTGGTCAGAGATCATCATCTCTATCCCATATATGTCCCTCAACTTAGGTTCAGTAAACACCTGTTCAACATTGCCTTGTGCAATCAAATCACCTTGATGTAATGCAACGATGTAGTCGCAAAATCGTGCAGCCAAGTTGATGTCGTGTAATACGATAATAACGCCCAAGCCCAGTTCTTGACTGAGTTTAGAGATAAGCTTCAACATATCGACTTGATGGCTGATATCTAGCGCAGACAAAGGCTCATCAAGAAGCAAATACTCGGTTTTTTGGGCTAACAGCATAGCTAGCCACACACGTTGACGCTCTCCTCCAGATAACGTGTCCACTAAGCGATCTGCGTATTTTAGTGTGCCTGTCATCGCCATTGCTTCTTCAACAATGTCGTGATCTTTCTTACTCAAACGTCCAAGTAAACCATGCCATGGATAACGACCAAAAACGACTAAATCTCGACCTAAAATACTGTCGGTCACTGGAAGATGCTGAGGCAAGTAGGCAATGTGTTGGGCGAATTTTTTCGCTGAGAGATCGTTAATGCTCGTTCCATGCAGAACCACGTCACCAGCGGTGTATGGCTGTTGCTGTGCCAGCAACTTTAACAATGTGGATTTTCCTGAACCATTGTGTCCAACAAGAGCGTATGTTTTTCCGGGTTCAAATGTCACATCAAACGCTTTTAGCAATGACTTGCCTTCAATCTCAAACTGGAGTGCTTTAGCTTCCAACATCCCTACTTCACCTAATAGCCATTTACGAATAACAGTTATTCAGAGCTCTCATTCGTTGATCACGTTTGCCGTTCTTATTCAACAGAACGATTAATAAGGGAGGTTTTATATAACAACAAAGATACAAATGCAAACCGTTGTCATTATCATTACATCAACAAGATCATTGAGAGAATTGCTAAGTGTTAGTGATAATTTGCTCTGCTGAACTTCATTAGTAAATTATAGGCAGGTCAACGAGAGCAGCGGTCTCCCACTGCTCTCGCATAAATTTGAACGAATACTGCAGCGTATGAAGAAATGAAAAATGCCGCAGTGAATACATTAATGACGAGCGTCAGCGCCAAACTCTACTTCTTTATAGATATCGGCCAGCGACTTTTTACCTTGTTTGTCTTTGGCTGAACGCTTTTTCTTAGTTTGATAATGGTATTCTTGCTCCTGAAGTGCTTGTTCGTGCTCTTTTGCTGACTCAACAAACTCAGGATTTGCAAGTGCTTGTTGGCGTAAGCGGTTTACTCTTTCAAGGGTTTCCCACAACATACTTCACCTCCAAACTCATTGCTGTATATAAAAACAGTATTGTTTAAATATTCCTCCTCGTCAACATTTCAACTTTGTTACTGCTCTTCACATTAACCCCAAGCCTGTATAGTGCTCGGGATATTTGTGGATGATTTGCTTTATATAACCTTGATGCTCTCGCAGAGCATCAACACATTCTCGAGATAACCATCCCTGATATACCCATTTTTCAAGTTCTAACAATGCGTATGGGATGGACCACGCTTGTCTATACGGATGGTGCGTTGTCATAAAATCAAAGGCATTTGCGGCAGCCGTAATTTGGGCGGCTATTGGTATATCATCACTGGTTAAACCATACGGATAACCAGTGCCATTTAAATTTTCGTACTGATAAATAATCATCTGCAAAAACAAAGTCACACTCGGGTGAACCGGATTTCCGATACGGGCAACTATGTCATCCGCTGAATCGATACAACGCTCAATATGTTGAATCAATATCGCCTCTTGTTCTTGAGAGTAATTTGTTCGGCGGCTAGCAATTTCAACTGGCAGCTGACTATCACCGAGCGCATGGAACTGAGCAAAAATACCAATATCTTCGACCATTTCGTCATTCAGGTGATAACGATCCGCTAACTGCGTTGCGATAATTTGACTGTAGTACTTCATGCGTTTGGTATGCGCGTAATACTCAGGTGAATAGCCTGGCATCATACATTGCATTCGGTTAGCTAGCGTTTCTATCGCATTGACTACTTGAGTTTCTGATTCAACCGCAAATCGAATCATTTCGAAATAAGGTTTAAGACCATTCAGCGCTTCTAAACTAAACGCATCACGTTGAGTGGAGTTCAAAAATACAAAACCAGTAAAAGCTTTATTGTCATAACAAGGAATAGCAGCCGACGACTGATATCCGTGTTTGAGTAAAATTTGAACCCGAGGACAGTGCTTAATATCATGAAGGTCTTCGACGATACGAGGAACCGCGTTTTTAGAGGCAATATTGAGGTGGTGGAGTTTACGGAATGCTGATTCGTGATGGGCTAAACACCAAGTGTCGAACTCACTTTCTGCAAATGATTTGAGCACATCTTGGTCTGGGTGATATTTTGCAAATGACACCCTATCAATACATGGCAAGTGCGCCTGCATCCTGCCTTTTAGCGTTTGCAGTTGCTCGTTAAGCGGTTTTGCAAACGGGTAAAAACTCCGGTGCGCCATGCTTCACCTCCACACCAAAGCAGAGAAACAAGAAAAGCTCATTGTGTTGCAAATTCAATGGTATTTTGAGCGGTTTTCTCCACTTAAATTATCGATATACCACAACTTAAGTGTACGAAATAAAAGCACATTTCTACCAATTTTTTCACCGGATATCTTACGGTAATTTGATCCAGATTAAAAAAGCCAACGAGCGAAACTCGTTGGCCTAACAATACTGATTGATTACGATGGATTCAGTAACTAGAAGTTATTCAAAGAACGTTCTAAACAACTAGCCTAGAGCAGGAAGCACACCCAGCGTAATTAACACCTGAGCGAATACGATGCCAGTGCCAGCGATGCCCGTTATCACTAACGCACCTTGACCACCTGCGACGCGGTACTCCCCAGTAAAATCATCCGATTTACGAACCTTGATCACCATAACCAAAGGCAAAAAGATGGCTAAAATCGCTAAGGCAATCGCTGCATAGCCCAAAGCCATAATAAAGCCTTGAGGATAGAAAAGTGCGAAGCCTAGCGGTGGAGTAAACGTCACTAGTGCCGCAATCAAACGATTAGGCTTATCGTTACTTCCTTTGATGGTATCACCCAAAAATTCGAATAGACCCAAACTCACGCCAAGGAACGATGTCAACAATGCCAAGTCAGCAAACACACCAACAATGCTACCCAAATTTGATTGGTGTACTGTCTGAGATAGTTGACCAATCAGTGCGCTCAACCCTCCGTTCTCAACAAGCGTACTTTGGCTAACCACACCCAACGTCACGATTTGCCAAAAGATATAAATAACGAGTGGAATCGTCGAACCAATAATAACGGCTTTGCGTAAAGAAGAAGTGTCACCGTCTAAGTAATTCACAATTGCAGGTATACTTCCGTGGAAACCAAACGAAGTAAAGATCACCGGAATCGCCGCTACAACAAGGCCTTGTTCGATTGGCATACTTAACAAGTAAGATTCCGTAACGTTTGGAGCAAGAAAAGAAAGCACCGCAACCATCGCAATGAGCTTCATCGCGAACAGAACTCGGTTTACTTTATCGACCGTACCGGTACCCACTGTCACAACTAAAGTCACAATCAAGGTAAAGATTATCGTTGATGTAGGCCCTGAAATATCGAGGTCAAACCATTGTGCAAGGCGGTCTCCGAACTGAGCACCACCGCCAGCGATATACGCTGCACATAATGAGTAGAAAAGAAACAACATCGCAAAACTTGCCACCCACTTGCCTTTTTGACCTAGGATCTGTTTCGCCAAAGTATGAAGTGTAGCACTACTCTCCGCATGTTGATGAAGCTCAAGCATAAGCAAGGCAGTGAAAGCCATCAGAGCCCATAAGCCTAGCATGATGATAATAGAAGTTGAAAAACCAATGCCGGCAGAGGCAAGTGGAAGCGCTAGCATACCAGCGCCTATTGTAGTGCCCGCAATAATTAGCGTACTACCGAATACTTTAGAACGACTCATTGTATATTAATCTTTACACTTTATTAGAAATTATCAGTATTAGATCGGGCAACGGCGGACCGAAACCAACACCATATTTGTATTGCCGTCGATATTGTAGGATCTTTAGCAGAAGATCAAGCAAAGTGTAAGGATAAAAAACCACACATGTAAACTGTAATTTACACCTTACTGATATTTAACAATAACTGTGTGCATTCTTCCCTGTTCATGAACTTGGGAACAGGGTAATTCCAGTGCGCCTCTTTCAGAATTAAATCAACAAGCGCATCAGCATCTTCACGTTGAATGAGCGCACTGGTTTGCTCAATATCAATAGTTGAAAACAAGGACTCCAGATTCGCCAAAAAATGCTGAGCACTTGCGTTACCTAACTGCCCCTCGGCCGTCAACTCATCGAGCTTTCTTAGTTGAGGCGCAATCTCTGATAATGAAAAGCGCAGCACAGGCAACAAGGCTAATCCGTTTGCCATACCATGAGGTATTCCATATCTCGCACCGAATGTGTGAGCAAAGGCATGAACATAACCCAAACTCGCTTTGGTAAATGCTAAACCCGCGTAATAGGATGCCATAGCCATTTTATGACGAGCTTCGACATCATCCCCTTGCATCACAGCCCTAGGAAGATATTTAAAAATGAGTTTAATAGCGGCAACCGAATGAGCCATCGTTTCTTGAGTAGCGTTTTTCGATACATAGGCCTCAATAGCATGGGTTAATGCATCAACGCCAGTATCAGCCGTGATCTTAGGAGGTAAACCAATCATTAAATTCGCATCTAAAGCTGCCATTAGTGGCACCAACTTTGGATCCATTAAAGGGGTTTTAATGTGTGAGGAGGGATCTGACACGACCGCAGCGATAGTAACTTCACTTCCGGTTCCAGCCGTTGTTGGAATAGCAAAAAGCGGCGCTGGCATTCGCCATACCTTCAATAGTCCAGCTAATTTTTTGATTGGCCGTTTATTGGTAACTTTCGCAGCGATGACTTTTGCACAATCCATTGCAGAGCCGCCACCCAAAGCTAATATGCCCTCACAATGAAAACGATGATAAGCCTCTAGACCGCTCTCAACCTGATCATAGGTAGGATCGGGCTTAACTTGCGAGAAAACATCTAACTGTAAATCGAGTTGTGCTGCTGCCTCAAGCACCTTATCTACAATACCGACTTGGACTAACCCTTCGTCGGTAACTAACAAGACGCGTTTAAATCCCAGCTCGGTCATCGATTCTAATAGCTCATTCATCGAACCAGGGCCGGAAAACAAGGTTGGTCTCGGCATAGGAAGGATAAGGGCTGCTATTTTTAACCCTGCGGTGTAACTCCGATATAAACGATGCTTCAACATACGAAATCCTTTTCATTTAGAGCTATCATTCTAGCTACTTTTACTACCTATGCTTACTTTGCAATCACACATTTTCAATAAACTTATCTCACTAAAAGGGCTAGCATCGCTGGGAAACCGTACCATTTTATTATCTTTCCTCAACAACATGAGCTACAGAGAAAATATTTTCAACGACGCTCTATTGTCATGTTGTTAACAAGCTGCTTTACCTAATACTCTGTTAGTTACAGAGCAAGCCTCGAAGAAGTCTTCTTATTTTTTGCCTTCAAGAACAACAATATAAATTCTTTTAATCACACATCAATACCGTGTGTCTCTGGTTGAGCCCGAACACGATTTACAAAAATAAAAATAAGAATGCGTTACATCATGATTTATTGTCGTTTTCAAATAAGTCAACAAGAGCAACAATAATCTTTCAAAACTTATACTTAGTTCAAATATCTGACTCTTAACCATGAGCTTCAGGTGATATTATTATGCAACTAGGATTATTATCCCGCCCATAATCAAAACTATGTCTAAACGCCCACCTTTTTGGGGTCTATTCGCTGTCGTACCCAATTTTTCCTATCACCTTCTGATTTGGGTTTAGCGTGGGCTAATTAGCAATGTCGGTATAAACCATGAATCATTCTTGCCATTCCCATACGGACATGGGCTTTGAAGTCGATCTGAAACAAGCACTTATCTGGGTTGCTCGAGCACTCGACTATGTCGGTGTTGATGATACGCACCATAGCCATCGTGTCGCTTACATCGCTTACCAATGTGCTCGGGTCATGAACTGGGAACCAGAAAAAGCGGAGTTTTGCTACTTCGCAGGGATGATCCACGATTGTGGGGTCTCCGAAACACAAGAACATAAAATGTTACTTGAGGAGTTGGTGCCACAAGATGTAAAAACACATTGCTTAAGAGGATACCGAAGCCTCAAGCAGTGTCGTTTGTTGCGTCAGTTTGCTACACCTGTTCTTTACCACCATACACATTGGAGTGAACTAAAATATCTTGATTTACCGCCTTTTGAAAAAGAGGTCGCTGCCCTACTCTATTTAGCCGACCGTCTCGATTTTATGCGTTCCAAATACGTCATGAACTGCCACTGTGACATTGTCACACTTCATGAAGAACTAATTGCAGAGTGCATCATGGCAAACGCTGGAACTTTGTTTAATCCAGACATGGCTAAGGCAATGGTTAAGCTCGTTATGACCGACGCATTTTGGTTCGCGATGGAGTCTGAAAATATAGAAACCATCGGATTAAACTTTAAAAGCATTGATTGGCTTCAAAAACAGCTCACCATCCAAGATATGAATAGTTTGGGCATGTTTATCGCTCGAATTGTTGACGCAAAAAGCCCATTTACTTATCAACATTCGCAAAAAGTGGCGGAGTTATCTCGGTATCTAGCCATCAAGCTTGGGCTCTGTGAGCACGACCAAGAGATGTTATTTATTGCTGGGTTGGTGCATGATATCGGAAAGTTAAAAACACCAGATGAGATTCTTCATAAAGAAGGCTCTCTTAATAAACAAGAGTATACGCGTATTAAACGCCATACAATTGATACTCAGCTCGCATTACACAAAGTGTTTCCCAACGCTAAAATAGCGGAGTGGGCCTCTAATCATCACGAGCGTTTGGACGGTTCTGGCTATCCTTATCATAAAACAGGAGACGAACTCGATGTACCTTCGCGTATTGTCGCGGTTGCCGATGTTTTTCAAGCTCTGTCTCAGGACCGTCCCTACCGAGGACGAATGGCTCAAGCACAAATCGCCGCGATTATGGGCGAGCAAGTCGCTAAACAAGAACTTTGTTCTGACGTCTATGCAGTGCTAGAGCGAAACATGACCGAGTGTTACGAGCTATCAACTAATGTTTAATCGATAAAGGGCGTATCTACGCCCTTTGCTGATTTTGTGCAGGTTGCAAACCAATCATTTTGCAATATCAAGTACATTGTCTCGCACACCATTGATTCTGAACCAACCTGCAATACTGAAACGCTCAGCATTGGTCGGTAAAACCTCATGCGGGAATTGCTCAGATAAGAATAAAAGTAAGCGTCCCGATTGAGGAGAGATGGTTGCTATCTTATTATCATTTAGATCGTAAACCACCAATTCACCTGCATCCTTTTCCGTCCAAGATTCGTTCATGTAAAAAACGGTTGTCAATCGACGGTTTTCATTGCCCTTAAAACAATCTAGATGCTTTTGGTAGAAATCCCCTTCCTCGTACTTGGCAAAGTGAGCTTCATACTCAAAAAGTCCTAGAAACAAGTGACGGTTCACTTCTTGGCGTATTTCTTCCATCTTATCTAAGTAAGAAGTAACCGCGTGCCCCATATTGGGCGATAACCATTGAATTTTGTCACTTCGAATTGACTCAATACGAGTCACATCGTCATTACGACCAATACGCGCTTTTTTCCAGTTACTTGGAATGCAGTCTCGTAATTGAGCCACTTCTTGTTCAGAAAGAAAATCATCCCAGATGTAGTAGCCATGGGTTGCTAACGCATCGATCATTTTATCCATTATTGTCGTTCACTCATATTAGTTGGGCGGTCTATATAAAAAATCTTCAACCCCACAACAAATGCGATTTTTTGTCGAAACGACAACAAAATAAAAAGAGAGTAAAAATAGGTGATGACGAATATAAAAATGCCGCTCATATGAGCGGCAATATCTTTTATTATTGACGAGCTTCTAATCTGGTTGGATGAACTCGCAACGGACTAAGACGTTTAATAGTCGGGCGTTGTTTGTTTTTTAACTGGATATGGCAAAGTTCCAGAATTAAGCCGAATGCCATCGCAAAGTACACATAACCTTTGTTGATATGAATTTCGAAGCCTTCTGCCATCAATAAACCACCTAACAAAACGAGGAATAACAAAGCAAGTGTCTTAAAACCAGGGTAACACGACACCAGGTTATTGATTTTTTCTGCTGTCATGACCATCACGATAGCAGAAGAAACAATCGCTGCGACCATAAGTGGGACATCACTTGTCAAACCAACGGCGGTTATCACCGAGTCCATCGAGAATACAGCATCCACGGCAACAATCTGCAACAGAACTACCGCTAAACCAGTACGGGCGTGAGTTGAGTGAGCCGACTCGTTGTGATTTAACCAACTCCACAACTCTTTCAGGCTTTTAGCCAAGAGGAATGCACCACCCGCAATCATGATAACGTCTCTTCCGGTAAACGCTTGGTTCGCCAAAGAAAATAGCGGTTGAGTCAATTGCATGATCCAAGAGATTGAAAACACTAAACCAATACGAGCAATAACAGCAAGACCAATACCAAGGTTTCTTGCCAGTTTACGTTGGTGCAGCGGCAGTCTTTCACATAAGACAGAGATAAAAACGACGTTATCAACGCCTAAGACAACTTCAAGCGCAAACAAAGTGGCGAAAATAGCCCAAGCTTCTGGTTGCATAAAAAGTTCTAGCATGAGCATGTCTCCAATAATAAGAAGACATATGGTGAAGGGTTTTGTCGACTAAAGGGGTCGTCCATTAATTATTTATACCTTTGTTACTGAGGGATCATGAGTAAATCACCAAACAATCAACAAAACAATATCTATTTTAATTAACAAGGAACAAGTTTAATTCGTGTACAAATCAATCAACTCCTCCAAATTGATTAAAATTACATAGAAGCTTTAGAATTGAATAAATGAAAGCATTAAAGTCCAACAAAACTAAGATAAATTTCTAGACTTATAAGCACCATCAATCCTTATGCAACCCATTAAATGCATTGAGCTCAAAGAGAAACAGGCGTGTTTCCGAGATAAACAATAGTAAAAATTTGTTTCATGCTGATATACTGCCAAAAATCATAAGAAACCATGCTATTTATGGACTACATTGCTCTTTCGCGTATAAGCCTTAAACATCTAACTGTTTTACATATGTTGTTAACCACTCACAGCGTCACACTTGCGGCAGAACGCTTGTGTGTAACACCATCGAGCGTCAGTAAAACGCTCGGACAGTTGCGCGAAACGCTAAAGGATGACCTTTTTTACCGTGATGGCACTCGCTTAGTGCCGACAGCATTTGCGCTGCATATAGGCCCGTCAATCCATGGCATACTCTCCAGTATGAATGGGTTATTACATCAAGGCTCTTTTAATCCGGCTTACTATCAAGGTAGTTTTTCATTAGCAATGCGTGAAAGTTCATTTGAGCTCTTTGCGCCAGTTCTACAGCACTTGTCCCAGCAACTGAGCAATCACGCGCACTTGAATGTCCATGCGAAAGAGGAAATGAGCTTCGATGCATTAGCAAGAGGTCAAGTAGATTTTTTGTTGCTTCCTCACGATCTCAGCCAACCACCCACACAAAATAAAGACTTGGTCTGGAAAACCATTTTGAAAGACGAAATGGTTTGCTTAATGAGAGCATCGAACCCACTCGCTGAGCAACCCTTATCTGTTGAAAGTTACCTTTGTGCAAGACACATCGGTATTCATGATAAAGATCTGTCACAACCTTATTTTGAGCAAAATCTCACCCAAAGGCATTCAAAACGAAACTTGGCCATGCGTGTAGCCGACTTTGGTTCAGCTGCGGTGATGTGTCAGCACTCGGATTACTTGTTCACATGCTCCAAGCTTTGGGCAAGAGCGGCAATGCAAGCAAAAGGTTTGGTAGAGCAAGCTCTTCCATTCGATTACGGGCAAGTAGCCTACAGCCTCGTTTGGAACAAAGCGAGCTTAAACGATCCCGCTTTAAAATGGTTACAGCAACAATTACTCGACGCCTGCGCCATGTTAGATGCCTGTGATGCTTAAGCATAGGTAAACAACGGTACTACGTGAGTACTGTCGGCACTGTGATAGGGTTACTCACGTAGCGTCGGAGCTCTGACTTTAAGCGTTCGATATCATGATGAGAGCACGTATCCCAAGTTAACGCCTCCCCCACAACTCCGTGATGTTGAAAGGCATTTAAACGGATAAGCACCGATTTAGGAAGAGTACTCAAGTAACGTCCAATTGCTACGATTTCTATATCTAAATCACTTTTTTGGGGAATATGCAGTAAGCGGACCTCGTACAATTTTTCGTGTTCAGCTAGGTATTGAAGGGTTTTAAATACACGATGATTATCACGCCCAGTTAGCCACTGATGCGTCTCCGTCTGCCACGCTTTCAAATCGATCATTGCGCCATCCAGAAAAGGTAGAATACGCTGCCAACCAGCAACCGCTAAAGAACCGTTACTGTCGATGAAACAAGAGAGGTGCCGTAATTCAGGATCTTGTTTTATCCCTTTAAACAGCTCAATAATGAAAGGAAGTTGTAAGGTAGATTCCCCACCGGATACAGTAACACCACTGATGAAAAAGCGATGTTTGCGTATCAAATCGAGCATTGTTACTACAGAGTAGTCAGTAATTTTTGGATTAGATTGGTTCTGACATATCTCTATACAATGATCGCAGTGGGTGCACTCCTCTTTAAGCCAAACAACGTTGTTGTTTTCGTCGAACTTCAATGCGCCTTCTGAACATTCACTCACACACTCACCACAATGATTACAATGGTTTATCGTGTGAGGATTGTGGCAGTTCAAACACTGATAGTTACAACCCTGTAGAAAGATGACTAGACGATTTCCTGGCCCATCAACACAAGAGAAAGGAAGGATACGAGTGACTTTTGCCAAAAGGCTTCCACTTCGTCTAGACATCTTGTTCTTTCCTAAACCGAACTTATGCCTGCGTGTAAGTCGGTGTTACTTCATGACTCACCACACGTGGCGAGCGTTCTAAAATTTTGGTATTTTTTGCTGCTTCTGCACCTAGAAACGTCGTGTTGGTTCTCGAACCTTCTTTATCATATTTCGCGACATCTGAAAGTTTGATCATGTAGCCTGTCACGCGAATTAAGTCATTTGAAGTGACATTCGCGGTAAACTCACGATAACCAGCATTTAGTGCCCCTTTACATAAATTGAACATCGCTTCTGGGTTAGATTTCACCGTTTCATCAATCGTCAAAATATCGCTGATACCCGCACGATAATACTGATGATGCTTCGCCGTTGCTTGTACATAAGTGACAGGGTCTGGCTCTGCACCATAAGGCAGACGTACACCTGGCGTAACATCATGATCTAAGCTAATGCCGCCTTGTGCATGTAAGAGCGCTTTACCATCTAAACCATATTTCACCGGGGTTGAGTCCACCAGTTTAGCCAGTGTTGCTGAAACATCATGAGCAAAAGTATTTGCTCGATCATTTTTTCCGTATCGCCCTATTTGCCCTTCTTTTTCAAATAGAAGGTTTACCGCTTCGGCCATGCCGTAAACGCCATACATTGGCGCGAAATAGGACTCTTTTATCAACCCTTCTTGCGTCAAAAAGCCTTGAAAGAAGTTCGATTTTTCATGCAAGTGCGTGCTTCTTGCGTTTATGAGCTCGACCATTAATCGATGGTAAGAAGGCAACGCACTGTTTAAGAAGTCGTTACAGTCTGATGCTCGTTTTGCAACTTCTTTTAAATTCATTCGCACCAATGTGTTCGAGCCACCTGCTAATGGAAGCGAGTTGTAGCAACTTACAATACCAAAGCGTGAGCCGTTGTAGGCTTTCGTGTGCATTGGGTAATTGGCGATATGCGGTTTACTGCATTCACAAATGTTCTGTGTCGCTTGACGAAGTAAATCATCAGGTGTAACTGTCTCGTCGTACATAAAGGTGAGATTCGGTGCGATCTGCTTGAGCTCCGCATCTACTTTTAAAACAGTGCGACAAATAATGTTGTCTGTCGGTCCGACATTCACATGCATAAACGCATCTGGCAATGTGCGATCCAGCATGATCCAAAAATGTTTTAACTTTTTGTAAATCTGGCTCTCTGTTAGGTCGCCTATGTAAGGCAACAAGACATCATCTAACTGGCCTAAGTAAACCGGAATGTTCGTTACCGAAGGAACATGATGGTAAATGATGGTCAGCATGTTCAACGCATCATCGAAATCATCAGCCGGAGACAACTCTAAATAGTCTGAGCCTTGCGATAGAAATTTAGCGTAATCAGGCAACACATAGCGAGGTTTAAACGGTGCATGACCTTCAAACATATCGCAGATGATGCCTTCATCCATTGCTTGTCTCAGTGATGGAGATACGGTCATGTAAGGAATGCACGCTTCAGCCTCTAAAGCTAAAAAACTCGACTTCTGTTTTGGAGAAAGACGGACGTCGGTCGCGATATCTAGAAAACGTTGTTGTAGTTTAGAAAGGCTTGTCATCTAAGATATTCCTACAAAGTAACCACAAGCCCACAAGACAAAATACGAGCTCTACCCCTAAAGAGTAACGTGATTTTACTCCTGCTTGGCTGTTGCCACTAATGAAAATAAACAAAACGTCTATTTCCATTCTGGAAATAAGACAAAGCTAAATTAGCGCATTCCAACTTACTATATGGGAAAACCTAACTGCGTACCGAAGTCTGTCTTATTTATCGGTTTGCCGTCGACAACATCACGCCTGCACCAATAAATACTCCCCCAGTCAAACGATTAAACAACTTCGCTCTTCCAGCGACAAACAACCAATCGGAGGCTTTTACCCCTAACAATGCATAAAATGTTAGCCAGCTAAGCTCAAAAACCACAAATGTAGACGCGAAAATCGCGAATTGAGACAGTAGCGGTGCGGAAGGTTCAATGAATTGAGGAAACAAAGCGGTGAAAAAGACTATCGCTTTGGGGTTACTAGCGCCAACAATGAAACCACTAGTGAACGCGCTGAACGCTGTCGCGGAACTTTGAGTCGTTGCCGTTTTATTAAAATCTGTCTGAGATGAGCGCAACGCTTGAATACCTAACCAGATTAAATAAGCGGCACCACACCATTTGATAATATTAAAAACTAACTCAGATGAAGCAATGACAACTCCCAGCCCGGTAAATGAGAGCGTAAGGATGATCGTAATCGCAGACAAACTGCCAAGTGCAGTCATGAAAGCAATACGAAACCCACTACTCACTCCTTTACTTAAACACAACAGTGAGCTTGGTCCTGGTGAAGCTGTGAGCACGAGAATGGCAAGAGTGTAAAAAATCCATGTATCTATTTGCATTGGCATCCCTTCCAGCAAAATGAGGTTTATAGCCCATTGTGTATAGAACTATTTTATCGCCCGGTTTCTATCCATGAAGCCGAGGTCTTAATAACCATCTTGCATCTAAATAACTTAGAAAAAATTAATAGATAGTTATGCAAATAAAATACGATCTACATGCAAGGATGTAAAGCCTGTTGTATAAGCTTATCTATTTCTCTTAATCATAAAAAGGCTTAGGATCGATCTCTAACGATGAAGGCGCTATCGCTCTTTCAATTTTGTACGCACTCGTTTTTAAGTCCACCATCGTGACATCAATGTATCGTTTATACTTGCGGGAGTAAAAACATTTCACTTCTGGCTTTAATGCTTGAGATTCATTTGAAGACCAAACAATACCAACACGCCCATCGTTCAACTCGACAATGGAGCCTACGGGATACATCCCAATGCAATTAATGAATTTGTAAACTAAGTCGGCGTCTAAATGAAATGGCGTTAGACTCAACAAGATTTTAAACGCTTCCGCAGAACTCATGCCTTTTTTGTAACAGCGATCAGCCGTTAGCGCATCGTAGATATCTACAATACAGCTCATACGGCCGTGAATTGGAATCTCCTCCCCCTTCAAGCCTCTAGGATAACCATTGCCATCTAACTTCTCGTGGTGCATCAAACAAACATCACGGCTTACGTCACTAAGTCCTTTTACGTGAAGGATAATCTCACCTGCGAACACTTGATGTAGCTTCATATGTTCAAATTCTTCAGGCGTTAGCTTCGCTGGCTTGTGCAAGATCTTATCATCGACTTTAATTTTACCTACATCATGAATAATGCCACCTACAGCAAGCTGTTTTAGCGTTGGCTTATCCAAGCCCAAGTACTTACCGAATGACACTAAAAGACAAGCGACATTGACGGAGTGTTCCAATAAATAAGAGTCTTTTTTTCGGAGTGCAGAGACACACTGCAACGCATCTGAGTCAATCAAAACACTTTCAATGACATCGTCAGCCCAAGCTTCTACTTCATCAACTTCAATGATTTTTCCTTCAAAAGTTTGATTCAATAGTTTCTGCGCCAAATCTTTTGCTTCGGCGATCAGCTTTTTGGCTCGCTTGTGTTGGATGTCTCTCGAACGATAAGTTCGTTGACCCCTCTTAAAATCTGAGTGTTTCTGCTCTCTCGTCTCTTTAGTGGCATCAGTTGATTCATCTACAGGCTTGAAGACACACTGCTGCGAAGATAATGTTTGATCTACCCAAACATACTTTACGCCACTTGTAGCAAGCTTCTTAATGCCTTCAGGGCTAGATATTCGCCCCGCATTGGCTAAATTGACGCGCTTGTTGTGCTCTATCGCGGTGACAAACATACCAACGCCGATATCAGCGAGCGCAATTTTGATTGAATTTTTCGGATCGTACTGCATATAAAGAAGGCTTACTCGATATTAACGTCCGCATTATAAGAGATTTGATTACTTGGCGTGATAATAAATTTGAATTGATTACAATTAATGAGCATCCTGTCAATTAATAATCGGTCGCGCTCATTAAGTCCTTTTTGTTATTATGGTTTTATCCAAGATAACATATATACAAATGACGTTAGAAAACAGCACATTGATACCGACACAACTGAAAATAACTTTAGGATAATTATTCATAAATATTTATAGATTGCGGACGGCATCAATAACTGTATTTTATAAATGATTTTTACTGTTGACTATTTTTTATAAATGTCGATGATTAGCCGCCTAATCTTAGTATGTTATTAACCTAGTAGCGCATAAAATGATAGCCAAACAATTTGAACTGACACTTTTGTGATTGTAATGTACGCCAGCAGATCAACTCTATGTTATCAACCCCAACACTCATCTCTGATGCTAAAAGGCTCGAGGAGGAAATATCTTGACCACCATATTTGACCAACAAGTCTCAGATAGTGACCGAGAGTTCCTAAAAATCGTCGAAGAACGATTCATTCATATCTTCGATGTATTTAACGAAGGCCTCTTTTACATGGATGAGTTTGGCACCATGGTATTTTATAACAAGGGCTTTTATGAGCAGCTTGGTATCAACGCTGGTCGAATCAGCTTAGAGCAATGGTTAGACCTTGTTCACCCTCTCGATCGAGAAAGACTCTCCACTCGGGTCGATGCTCACATCATTACCAACAACACGAGGGTCACAACGACCTACCGCGTGCGTAAACCCAATGGACAGTACGTCTGGATTGAAGGCGTAGCCATGACCAAAGAAACAGAACATGGTCATTATATGGTTGGTAGCCACCGTGATATTTCTGAACGCAAGCTGATGGAAAGCTACATTCATCAAGTCGCATTTCATGACAATGCGTCAGGTATGGCTAATCGCGCCCATCTCTTGCTGGATATTGAAGATAGTGTGCGAGCCACCGATTCTTGTGCATCTATCTGTTACATTCAGATAGAAGAGATTAAATCTTACTTAAATCAATATGGCAGCGAGTTGGTCGATGGGTTAGTGGAAAAATTGCTACAAACTCTCAGTCACCTACCTTCTCCAAATAGTTCTGTATATCGCGTACATGATGATGACTTTGCGATTTTGATTCACGATGAATGCTCGGTAGAAACGCTGCAAAGTTATGCCGAAAGTTTAAAGGAAACCTACCACGAGGCAGTGATTGAAGAGGGCCAATACTTAGGAAGTAACATTAGTATTGGTTTGTATCCTTGCATAGATCCAAGTCACTCAGCAGAGGAAATATTGCGTAAAGCAGCACGAACTTGTCAGTACGCAAGCGAGCAGAATAAAGACCGTGTTGCGGTTTACAGTGAGAAAACTCAGCATGCCGTAGACCGTTATTTCTTTATTGAACAAGGTCTAAAAAGTGCACTAGAAAAACAGACATTAAGCGTTAAGTTTCAGCCAATTATTGACGCCAAAAGCTCAAAAGTAGTGAGCTTCGAATCTCTGGTTCGCTGGCGTAGCAAAGAGTTTGGCGAAATTTATCCAGACGAATTCATCCCCGTGGCAGAGAACAAAGGTTTGATTGTCGAACTCGGATATCAAGTCTTTGCCAAAGCGTGTGAATTTATCAAAAACTACCGTGAGCGTTACCAAAACCAAGTTCGTGTCAACGTGAATGTTTCTGTACTTCAGTTAATGAACAGTGAATTCCCTGCGCGAATTAAAGCCATGGCGGATGAGGTTGGTGTCGATCCTGAGTCTATTGTGTTGGAACTAACAGAAACGTTTATTTTGGATAATAATCAGACAGCCATTGCCCCTCTGAATACCCTCAGGGAACTAGGATTTGCACTCTCTCTGGATGACTTTGGATCTGGTTACAGTTCATTAAATAGCTTCTTCGACCTCCCGATGACACAAATCAAAATTGATAGGTCGATGGCGTGGAAAACACTAACCAACCGCTCTTCACAAGAATATCTGAAGTTTCTTATCACTATGTGCCAGGAAAATAATATTGAAGTAGTGATTGAGGGAATTGAAGACGCCAAAATGTGTGAATTTTTTACCGAAATGGGCGTCGATTATCTGCAAGGTTATTGGTTCTCTAAGCCACTTTCTGTTGCCAGTGCAAGCCGCTATTCGTTGAGTTAAGCATACTAGAGCAATATTCCCGCACGGCCACGTTAAACATGCTGAACTATTCACTATAGATTTCAGACACTAACTGGCCGTGACGAAAACAAGCTTAATGTCCCCCGATTAACGTAGACGTTCAAACACCACACTCTGATCTAAATGCTCGTGATACTGAGTGTAATCTAAGCCCACATCAAAGATATATTGGGTCACCAAGTTTCTAACACACTCTATTAATTGGCTTGCTTGCCATGGTTTTTCAAAGTAGCGGTCAATGCCTGCGGAGTTGATCGCATTAATCGTATCGGTGTGCGTCGCTTGCCCGGTAAGAAGCACTTTCCTCGTAAAGCCAAAACGACCGTCTTTTGATACATCGGTCAGCAGTTCTACTCCCGTTTTACCTGGCATCACATGATCGGAAATAATCAATGCGATCATCTCGCCTTCTGCATCAAATTCATCCATCAGTTCTAGAGCCTCACCTGCTGATTCGCAGTCTTCGACATTCAACCATTGATTTAACGACTCTAAATCTTGTAGAACCGCGCTTAGTACCTCTCGTTGGTCATCAACGCAAATTACATTAAGCTTCTCCATGTTCACCCTCTACTGGTAACTTGATTCTAAAAATCGTTTTTTCACTGTCGCTCTTTACCACAATAGAGCCGTTATATCCGGCGATAATGCGCTTTACAATCGACAGACCTAACCCTAAACCAAACGACAAGCCCCCCTTTTTAGTGGTGAAGTTTGGCCGGAAAATTTTTCTACGTGTCGCTTCATCAATTTCTGGTCCGTTGTTAGCAATCGTGACCAAAATTTTACCCTTACTCTCCCGAGTATGTATTTCGATACCGGGTTTCTCCGTTTCACCAAGTGCATCGCACGCATTCTTTAAGATATTTACCCAAACTTGGACGAGTTCGGTTTGAGAACCAATAAAAGCAGGTAAATCCGCAGGGCTAAAACGAACACTCACTCGTCTTAAGTCACTTTGCAATAGAGCCAAGGCGCGATTGATTGAATCATTGATGTTAATCGCTTCATCCAAGTCGATATCCGTGCGCCCCAATTGTTTTACGGATCGCACAATGCCAACGGTATGTTTAGAAGCGATGCGTAAGTCATGGAGATCTCGCCCCATTTGCCAGAAACGTATCGCTTCTTCTGGTCTTTTTAGCCAATGTTCTGAAAGGAAGTTATTTGGAACGGCACGTGCAAGATCACGAGCAACCTCCTTGGTTAAACCGTAGTATTTTTCGAAGTGACGCCCCCGCTTTCTCGCTTCGCTAGAAGAGACTTTCTGCCCTTGCATTAAACCAAAATCAAAAAATTGACTCGCTTCCGGATGAACTTCTTCAAGCAGTTCCATGATAACTGTCTCTAGCCGTTCTGATTTACTGCTTACAACGCCTATCGCATTGTTCAACTCATGAGCAATACCCGCTGCAAGCTGCCCCAACGTTGTCATTTGCTCTGCGGTATGAAGCTTTTGTAGTGCTTTTTCTTTAGCCAATGCCTCTTGCATTGCGCGCCGTTGACGACGAGATAATTCGTTAACCATCACAGGCATAAATTGTGTCGTCAATGGTCCGTATGTCGCCTCTTCCACGGCAGGCGTATCACGCTGTATCCAAGCCAATTCAACATCGGTTTGAGCAATCACTGTCGAAGAGGCAGTCCACGTACCAGAAAAGAAACTATGTACGCCAATAAACGCACCTTGAGACGCAGAAAATACCTGAATCGGTTTCTTGTCATCTTCCGCGTAATAGCCCGCCAGTTCTCCCGACAGCACATAGTACAAGCGATCGTTGTAGCCAGCTTGCTCAATAAGCACCGACCCGGATAAAACCGTTAATCGGCGTTCAAGGTGATTAAAGTAGCGTTGTACTAACGCGTCTAACTTCGTTTCGTACATGGGTTATCCAATATGCCCAACAGTATGTAAAATCCACACCATCACAAAGCTGAGTAATACGCCAATCACGCCTAGCACGGCACCGATACGAGCCATTTGGCCGCTCTCGACATGCCCTGTTGCATGAGCTAACGCGTTTGGTGGCGTACTGATTGGTAACGACATACCGAGTGAAGCAGCAAATGTCACGACCAAGATCAGAGTAACTTCACCGCCGAGAGGCGTTAGCGAAGCCATAGAAGTACCCAGCGCAGCCATAATCGGCATCAGCAAGTTTGCGGTGGCTGTATGCGACATAAAGTTTGCCATTAACAAGCACAAGAAAGCCGCACCAAACAAGACAACATATGGCGAGAACTGATCAAACGGAATGCTGTGTACCACCAGCTTCGCAAGCCCGGTTTTATCTAGAGCAAGGCCCAGAGCAATACCGCCTGACACCAACCAAAGCACATCCCAAGAGATTTTCTTCAAGTCTTCTTTGTTGATGATGCCCGTCAATGAGAACACTGCGACCGGAATTAATGCTACTGTGTAAGAATTCATTCCATGTGCAGACCCCATCAACCAAAGAATAATCGTGCCGGCAAAGGTGACGTAAACCATTATTGCTTTGGGTGTTTTCAAAAACTTGCTTTTAATGTTCAGATCGATGGTGGTTTGTTCGGCTTTATATAAAAAGCCAATCAGAAACCAGGCTAACGCCATCATCACAATAACGAATGGCACACCAAATACCATCCATTCACCAAACGTAATTAAGTTGTCACCAACCAAATATTTTAGGGCGATGGCATTCGGTGGCGTGCCGATTGGAGTACCAATGCCACCAATGTTGGCTGCAACAGGAATACACAAGGCGAATGCAATTCGACCTGGGTCTTTAGGCCCGAAAACCGCTATCACAGGGGTTAAAATGGACAACATCATCGCTGTTGTTGCGGTGTTTGACATAAACATGGAAAAAACAGCGGTGATCAGCATCAACCCCAGCATAACGAACTTTGGTTTTTGTCCAAATGGTTTGAGTAACACTCGGGCTAAGTTGACATCTAACCTGTACTTTGTCGCCGCCATAGCCAAAAAGAAACCGCCGAGGAAGAGCATGATAATCGGACTAGCGAAGGTCGCCATTATCTCGTTGTATTGTAATAGCTCACCAAAATGTGGCTGCCCTTCTTGCAAACGAAAGAGCACAATACCTTTATTTGATACAAGCAATAGCTCTAGGACAATGATCACAACCGAAGTGGCGTAGATTGGAATTGGCTCGAATACCCAGCAAAGTGCGGCAAGCAAGAAGATTGCAATCACTCTTTGCTGGACGATAGTAATGCCATCAAATGGGAACGCAGAGAGAGGCATCAACCAAACAAGCAATGGTATCAATGTTGGAACAACGTATTTGAGATAAGGGCGCATAGTACTACTTCTCTTCCTGAGATGGTTAGCCAGACACATTTGGCGTTTGGAACGCTATTACCCGCCGCAAAACCAAAACTTTCAGACTGTTTTTAAGCCTTCAGAGACGAAATGCGGTAATGGCGTTCCAGAGAAGATTATGTACACTGTTTTCAAACAAAACGTTGGTGCGAGATCAATGAACTCGTTTTCACATTGGAAAACATTTTATATCTGTGTTCAAGCTCACTAAATGCTCACTATTTAAGTTAAATATACTTTTCCATCATAAAGTTAGTTAAGGTTTCTCCCCTAACCTCAACACGTTGTCGAGACTTAACTGTGAAACCCATTTTCTCGTAAAAAGGTCGGGCGGTAATACTCACTTCAGAATACAGTCGCTTTATCCCCTGTACTTTCGCCTGTGAAAAAAGAAAAGACATCAAATCACGACCAACACCTTGTCCTTGGTATTCATGATGGCAAAAGAAATGATCAATCAAGCCGTCACCTTGCAAATCACAATAGCCAACGACCTGCCCTTCTATCTCCGCGACGTAGGGTTGAATATCGTCCATTTTTCGTTGCCACACATCGAGGTCAAAATCTGATGGTGCCCAAGCGGAAACTTGTGATTCCGTATAATCACGACGATTAATGATTCGCACAGTATGGTAAAAGAGTGCCCACAGTGTTGGGGCATCCTCGGTGCGATAGCAGCGTATTGAGAGCATCAATTTCCTCATTCCTATTCAATAAATACTAAGTATTAACGCAAAGTGATACTAGTGAACTCATCATTTTCAATGCCAATCACTAAAGGCTTCCCAATCTGATCACTGTTCATCAATACGGTTGTATTCAGTTCTCGGCTTGATCTGCGTATTTTGCTTTTTCTTATGATATGAACATTCACAATATAATCGGAATACTCCTTTATGATTCCGCCGGAAAATTCTACGTGCTCACTTTCATTGTCTCGGACAACATGAAATTTTCGATTGGCTTGAATATCAGTACTGATGGAAGAGTCACCGTAGTCCAGCACAACGGACGTTGGTTCGCTATCTTGATTGGCAAAACAGCCAAATGCGAACACGCTTAATGCGAGTATACTTTTTGATTTAAACATTAATTATTCTATTTCTAGTTATTTTTCTGCTATTTACATGACCAAACAGCACTTGTTCTGTGAGCGCCTATTGTGCCATAGCTGAACGCTGACTCTAAATGCGCAAAAAGATGAACGATGAAAATTCCGCCCAAAACAAGCAAACGTGAGACAAAGTGAGGGTCCCAAACTCACCCAACCAGCAATGACTCACTGTAAATGTCTGTTTTGTAATGCTTTTAATTCATGTAACCGTGTAAGGAATACATACAACCTCTTACTTTTTCATACGCAACTAGACGAATCGTTCGAGAAATACGGCATCGTCTATGCCACATGTTACAAATCGGCTTACCTTATTATTACGTATGAACTGGGGTTATGGCACTAACCTTCCCTCTCTCTTTTAATAAGGAGAGGATTTCAACAATCAGGCTTGCCACGTTTTTATAGCTAAAATCAGTAGAGCGTTACCAACATCGGTTGGTCTAGGAGCAATAAATGAAAGACCTTCTCAACTTTACTCACCTTGTAAAAATTGGGTTCATGTCAATCGCGGTTATGCTGGGTGGATGCACTCAAGGAGATTGGCATACCGCTAGCAGAGAACCTGCGGGTATCGCACCCGATCCTTCCAATGTTAAGCATGCTGTGATTGAGTTTTATGCCGCAGATGCGTTTGGTTGGCGAGGCTGGTTTGCTGTTCATACATGGTTTGCAATAAAGCCTGAAAATGCGAACGAATATACAGTGTATGAAGTAGTCGGCTGGAGAGTGAATCGCGGACAACCCGCTCTATATCAGTACCAAACTGGGACGCCAGATCGATATTGGTATGGTGCAAAACCAGAAAAGATCCTCTCCATACAAGGTGAAAAGGCCCGCCAGCTTATCCCTAAAATACAAAGTGTTATTAACCAATACCCTTGGGCTGAAGAATATACGCTGTTTCCAGGGCCAAATAGCAATACATTTCCGGCTTGGGTGGGTAAACAAATTCCAGAATTAGAGCTGAGCTTGCCGTTTCGCGCAATTGGTAGTGGTTACGCCAGCGATTAACAGCAAAGGTTAGTCACTGGCTCGTTTTATGTTCAGCATAAAGCGCAATATCTATTGTGCGTCGTCACCCAACTCCGTTCTATTTCTTCCATTATGTTTCGCTTTATAAAGTGCATTATCGGCGTCTTTCATTACCGCTTCAATTGGTGTGTCATTGCCTTTCCAGTGAGAAACGCCCAACGAAACCGTGACTTTACCAACCACCTGGAAGTCATGTTGTTCCACGTTGTGTCTAATACGCTCTGCAACATCCATAGCGTGGTTTACGTCTGTTTTTTCCAAAAACATCATAAATTCTTCACCGCCAGAACGACACAGGTGATCATTAGAGCGAGCTTGGTCTTTCATTAACTGCGCAAACTCTCTAAGTAAATTGTCACCCACGTCATGGCCATAGTTATCGTTTACGCTCTTAAAGTGGTCAATATCTAGCGCCAAAACAGAGAACGCGGTATTTTCCTGCTTAAACAAACCAAGAACTTTATCTAATCCACGTCGATTCAATAATCCAGTCATCGAATCTGTTAATGTATCCAGTTGCAGCTTATCAATGGTTTTTGACACGATACCAAATGCTTTAAGAAAGCTAAGCTTCAAATGTGAGACCTCAAAATACCAAGACTTAACCAGTTTGAGATCATCGATAGATGATGAATGTTCTTCGACACCTCGCACAGCACCAGCTAACTGCCAAAGTGGTCTAGAAATAAGAAGGGACAAGAACCAAATTAGCAGCAAAGTTAATAAACCAATTGGAATCGACTTAAGGAAAACATTCCACATCTGTTCATCTAGCACAGATAACGTCATCGATTTCGGGCGCTGAGCAACAATTCCCCACCCTGATGACTTTACTGGTGCATAACCAGCAAGCATTTCGACGCCGCGAGAGTTAACAATTTCTTTGTTACCGCTCTGCCCCATCGTCACCGCTTTGATTGCCTCATTATCGTCGATTACTTCACCAACTCTCGATTGATCTGGGTGATAAATCAGAGTGTTACTCTCATCGACAACGTAAAGGAAAGAACCATCTTTGTATGCGTGCTGGCTGAGTAACTCTGCGAGAATATTTTCTTTTTCTAGATAAATAGTGCCGCCGATATAACCTAAATATTCATTAGATTGAGAAAATATAGGGTATGAGATGGTTAACAAGTAATTTCCAGCGGGCGATATAAATGGTTCAGTAACAACCGGTGCTTGAGCGTTTAAAGACTGGCGTTTTCTTTCACCCACTAACCTTACACCTTTCACCTGAAGTGTTTCAGGGGATACAGAAATAATAACCCCTTTTGCATTAACGACAACCACGGAGTTAAATGATTTGGTTTGCGTTCTTAATCTCTCAGCCTCTTTATCAAGAAGCTGAGCGTCATGCATCTTGTCTTTTAGCACGTTCGCACTGTATTTTAGCTGCGACATTGAGCTTTCTATGAAAGAGTCTGTCATTTCAGACATTTTTTGGGCGTAAACACGGTTTGATTCTAACGTGTTATTGATGATGAGATCCCTTTGAACACGATAAATCGAGTAGAATGCGTTGATCAAAGTGACAAGCACACTGAACACACATAGGGTGACAATAAGATTTCTAAGATTGAGTTTTTCTTTTCTTCTAAAAGACATTGCCAATGGCCAACTTTGAAGGCTTTCTATATGAATGAGCGTATAGGTTATATGAAATTGATTTGATTTTCAGGTAGTAAGTTGGGATCAATGTTAATATTTGCTCACATTAAAGAACACTTTATGAGCTAAAAAGAGAATTCAGTAGCACGATAAAGAAACCGTGCTACTTTCATATTTGGCGTTTAAGAGGGTTTTGTCTCTGTCATCGTTTTTAATATCTCCACAACTAGCTGATGATCATCTAACTGCGGTAAACCCGATACCGTCACAACCCCAACCAAACCAGACCCAGAAAGCCGAATTGGGAACGCGCCACCATGAGCACAGTACTCACGAGCATCGAGATGAGGCTGGTTTTCGAAATCACGTTGCTTTTGCTTGTTGTACAGAGAAAGATAGTAAGAGCTGTGGCCATACCTTAACACTGAGTTTCGCTTCCTACGGACCCAATCTACATGATCAGCGCAGGTTCCTGCCATCGCGTATTGAAATAGCGTTTGTCCAAAGCCGTAAACCTCAATAGCAACAGCCGCGCCGCGAGCTTCAGCCTCTTCTTTTAGAGCGAGGCCGATAGACCACGCAATATGGTGATTAAATTCCGCCAACTGAAGTTCATGCTCTTGCAGGGCCACGAGTTCAAGCGTCAAACTCATGGTTTCACCTGAATCGTTTTACCCGTTTTACTGCTTTCCAATGCCATCTCAATCAGAGCGATATTCTGTACTGCTTGAGCGGCAGGAACCGGGTTATCAGTGCCCAAACGAATGGCGTCTGCCACACCAACAAAGTAAGCTTGGTACGCGCCTCTCTCCGTTTTGATAGTTTGCGCACCGTCTTCGTCGTAACGGACGCCGTATAACGCCTCATCTTCTTCCGACCAAGCATCGTTTTCCGGCAAACGGCCTTCTTTTAAGTAGCCCTCTTGAGGATCTAATCCGAACTTTTCATATTTAGCTTCCGTACCCAATACTTTGTATCGGAGATTCGGCTCTGGGCTATACAAGTTTGAATGCAAGTGCACAATATGCTCAGGGTAATGAAGTATCAAGTTGTAATAATCAATCGTCGTCGCGCCCGGACGCATCATTCGACATTGTGCGTCTATCGCATCTGGCAAGCCAAACAACACCAATGCTTGATCGAGAAGATGAGGAGCAAGGTCGAATAGAATACCACCACCATCTTGAGCTAGCTCTCGCCATCGTTGACGAACTTCAGGGCGGTAACGGTCAAAGTGTGACTCAAACAGCTTTATATCACCTAACTTACCTTGTTCGATAAGAGATTTAACCGTGAGAAAATCTCCATCCCAACGTCTATTGTGAAAAACGCTCAGCACTAGACCTTTCTCTTCCGCCAAGGCGATAAGTTCATTACCGTCTTCTATACGAGTAACAAACGGTTTCTCGACGATGACGTGTTTCCCATTGTTCAACGCACGCTTTGCAAGTTCGTAATGTACGTCATTTGGCGCAGTAATGATTACGAGCTCTGCATCACTATCATCGAGTAAAGTATTCGCATCAGAAAACCACTTGGCATCTGGCCAATCATTTTGAACCGCCTCCTGTTGACGAGAGCTTATCGCGCTCAGCGTTAAATTTGGTAGCGCTTTAATGAAGGGTAAATGAAACGTTTTTGCTGAATATCCGTAACCAATCACAGCGGTTTTTACGGGATCGTAAGCCATTCTAAGATTCCTTATTTCGGTGACACAACAATACATTCAATATCATTGTGATCGAGGAGTTGTTGAAAATCTGATTGAGGGGGATGATCGGTAATAATGATGTCGATCTTTGACAAGTCACATACGTGGTGGAAATTGTCGCTACCAATTTTTCGGGATTCACAAACGACGATGACCTGCTGAGCTTGAGCAATCATCGCTTGTTTCATTGTAGCTTCTAACAAACTATTTGTTGTCAGCCCTCGGGATGTCAATGCACACACGCCAATGAACGCTTTGTTCACGTGATACTGCTGCATTTGCTGCTCTGCTTGCGCCCCTAAAACTGCTCTGGCATAAGGGTCAAAGTGTCCGCCTAAGAAATGAACGTCCATTGTGTCGTTTGTTTCAGCAGCGGTCAGTACATCAATGCTGTTAGTAACGACGTTGAGCTTGTTTTCTCCACAACGCGCTTTTCCTGCATAGAGTGGGAGCAGAGACAAAATGGTGCTGGTATCAATAACAAGATGGTCGCGCTCATCCAACAACGCTGCGGCAGCTTGAGCTAGTCGATGTTTAACGTCACTCACGGGTCGACTCGCGTATGCCTCGGTATGGGAAGAGATCGGCGCAAGCATGACACCACCTCGTATTCTTTGTAACCCAGGTTGCTGACTCAACTTAACTAAGTCTCGACGAGCTGAATCTCGCGAGATACCAAAGTACTCACAAACTTCAGACAACGTTACTTTATTTTGCTGATCCAGCTTCGCTCTGAGCGCTACGAGTCTTTCTTCTTGTGTCACAACTTAAATTCACTTAAGTGATTTTAAGTAAACTTGCCACAATGATAGAAAAATTACCAACAAAACCACTTACAACCAACTCAATTGACCAAAGGTTAACCAAAGATAAATGAGCAGCAAGGCAAAACTTCCTAGGACGGTACGTTCACTCAAGCCCACATAGTTAGGCGTATGAAGTTTATTTATACCCGTTTAAAACAACTGGCTCATCTAGCCCTAACTTCACTCTATTTCTTTTAATAAGCGCTTTTGGTAGTGGAATAAACCCAGCATTTCGTACCTGTTGTGTATTGTGGTCGGTTGTAAGGAGTTCAAATAGCTTTGATTTTTTGATCTTCTGATTAGTGTCGAATTGTTTATTTATATAAACGTAATAGACCACGGAAAATGGATAGCGAAGAGAATAGATGCAATCTGTGCTCAAAGAGCATGAGTCATCGTTATGATGAACAGAGAGAGCCTTGTAGCTCGACCACTGTTCTGAGTATTTAAAATCGGAGTATCGCATATAAGCTTTGGCTGAAAAGTCGTCGCTTAAAGCCCGTTTCAATCGGTCTTCATCAAGCATTTGAATCGATGATTGACAACCATTAGAGCTCACATCTGGGTTACTTAAACGCATCTCCCCGAAAGCATACGTATTTGCATCACAGCGTTTCAATTCACTAACGGAAACACTATCTACCGTACTCTTTTGACTATTGATTACGACAATAGCGTTTGCCATTAAAAACAAACGTGTAGGCCTGTGGCCTCTTTCTCGTTGAAATCGGGAGATGTTTTCATCTGACCATTTCTTAGATGTGATCGCAATAGAGGCTCCGTCATTTAGCATGTCGTTAAAACCACCAGACTGAGATGCAAGCGCTACATTTACACTTGGCTCATCTATCAATGTTTCTATCGTTTCTAATATTTCTGGTTCGACAAAAATCGATGTTCGAGCCTCAGAGTCAGCAAATGCCAGCGGTGAAATCAAACATGAAGCTAGAGCAAAGAAAGGCAATACTTTAATTTTCATAATTCAACTCCAACTTCGAATTAGGTGTCAACTCGCTGTCCGAACTAAATATAGTCCACGCTTGTTCAGTACTTTCAGCTTTCGTGTTTACAACAGCAATTGTGCGCCTTTCCCGTTTTTTTAGTTGTACCGTCAATGCCGTATTCTGATAAAACTCTTGCTCTTCAATTCGATTATCTTGAATGCCGTTTCTCACTAGCAATTCTCGTATAGCTGCCGTCCTTTTCTTTGCCAACGCTTTGTTGTATTCGAGTGACGCTTCAGGGCTTGTGTCTCCTATCAGTATGACTTGCGCATTTGGGTTACTCTGAAGCAGTGCTTTCAACTCGCTTAGCGGCATATCATGAGATGGCGTTACCTGATGCTCATCCATCGCAAAGAAAAAGCTGATCAGGTGTGTCTGCGAGTCGTTGACCCAATTCGCACAGCCTTCACTGTCAACAACCACACCTTTTGGCGTATCTGCGCAGTTATCTCGTTGGTTTATCACGCCATCACTATCATTGTCTTTAAGGTCGTTGTACTGGTAAGTGGTCAACGTCGTATTCGGTGATTCAGCACAGCCTGCTAACATGAAAACTAGAAGACTCGTCACTGCGAATTTATCCATTATTGTTCTCCTTCCAGTTCTCTGGATACTCAACTCGCAACGCATAAGTCAGAATCCCCATCGAGTTGAATAAACGGTAAGTGGCAACCAAATGATCGTACTTTGTTCGGGTATAGTTCCGTCTCGCAACAAACGTTTCAACTTTGGCATCTAATACATCTAACAAACTGCGTCGCCCTACATTGAACTGCTGGATGTACCCTAATTCAGTTACTTTCGCCGCATCAACGTTGACTTTTAAATACTCCATTTGCTGTTGAAGCAATGTATGTGCGTCCCATGCTAGCCTTACACCTTCATTCGCATCTAGTTCTGCATTTGCTCGAATAGCCCTCGCCTCCTCAACTCTCCAGGCGGATGACTCCACTCGGGAGTCTGTAGAAAAGCCGTTAAAAAGATCGTAGTTGACCGTCAGCATAACCTTTGCATCTTCGTTAATGCCTTCAATATTATCAACGTTGTCTGTTTTGTTGGCTGACAGCTCAAGCTTGAGCTCTGGGTAGTAATCCCCCTTTTCTCTTTTTACTTCATGTCGAGCCGCCTCTAAATCTTTCATCGCTGACTGTATGGATGGGTGCAACCTAACCGCTTGTTTGAGTGCTTCGTCAAGCTTATTCGGAAGCAACTCCTGCGGGTAAACAGGTTCAACTAAGTTTTGCGGCGCTCGACCAACTAAACGTACAAATCTTGTTCTAGCATCGGAAAGATTGTTTTGGGCGGCAATCAATGAGGACTGTGTTGTCGCGACACGCGAAGAAACCTGTGCTAAATCGGAGTTGCTGGTTAAACCTTTTTCTTTTTTATCTAGAATGAAACGGTAGATCTCTTGGTGTTCACTTAGGTTTCTTTCTGTCAGTTTCATCAACTCTCGGGCATGTAAAACATCCACATACGCTCTGACAGTATCTAATGCAACATTTTCCGCAGATGCCAATAAGTCCAAGCGTTCAGCTTCAGCCTCGTAAGATAGGCGATCAACATCAGCACTTGTTTTAAATCCATCAAATAACAGTTGGGAGATTCTTACGCCCATCTCCGTTCTTTCTAATGTTCTATCTTCACTGTCGATGTAGTTTCCGTTGTTATATCGAGTACCTTCGTACCCTGCTGCTGCATACAAATTAACCTGAGGAAGAAATGAACCATTTATGGCATTTCGGTCTCGTACCATCGACTCATAGCGAGAATAGCGAGCAAGCAAACTGGGGGAGCTATCGAGAGATAACGTAACTGACTCTTCTAAAGTCAAAGCGTTTGGCGACGATGATACTGCAAACAAGACCAATAACGTTGATTTAAGCCGCATCTTATATCCTTATGTCTATCTTTCTCTGAGCGAATTCTCTTTCGCACGTAATATAGGTTTTAACCAATAATTCAGTACTGTTTTTTCTCCTGTAAGAATGTCTACCACAACCTGCATTCCCGGGATGATCGTAAACTTATCATCAACCTTGAAAGTAACGTTGGCACGGTAGTAGGCATTGCCCTCTTCATTTTGAAGTGCATCGGCGCTTACGTAGGTCACTTCTCCTTCTAGGCCTCCGTAAATGACAAAGTCATAGGCAGACAACTTTACCGTTGCCGGCAGGCCAGGCCTTATGAAGGCGATATTCTGAGGAGAAATTCTCGCTTCAACGATTAACGTGCTATTACGAGGGACTATTTCTAAAATAGGCTCACCCGGCTTAACCACACCTCCGATGGTTCTGACAAAAACATCTTTGATGGTTCCATCGACCGGAGAAAGTAACTGCGTTCGATTCAACTGATCCGCAATCGCCTGACGACTTTCATTGAGCTGCGCTAGTTGCGTCACAACTTCATTGAGCTGCCCTTGTGCCTCTGCCCTAAAAGCAAGCGCAGTACCACGATAATCTGCGATGGATTCAGAATACACAGCCCTTTGCTTTTGGGCAGCAGCTTGTGAACTCGCGATGTCTCCTTTGAGCTTTATAACGTCTCTATTCAGTTTTAATAATTCCACTTCAGCTACCGCGCCACTAGAAACCACCTCTCTCAGCATATCTCGCTCTTTCGAGACAATAACCAGACTGCTTTTTAGTGTTTGAATGGTATTCAAGGTATCTAGATAAGCTTGCGATTGTTGCTCAATTCGCAATTTAGCCTCCTCCAGCTCAGACTCCAGTTGGCTCAACCGCTCAAGATAGTTTGCTTTGGCATTCAGATAGGCAGAGTGGCCGGTCATCGAAATATCAAATGTCTGAGGCTCGATACTCACTTGTTGTTTCCAATCCAGTTGGAGGCTATTCACTTTTACCGTTTCTAATTCAATTTGAAGCCTCTGCTTTCTGGCGAGCAAAGATTCAACTTGTTCAGAGGTCTCCGAATAGGTCGACTTAAACCTTGTATCATCCAGAATAGCGATGGTTTGCCCCTTAGTGACGCTTTCACCAGGCATGACAAGTAACTCCTTTAGAATGCCTCCCTCTAAGCTCTGAATCGTCTGAACAGACAAAGTAGGAACAACCTTTCCTTCGCCGACAACCACTTCGTCTAACCTCGCCCACGAGGCCCAAATAATCACACTTAGCACTAACGCGGCAGACAACCAAATCAACGTTCTCGAACGGTTTGCTAAATGAGCATTACTCCAACGAACTGTGCTCATCATTGACCTCCTTCGCGTACAATTGATACTGCGCGTACTCTGTTCGTTTTCGCGTTAGACTGTTGTTTAGCAAAAATTTCTTGGGGCGATCCTTCCCTCAAAATTGTGCCTTTATCAAGCACAACAATTCGATCACAAAGCGATAATAAGGAATGTTTATGAGAGCTAATAATCATCGTCGTCGAGTGCGGCAACGATTTGAGAGCATTAAACAATGCATTCTCAGCAGGCTGGTCTAAGGAACTGGTTGGCTCGTCTAAAATTAATGCTGCTGGGTTTCGATAAAAAGCTCTTGAAATCGCTACAGCTTGCCTTTGCCCCCCCGACAAAT
Source organism: Vibrio sp. Vb1337 (assembly GCF_033338715.1). Lineage (NCBI taxonomy): Bacteria > Pseudomonadati > Pseudomonadota > Gammaproteobacteria > Vibrionales > Vibrionaceae > Vibrio > Vibrio sp. Vb1337. Next base: position 233,103 of record NZ_JAWOTD010000001.1, on the reverse strand, counting down.
AACGCCCTCCTTCTCCGACTTGCGTTTCTAGACCATGAGGAAGGCGACTCATGTACTGGTTCAAACCCGATAATTCTATCGCACGGCGTAAACGTTCTTGATCAATAACATGATGTCCTAATACTATGTTTTCCATAATGCTGCCGTATATAAGATGCGAATCTTGGCCAACCCAACCCGTTTTCTCTCTTATCAATTCGGCGGGCCAAAGCTGACTGTCAATGTCATCAAAATAAACGCTACCCTGTAAGGTACTGAGTTGATTGGTAATAATAGAAAGGAGTGTAGACTTTCCGGCTCCTGCACTACCAATAACGCCAACGCGTTCGCCTTGCTTGATAGTAAGATTAATATCTCTCAAACATGGCATATCAACATCTGGGTATTGGAAGCTCACGTTTTCTAAACGTATATTCCCTGTAAATTCGGCAGACGTAATGACCTGACTGCGTTGCGCCTCCTGAGGTAAAGACATGATAGAATTTAAGCCTTCAACCGCTGTTTTTGTCTGTTGATAGCGAAGTAACAGCATAGCTAACTGGTTAATCGCCCCTGCAGCACGACCGCTAAGCATGACAATAGCAATGAGCCCCCCCATGCTGAGCAATCCCTCAGAAATTCTGTACACGCCTGTTACAAGTAACATTACGGTAATTATCTGCTGGCTAGATTGAATGGAGTAAGCAACGATATTCGAATAGTTTCGCGATTGATTTTGCCAATCAGAAAGCATGGATACCGTTTGCTCCCAACGCTTTTGTGCTTCTCCCGTAGCGTTATTTTGCTTAATCTCTTTTAAAGAGGACAATGAATCAAACAAGTGAGCTTGTCGCTTCATGGATAGTGCAGCACTTTCCGTATGTGATTGTTCTATTTTTGCTTTTACCGCAAAGCCAAGGATCAGCAGGGTAAACATGACGGCAATAGGTATGAACATCATTGCCCCACCTAGCCAACCTATTAAGACTAAAAATAACAACGTAAATGGGAGATCAACTAAGGTCACAAGAGATGCAGAAGTAAAAAAATCGCGAACACTATCAAAATCTTGTAGTTGTCGAGCGAATGCACCGACTGATGCAGGACGGTGTTCAAGTTTCATCCCCATAACTTTAGAAAAAAGTATCGAAGAAAGCTTGTTATCGATGTACTTACCCGCGGTATCAGTGACAACTCCCCTTGCTTTACGCAATAGCCAATCAAAAATAATGATGACGGAGACACCAGCGACCAAAACCCATAATGTACTGAAAGCTTGATTAGGCACTACACGATCGTAAACGTTCATAGTGAAAAGCGGAATAACTAGCGCTAGCGTATTGATAAGGAAAGAGGCAATCAAAAGATCTCGATACCACGGAGACATTTCTTTCACTACGGCGAAAAGCCAATGTTCATTATAATCCGCTTGAATAGAACTTATCCGTTTGTCCAGCTCTGGACGCATAGAAACTTGCCATGCTTGAGGCTGGAATTGATTATGCAGTTCCTCGCTCGTGACGTATTGCGTTTCACCTTGATCTTCACTAAATAACGTGACTTGATAATCGCTGTTATGTCGCTCAGATATAATAGCGGGTTGTAACGTCTTCCTATTGATTACCACCAATGGAAAGCTCAACATTGCGGTGGATTTTAAATCGATTAATGTGAGTTCAAGATCGGCTCGCTCAGCGGCTCTGATGAATAAGTCACTATCCAATCTACCCTCAACAAGAGGTAATCCAGAAAGCACCTTTTTTGTATGGTGTCTAACCTCAAAATAACGCATCAACCAAGTTAACGATTGCCCCCAAGGATCGTTAGTTAGCTCACTTGATGAGGATGAGTGATGCTTCATGACATACCACCTACTAGCAAGTTGTTGTCATCAATCATCTTCTGTAAGACATTTTCTTCGGCTACGCCAGTCGAGTCACCTTTGTAAAGCTGATCGAGAGTGACGCCCTGCATAAGAATCTGTTGTTTTGTCCCCGTCTCTTCTGGTTTTATGTGAAGCGTTACGCCATCATCATTCTCTGTTAAATCGAGCTTATTATCGACTTCTGTTATCGAGGTAGCGGTGATTATCGAGGCGATGTCAATTGTGTCATTATCATCACCAATAACGGATATTTGGAAATCGTTGATCACATCGTACGAGGGCTTTAACTCGTTACCGAGCCCTGAACTGTCAAACTGGAATACATCGCTGCCACTTCCTCCAATAAGCAAATCATTAGCATCTGTCGCAAGTAATGTTTGGCCCCCCTCTTCCACTAAGGCAACATTGACTACCTGAGCAGAACCTTCTGCGACAGTGGCGCCCAGTGTTGCAATCGGTTTTATCGACAACGTAAAATCACTTGCACCGCTAAACCCGCCAACGATGGAAAGATCAGCGACATCCTCTTGATCAACAGCATAAATGCCGTTCAATCTTTCACCATGACTCAACTCTAGATCTGTTGGTAATCCGCGAATCTCCACACTTCCAAACTCTTCGGGTGCAGGGTTGACTAAATTCATGCTCAACCCTAAAGGAATACTCCCAGACGCTTCAGACACAATAGACTGATAATCGGCCGTTAGTGTTGGCTCATCAGCTTCAGGGGTAACAACAATGGTTAGATCGGTGGTTTGCACATCTCCAAAATCGGTTTCGAGTCTCCCTGACACTATCGCTTGATCAAACGTTCTAACATTGAGAGCAACATCCATCGTTCCAAATGCATCCTTCGGAACGAACTCCAAACCTGACACTTCATTTGCTCGCACTAATACCGTCGCCACGGCATTGCCCGCATCATCGAAGGTAAAGGATGAGAATTGAGTTCCAATACGAATCCTACCTAAGCCTTCCAATGCAGAGGGCTCAGAGCTTGCTTTGATCAACATCGACACTTCTATATATTCGTTGCTATTTGTTTCAAAACCGCTCGCTAAAAAGTCAATCGAAATGGAATCACCTTCATCTCCAGTGAACGTGTTAGAGGTTGTATTCAACGATACATCATCGCCAATCGGTTTTACGCCGACGTTGAACTGAGAAGTGGTATAGTTATAGTCGTTTGATCCAGACTCTTGGGTAATAGCTTGCAGTGTTAGTGAAATATCCCCACTAAAATCTAGTGGCGGTAGAAAGTAAACCTTATCACGTTGTGCTTGAGTTAGCTGCCACTCCTTGCTCTCACCATCCGTTGAACCGTTATCAGGGAGTAATTCGAACGTCCCATTATTGTCCCAAACCAACACGGCTCCGTCTGGCACTCCTGTCATGACCAAAGACATCGACTCAGAACCATCTTGATCGATTAATGATGCAGATAAGTTTCCTAAATAAATATAATTATCTTCATCACCAACTACGTCTTCTGTTTCCAGAACCGCTTTATCAACCACTGGGGCAACGGTAACGGTAACTTCTGTTGATTTAGTTTGAGTATCTTTCGCACTGTCAGTACTTAAACAACTTCCCGTGACTTCATCAGTAATGTTTGCGTCAACGGAAATAACAAGCTCTCCACTGTAGTTTTCAGGTGGGATTAGCTGAATTTCGTTTAGACGCGTAACATCTGTCACTACCCATGTTCCATCACCGTTGTCAATGAGTAGGCTCGGGTCCACGGCAGTAAACCGCGCATTCTCGTCAGACACAGATAAAGAAACCCAATTGACACTTTCAAGGCCAGTCGCTGCGTCACCTTCTCCAGTAATGGACTGCATTGGCCCTTCACTATCGCCCAATACAAGAGCAAGATTCAGGTTGGTTATAGTATCTTCTTGAACCGTAACTTGGCTTGGTGCTATCGCGATATCATCGACAGCAGGAGAGATTTGTACCGTAATGGTCTGAGCGGTTGTTTTCGAGTCACCATCGCATGGGGCCGTTTCTGTCACTTCTAAATTGAAAGTAATGCATCCAGCAAAGTCCTCATCCACGCCAGTAAGCGTCAAGGAAGACAATCCAGCGCTAGAAATTGAATAACCCAACAGATTGCCCGCATTATCATAAGCAGGTATCACCCCTTCGCCAGTAAGCTCGACTCCTTCAGGTAAAGAATCTGCGGCGACAAAGAAGGAAACTAAGTTATCATCACTACTCGCCACATCAGGGTTTAAAAACGCCCCAATTGAGACATCTTCACCTTCTTTACCTACAATATCCCCACTTTGAACGCTTCCTGGTTCACCAGGATCAGCACACTGGTCTCCATCTCCTTCATGGCCAGTAATTTGAATTTGGAACTGACCTGTGATGTATTGAGCATCCGTTCCATCTCGAACATACGCTAACACATTCACATCAAGTATCTCTGTGTTAGATGGGCTATAAATCGATGCGCTAGCAAGCAAATCTTGAGCGGTTTCCAACACGCTATCACTTGTGATTCCTTCCATTGGAATCAGCCAGTTCCCATCGGCATCTTGAGAAGCACCATTCGGATGAGTAACAATGAGGTCTTGACCCTGCGGTATCTGTAAAACGATGTAATCGAGATACTCTGAACCATCAATATCCGCTTCTGTAAATGTAATGCCTCCACTCACGTCGACAGCAGACCCATCGGTACTTGTGAATACTTCAGTCGCACCTTCTAAACGTGTTTTGTCAATATCTTCATTACCAATATCCACTTTGCCAGAAACCACGACGCTCAAAGAGCCATTGATTGCCTTTACATCAGTCTCCATCGTCGGAGACGTGTCTGTCACTTCGTACTGAACTTCCAGGCTAAATGTCCCACTTAGGTCTTCATTAGCTTTTACAGTGATTCGTCCACTGTTTAACAACTCAGATAATGTTGCCGAGCTACCATCAAGTAGTTCATTGAGTTCTAACGGTAAGTTACTTTCCTCTACTGCATTACCATCAAAGTAAAGCGTTAAGCCATCTGGAATGGATACAATGGTGTATCCTGTCAAGGACTCACTAGAATCTATATCTTGATTAACGACAGGCTCAAGATTTAGTGTGATGAAATTGTCCTCAATACCATTGCTTTGTAATTCTTGACCGTCAGTTTGATCAACAATAGGTGAGATTTCCATTTCCACTTTAAGAGGGGTTTCAGCAGAATCACCATCCGGCTCTGTTGAAACGACGATAACATCCATGCTCAGTGTTCCACTAAAATCTTGCTCTGTTTTGAGGTAAGTGTTTTCAAGAACAGCGTTTGAGACCTGATAAACTGGCCCCGTTATTGGGTCCACGTAAGCAACTGGAAGAACAATAGGGTCACCATTTACATCTGTCAGTTGTGTTCCCAAAGGGATGTTCTGAAGCAAGATATTAATTTCTTCTGATAGATCGTCGTCTGATGTCTGGATGATAAAATCCAGTTGTATCAGGTTATCTTCGTCTAACGTAGAGAGATTACTAATTACTTTAGTCGCTTGATCATATTGCCAATTCCCCTGTCCACCATCTAGGACAATTGGTTCATCTACCACACCTTTTAGCTTAATGGCAATGGTTGCAGATTGGCTCTCGGCGCTTTCATTAAGAGGTGCTAAGCCATCAATAGTCGACTCTGTTGAAATGGCCGTTACTTGAAGGGATAGAGATTCAGTAAATGAGCTGATATCCGATTTTGGTTGAAGTAACGCCTCCGAATTGGCTAGGGCATTGGAGGTCACTAGGTAGGTATTAATACCGATAAGCGTAATCCCAGCTCCGACAGGCAGTGTCCAACCATCTTGAACTTCTATGCGATAAGACAGAGACTCCGAGCCATCTGTGTCAGTGAGCCGCCCTAGGATGTACTCTTTTAAGTCAATCGCTTGGTCTTCAAGCCCCTGAATGTTTTTAACGGTCAGCGTAGGCACATCGGCATCTGGAGATATATCGATAACAACTTGCTCAGTGATCTCCGCTGTTTTATCTTGCTCATCGGCAAACACACTACCCGACTCAGTCGTTACTGCCGTCACATCAAAAGTAAATCTTCCGGCTAAGTTTTCGTTAGATGTGATTTCAATTTGATCTAACTCGGATTGGCTATACGCTTTACCTTCCTCAATAGCACTTCCATTAAGTGTTAATATAAGTCCATCTGGAATATTCGAAATTTGGTAGTGGAGCGTTTCAGAACCGTCTTGGTCAAACTTTTCAGCAACAATATTGAGTGAAAGTGATTCAGCGGAATCTTCAACACTTTGATAAGAAAAGTCCGAATCACTAGACCACTCTGGCAAATCTGCAACCGGTAAAACGTTAACATTTAACGTGTTATTGCCTTGTAATACAAAACCATCTGGTTCGACATCAGATACGATTAATGCAGACACTGCTAACGAAACTTTGATAGTGTTGCCCGACAGGTTTAGCGCTGGTTGATAAGTGAGATCACCATTTGGAACGGTGAATATACCCACCCCCATTAGCTCTGTACCAGAAAGACTAATAAATCCGTCATTATCATCATCTTCAAGGCGCACTCCGTCTAAAAACAGAGCCCCTCCTTGTAGAGATTCAACAGAGATCCTTATCGCTTCAACACGCTCATTATTCTCCGTATCCCCAGGAGAAACTCTAATCGGTAACGCGACTGGCGTGGGGTCTCCACTGTTATTCGCGCCATTATCTTCTAACGTATCTACATTAACGGTTCGAATAAAGCCCCTGGCATCATCAAGAATTAATTGAGCTTCACTGCTTGCTTGGTCACCGTCTGCATCCGTCACAGTTATCGTTAGATCATCAAGCAAACCACCTACAGGCGTATTAACAATAAGCTCGGTAGTTAGCGTAAATGTCCCATCTTGAGCAATAGTCAGCGTTCCATATTTTAAGTTACCATCACTACTATTGATTAAATCGATGGTCCAAGCATCATTGCTAAATACCGAACTCGCCGTATCGTATGTTTCACCTGCATAGGTCAAACTTGAAATCAACGTGCCATCTGAACTGATTAAGTCGGCATTATTGCTAAACCAGTTTCCCGAAAACTCATCCCCCTCGGTAAGTTCAATTTCTATTGGTGAGCTTGTGTCTTCAGGGATATCATCTACTACACTAACGGTATATGTCTCAGCTTCAGACTGGTCGCCATCCTTATCAACGGCATAAATTGAAAAACTGAGTTCTAATATGTTCTCGTCCGCTGGAACACCGTCAGGTTCATCGTGTTCAAGTGCACGGTATAGATCAAACTCGACAGTCCCATCGGTATTAAATCTAATTCTAAAGACGTCTTGCTCGCTTTCATCTCTTGCATATAACCAACCATTCGAGTCCGGTGAATCAAGCGCAACCAGGCTGCCACTACTTGTTTTATAGCCGAGCGCATTGAACATATCGATATTCACGCTCACACTGGCGATAGAGTCTGAACCTTGTACTAGCGTAATGGATGGTGACGAGCCCTCGATGCCAGAATCAAGCGAATCATCATTCAGCCCGCTTTCATTGACTGTGATTCCCTCTGTAATTACTAGTTCCGGAAACAAGCCATCATAGACCAGTATGTTGGACTCCGTAGAGATCTCGCTTCCATCAGAATCTCTCGCCACGATAGGCATAGAGATCGACAATTGCGTCCCATCACCTAAAACATGGTCAAGCGAGTGATAAAGCTCTACAGTTACATTAACCGTAGACGTATCATTTGATGGCAAAGAGAAGTCACTAGGTAACGTGACCCTAAATATAACGTCTCCATTGTCTGAAATTGCGTCAAAGCTTCCATCATTGTTATCGTACCAAGTGACAGCCTCTCCGTTGTAAGTAACTGCATCACCAAGTGTAGTTTTGACAGTATCTCCATCATTTATGTCAACACCCAGATACACAATCGGATCGAATGATGACGTAACTATCACATCCGTATTCGCTATGGCTGAAACCCCATCAGAAGCAATGTTTGTATCGACAGGTGTTTCAGTCAACTCGACATTGCCACTATTGATTAGCGCTTGTCCATTGTCGTTATCTATCACATTAATGTCTAAAACGACCGACGTGTTATCTTGGTCTGAGTCCATTGCAGTAACAACGAGAGGTACGTTTGGATCAGTATTTTCTTGTTGGTCGAGAGCCTGAAAAAGCTCAAAGGAGTAGGTAATGTCGCTATTTGCATCAATAGGTAATGAAGCATTGAGGGTAGCTTGAAAGATGGGAATCTGAGTTTGCCCATCTTCGTCAAGAATATAACCATCAAGTGTTTTGCCATCCGCAGAGACTTGATAAAGCACGACTTGTTCACCACTCGTCAACAAGGGTTGTTCAGAGACGATGAACGACAAAGATTCGAGGTAATCACTGCCAACCTCAACTTGAAAATTCCCTGAGCTCAACACACTTCCATTTGCGAGATCAAATTCTTTTGCTTCTACCCCATTCAAATTATTTAAAGTTGGGTCTGTGCCATCCTTTAGAACATAATCAATTTCATTCTCTACAAGCGGTGTGGCATCTAAATCTACGCCACCAATGGTCAACGGGAAGGTTACCGTATCACTGCTATTGAATTGATCGATAGGGTGCTCAAGAGTAAGTGAAATTGAAGCTAATACATCGTTACCCGACTCAACGCCACTCAATGTTAACGTAAATACAGTGACACCATTCGCAAATGCTGTAATTTGCTTTCCACTGGAACTTAACGTGTAGCTAAGCTCACTATCAGAGACTGAGCTTGTAAGCCCTAATGCTTCTAACTTAGTAATAGATGACCCACCGAAATACAAACTACTCGGATCCGGATTGTCAGATCCCGCGACAATATTGACAGTTCCTTCAAAGTTCAATATCGGGCCATCCAAAGGGACTTCTGTTACGTCTATAGTCGCATTGCCTACGTAACCTGCTTGTCCATCAGTAATGTCAATGGTCGCGTTAGCCAAGCCATAGTCTTGGGAGTCATCTGCAGCTAAATAGCTGAAAGAAACACTTTGCTCGACCGAATGATCTAGGTTTCGACCTGCATCAAACTGCCAAGAGCCATCAGAAAATACGGTTAATTCGCCTTTTTCTAAACTAAAACTTACGGATCCCCCCTCTAGAATTGACTTCTGCTCCCCGCCAGCCTCTACAAATTTCACATAAAGTGTTCCATCAAGATCAATATCATTTTCAAGTAGATTGCCCGTAATTGTTTGATCTTCTAAGACTGAGTATGTGTCATCTCTAATCACCGGATCAGAGTCATAAATAGTAATCGTTAACGGTGCCACAACCGTCTCTTGTGTACCGTCAGCATCACTTTGAATGCTTTCAACCAATACGTTAGTCACCAGCTCATCTTGACCTACACCATGATCAATCGCTTCATAAAAAGTAATTTGAACCGTACCATCATCATTGACTTCTGCTGAGAAAACTAATCGGTCGTCAGTCGATGTTCCTTGTAAGCTCAACCCATCTTCTGCAACAACAAGATTTATAGATTGACCGACCGATGTAAGCGCGCTCAAACTTGGTTGCTCTGCATGCAGTGCTGGCACACCATTTTCTATGTTGATGGCTGCCGAGCTGCTTTGCTCACCAAAAAATCCAACGATGTTTTCAGAAAATACCGTTGAACCGGGTAGCACTATTGTCGGCATGGTATCGACCACGTGGTTGCCGGCGGCATCCAACACTTCTGCTTCAATGGTCCACGTGTTGTTTAGATTGAGAGTGTTTACGTCAATTCCGGTTACTGTCCACGAACCTGATGCATCAACGAGGCCAGTAAAATTCAGCGTGCTGTCTCCGTCACTGACCCGAATCGTCACTGCCAGACCTTGCTCTACACCACTGGTTGTCCCTCTCATTTCCGTGACTATACCCTCACGGAAATCATCAATGGCAAGACCACCGCTAATATAAAAATCCGTATCGATATCAATGGTGGGAGCAGTGGCATCTATGGTCGTAGCCTCATCCATCGCTTTCGCTTGGTTGCCCGCCACATCATTCACGGAGGCAGATACGGTTAACGCCCCATCGGCTAACGTGGATAAGTTCGCCCCTTCGACTTGCCACATACCATCAACGACAACGGCATTGAACGAGAGCATCGCCCCCAAGCTGTCTTGAACCGTGACAGAAACCGTCTGACCATTTTCAACATCACTGACTTGCCCTGACAAAGTGACAGATTGGCGCTCTTCAATGTTTAAATAGCCGTCTCCGCCATCGTCAACGTCCACCGTCACACTTGCGAGCGTATCTTTGATGATGGTGTTTTCACTGGTTGCAGGGTTGCCCGCTATATCTATACTCTCAGCAACAACGGTCAGCGTACCTTCAGACAATCCAGAAAGGTCAACGTCGTCCAGAGACCAACTTCCACCAGTCACCACCGTTTCTAAGTTTATGACCGCTCCTAACGAGTCGGTTACCGTAACTTGGATACGCTGGCCATCTTCAATGTTTTCAATCGTCCCTTCGAGGCGAGTAGTCGCGATTTCGTACTGATTTAAATACTCATCCCCTCCACCATCAAAATTGACGTTCACCGTTGCAAGCGTATCTTTAATGGTCGTATCGACGGCGTTCAGGTTATTGCCATAAATGTCAGAAACCACAGAAGTCACCGTAAGCGGCCCTTCAGCAAGAGAAGACAGATCAACGCCTGATAGGGTATAAGCCTCATTCTCTACGGTCGTTGTAACAGTAATGGAATTATTGAGGCTGTCGGTAATGGTGATAGTAACAAGCCACTCATCGCTTATCTTGAGTGCGTCACCTTGAGTCGTGACACTAGGAACTTCAAACTGGTTTTCGTATCCATCGCCGCCATCAAGAATATCCACCGTTAAAGAGGCATCATCGTTCAAACCTTCAATTGCCTCTAAGGTAATATCCAATGTTACGGAGGTGGTGTCACCGTCTGAATCTGTTGCATTAACTAACAATGGTATATCCAGGATTTGATCTTTTGACAGATCGAAAGAGCGATATAATTCAAAGGAATACTCTATTTCACTACTCGACTCTACAGGTAATGTGGATAATAGTTTCGATTGAAAAATATTTACTTCCACCCCACCTTCTAAGATATAGCCAGTAATTGTCGTACCGTCATCAGACAGACGGTAAAGCAACTCACTTTCACTACTCACTAATGTGGGCTGGTTTAATTCGCTAAATCGAAGAGAGTCAACATAATCACTCCCGATATCGAGTTGAAGGCTCCCAGTCTTAAAGATTGCCCCACTTTCTAGATTAATCTCTTCCATTGCAACAACAGTCAAGTTGCTCAACGTAGGATCAACACCATCTTTCAACACGAAATCAATTTCATTCTCTACAAGCGGTGTGGAGTCTAGATCTGTCCCTCCAATGGTCAGCGGGAAAGTGACCGTATCACTACTATTGAATTGATCGATAGGATGATCAAGAGTAAGCGAGATTGAAGCTAGTACATCGTTACCCGACTCAATGCCACTCAATGTTAACGTAAATACAGTGACACCATTAGCAAATGCTGTGATTTGCTTTCCACTGGAACTTAACGTGTAGCTAAGCTCATTATCAGAGACTGAGCTTGTAAGCCCTAATGCCTCTAACTTAGTAATGGATGCCCCACCAAAATACAAACTAGTCGGATCAGGGTTATCAGAGCCAGCAATCACATTAACACTGCCTTCGGTGGTTAATAATGCCTCTCCCAGAGGTACTTCTGCTGCGTTTATAGTAGCGCTGCCTACATAACCCGCTTGGCCATCTATAATGTCGATAGTTGCGGTTGCTACACCGTAATCTTTTGAATCATCGGCTGCGAGATAATCAAAAACGAGACTTTGCTCAACCGTGTGATCTAAGTTGCGACTGGCATTCAACTGCCAAGAGCCATCTGAAAATACGGTTAATTCACCCTTCTCTAGACTAAAACTTACTGAGCCACCATCAGGGACAGACTGGATCTCTCCTCCGGCTCTGACATATCGAATGTACAAGTCACCATCAATATCAATGTCATTCTCCAGTACATTGCCAGAAATGACTTGGCCTTCGGTTACACTATATGACTCATTTTCGATCACTGGATCGGCATCAAGGATGGCGATTTCTAGGGGAGCCACAACAGCCTCTTGTGTGCCGTCAGCATCACTTTGAATGCTTTCAACCAATACGTTAGTCACCAGCTCATCTTGACCTACACCATGATCAATCGCTTCATAAAAAGTAATTTGAACCGTACCATCATCATTGACTTCTGCTGAGAAAACTAATCGGTCGTCAGTCGATGTTCCTTGTAAGCTCAACCCATCTTCTGCAACAACAAGATTTATAGATTGACCGACCGATGTAAGCGCGCTCAAACTTGGTTGCTCTGCATGCAGTGCTGGCACACCATTTTCTATGTTGATGGCTGCCGAGCTGCTTTGCTCACCAAAAAATCCAACGATGTTTTCAGAAAATACCGTTGAACCGGGTAGCACTATTGTCGGCATGGTATCGACCACGTGGTTGCCGGCGGCATCCAACACTTCTGCTTCAATGGTCCACGTGTTGTTTAGATTGAGAGTGTTTACGTCAATTCCGGTTACTGTCCACGAACCTGATGCATCAACGAGGCCAGTAAAATTCAGCGTGCTGTCTCCGTCACTGACCCGAATCGTCACTGCCAGACCTTGCTCTACACCACTGGTTGTCCCTCTCATTTCCGTGACTATACCCTCACGGAAATCATCAATGGCAAGACCACCGCTAATATAAAAATCCGTATCGATATCAATGGTGGGAGCAGTGGCATCTATGGTCGTAGCCTCATCCATCGCTTTCGCTTGGTTGCCCGCCACATCATTCACGGAGGCAGATACGGTTAACGCCCCATCGGCTAACGTGGATAAGTTCGCCCCTTCGACTTGCCACATACCATCAACGACAACGGCATTGAACGAGAGCATCGCCCCCAAGCTGTCTTGAACCGTGACAGAAACCGTCTGACCATTTTCAACATCACTGACTTGCCCTGACAAAGTGACAGATTGGCGCTCTTCAATGTTTAAATAGCCGTCTCCGCCATCGTCAACGTCCACCGTCACACTTGCGAGCGTATCTTTGATGATGGTGTTTTCACTGGTTGCAGGGTTGCCCGCTATATCTATACTCTCAGCAACAACGGTCAGCGTACCTTCAGACAATCCAGAAAGGTCAACGTCGTCCAGAGACCAACTTCCACCAGTCACCACCGTTTCTAAGTTTATGACCGCTCCTAACGAGTCGGTTACCGTAACTTGGATACGCTGGCCATCTTCAATGTTTTCAATCGTCCCTTCGAGGCGAGTAGTCGCGATTTCGTACTGATTTAAATACTCATCCCCTCCACCATCAAAATTGACGTTCACCGTTGCAAGCGTATCTTTAATGGTCGTATCGACGGCGTTCAGGTTATTGCCATAAATGTCAGAAACCACAGAAGTCACCGTAAGCGGCCCTTCAGCAAGAGAAGACAGATCAACGCCTGATAGGGTATAAGCCTCATTCTCTACGGTCGTTGTAACAGTAATGGAATTATTGAGGCTGTCGGTAATGGTGATAGTAACAAGCCACTCATCGCTTATCTTGAGTGCGTCACCTTGAATCGTGACACTAGGAACTTCAAACTGGTTTTCGTATCCATCGCCGCCATCAAGAATATCCACCGTTAATATAGCATCGGGATTCAACCGCTCAGGAGCCTGAGTCTCAGAAGTTGGGTTTTCTCTTTCTTGCACTGCTGGCCTGGTAACATAGCCATTAGAAACGAGTTGCTCAGGTAAAACAGCGCGAATATAGGCAACAAAACTTAACCCACCAGAAGACTCACTAAAATCTCGAACGCTCTGATTAAAAGTGGATTCAATACCGTTTTGAGAAGCAATTAAAAGATCATTCGAACTCGATTCATCCTCACTTGTTGTATCTTCATTAAATGCAATATCGAGAATGTCAGTATTAAGAACAACCACCTCTACTTCTGGAACTAATTGTTCGTTAGGCAACATTTGGATCCAAGAACCGTCACTTAAAACCGCCCAAAGAACATTACCGACTTGAATGTAGAGTATTGGCTGCATAATTCGCCCCATATGAAACAACGAACTTTAAGTATGGTCGACGAATGTGACTGTTCAAATGAAACTAGAAAAAACATGGCCCTAAATGGCTCTAATGAGATATTGAACCAAAAACATACCTCATGTATGCGAGAAAGAGCCATTGGGGTAAACTACTTCTGGCGTAACCCATCCACTGGAAATTGATTGAAATTCCCCTTGCTACAATCGGGCTTATATCCAAATGGAGCAGGGAAAGGAATCGTATCGCAGCTTGTTGCAACGGAAGATTCAAACTTTACTCTCTTTCCTATCATGATAGGAAATAACCATGTGGCATTATTTCTTAAATCAAACTCCTCTTTAGGGTCATCAATCAAATTGTATATTTCAGGGATCTGTAATGGGCGCCCTTTCTCCGGCATGATATCTTGATCAATAAAGTGCATCTTGTAATTTTCCCACTTATAAGCGTAGGTTTCAGATCCATTGTTAACGATGAAACCATCTCGATTAGACTTTTCACTATCTCCCTTTAAAAAGGCCCACTGATCAATACTATCTATTGTTCTATCGCTTGGTAATTTGTATCCACCGACATGAGAAAGTGAGGCAAATAGATCCACAACATGGATAATTTCATCACTCACTCTACCCGGTTTGATGTGGTTAGGCCAAGAGGCAATAAATGGTGTTCGGAGAGACCCTTCAAGAGCCGTAAAGTACGCACCACGCCATGGCCCGCTAGAGCCTTGGTATGGCATATGCCACTCTGGACCGTTGTCAGAAAACCAAATCACTAGTGTATTGTCTTTAATTCCTGCTTTTTCTATTGCACCAATAACTTGCCCAGCTCGAAAATCTATCTCAGCTAACACATCTGAGTAATTTCCTTTGCCTGTTTTACCAATAAAATCAGGATGAGGTAGCGTCGGTAAATGTGGTTGAGTAAAAGTAATTACAGAGAAAAATGGCTTATTCTCTTTCACATTTCGATTTATAAAATCTGTGGCATGTTCAACTAGCTCACTGTCAATCGTTCTACGTGAGTCCAAATTATATTCTTTGACCCCTTTAGGGTCCTGCCCTGCTCTAGCTGAAAGGATTTGAGGTTTAGGTAATATAGCTTTATAACCGGGTTGAGAGCTATATTCTGACTCATCCGTCGTATTTGCAATGCCATACCATTCATCAAAGCCTTGATCCGTTGGAAAGCGCCCTTTTTGGTCTCCCAAATGCCATTTCCCGTAAAGGCTCGTGTTATATCCTTGTTCCTTAAACTTCTCTGCAATGGTTATCTCCCAGTTCACCATACCGTAAGGTACTCCCCAAACAACCTTATCTGTCCCAGATCTAAGCGCTCGCCTCCCCGTCATGAATGAGGAGCGAGTTGGCGTGCATTGCGGTTCCACATTAAAATTAGTAAGGCGTACACCTTCTCTAGCAAGTTGATCTAAGTTTTTAGTTTCAACACCTCTGGTACTCCCATAGGAACTTAGTTCCCCCCACCCAAGGTTATCAACCAACATTACCACGACATTTGGTGCCTCTTCCGCAGCCACTTCTAACGGGATACATAGAAACAGGATAGTTGCTAGTTTATTTTTCATAGTGTCGCCTTTCATTGAAATTCAATCCTGTAAGTGCGTCTTATCACACTTAAAACACACTAAAGTCTAGTCCATGTTAGTTAACATTTTTGAAAAACAGGGATTACTTGGAAGCAACAAAAAACCTCTACTATATTCAACTGACTACATTGTCTCATTTGGTGTCATCTCACTCGACTTCGCCATGATGAACACAATTAGTAACGTTATATAACGATAATGGATTCATTTATCGCGGAGGATTTTCATGCGAAACTCGATTAAAAAGGTAATGGCATTGGTCGGTACATTAGCTGCGTCCACAGCCTTTGCTGCCGATAAGCCCAACATCCTTGTGTTCTGGGGTGACGATGTAGGTGTATACAACATTAGTGCATATCACAATGGTATGATGGGAGGGAAGACTCCTAACATTGATAAAATCGCCAATGAAGGTGCCATTTTCACAGACGCTTACGCACAACAGAGTTGTACTGCCGGACGAGCCTCATTTATTCTGGGTCAACATCCGTTTCGTACCGGTCTATTGACTATTGGTATGCCCGGCGCAAAAGAGGGTATTCAATCGAAAGATCCTACTATCGCAGAGTTACTTAAAAATCACGGCTATGTGTCTGGTCAGTTTGGTAAAAACCACCTTGGTGATCAAGATGAGCACCTACCAACTAACCATGGGTTTGATGAGTTCTTTGGTAACCTATACCATTTAAACGCGGAAGAAGAGCCTGAGTCTGAGTTTTATCCAAAAGATCCAGAGTTTCGTAAAAAATTCGGACCTCGAGGCGTGTTGAAGGCGACTGCGGATGGCAAAATCGAGGACACAGGTCCCCTTACTCGTAAGCGTATGGAAAACGTAGACCGAGAGTTCATGGATGCTAGCTTGGCCTTTATGGAAAAAGCAGTAAAAGAAGACAAACCATTCTTTATTTGGCATAACTCAACCCGTATGCACGTCTGGACACATTTGAGTGAAGAATATCAAGGGAAGTCAGGTTACGGCTTATACGCCGATGGCATGATGGACCTAGATGATCAAGTAGGTGTCATGCTTGATAAACTTGAAGAGCTAGGCGTAGCAGATAACACCATTGTTGTTTTTAGTACTGATAATGGCGCTGAGAAATTTACCTGGCCAGATGGTGGTACTACACCGTTCAAGGGCGAAAAAGGTACGACTTGGGAAGGCGGATTCCGCGTTCCGATGATGGTACGCTGGCCTGGAAACATTAAACCAGGAACGGTTATCAACGATATCTTTTCACAAGAAGACTGGATGCCAACTCTACTCGCAGCTGTGGGCGAACCTGATGTGAAAGAAAAACTATTGAAGGGTCATAAAGCAGCGGGCAAAACCTTTAAAGCACATTTAGATGGCTACAACCAACTTGATCTGCTGACTGGTAAAGCTGATGAAGGCGCACGCAAAGAAATCTTTTACTTCGATGCTGGTGGTAATTTAAACGCCGTTCGTTATAAAGACTGGAAGATCCACTTCAGTATTATGGAGGGTGCCATTAATGAGGCATACCGCAAAACACCTAGTTGGCCTTTGATTGTAAACCTTCGTATGGATCCATTTGAGGTCGGTCCAGATGCAGCACTTTACGTCAGACATTTTTACGCTGATCAAATGTGGATGTTCGTTCCTGCTCAAGCTATCGTGCGTAAGTTCCTAGAGACATTTAAGGAGTTCCCTGCAACGAAAGGTAGCTCGTTAAGTATTGAAAAAGTGGTAGAAACAATGACACAGCAACCTAGAAACTAGACCCTAGGTATCGAAGCTATTGTGGAATTAACTAAGGCCTCAATTGTGAGGCCTTTTATTTCGTTGCAATTGTTTGGTTGCAGCAAGTTATGGTCAAACAAAGATTATCATTTAGTGCTCTCTTTAAACACTTGATTCCAATCTTGTTTCATATCGACAAATAGCCAACCTTGCTCTTCACCTACTTTAAACGATTTATCTAACTTACCAACATGCGAATCTTTATCATACGCCCATTCACGCTTGTCATCCGTGTGATGGATAATCGCAGAAAATCTTGGACCTGAACCTGCTTTCGTCCACTCTAACATCTGTAAATCACCATCAGAATTACCAAACGCCATTACCGGACGTTTGCCAATGAAGTTTTGAATCGTCACAGGCTTTACTGCTTTGTCATTGACAAAGTCTATTTCCGGCATGCGTTGGATGGTAGGTTTTCCATCAACACTTTGATATTCCGCCTTTAACGTCGTTCCCACGATGTTTTGCGTTGGAATGCCGTATACTTCCGGCGCCCAAACGCGCATAAATTCAATTCCGCCTCCAGAAACGATGTAGGTCTGATAGTCGTTCGCTCTTAAATAGTCGAGCAGTTCGAGCATAGGTTGATAGACCATTTCAGTGTATGGTCTACCCGTTGTTGGATGGACAGCCGTTTTCAACCATTCCTTAACTTCTTGATGAAACTGTTCAGTAGACATTCCAGAATGGGTTGCCATAACAAGCTTCATTACACCTTCGAGTCCTTGTTTACCAATCCCCTCCATGTCACCTTTTAATGCGGAAGCAAAGGGTTCGGTTGTCTTCCAATCAGGATGCTCAGAGGCCATTTCTTTTACTCTATCGATCGCAAAAAACAACTGTAGATAAACAGGCTTTTCTGCCCAAAGTGTTCCATCATTATCAAACGTCGCGATTCGTTGGCTTTCAGGAACATAGGAATCCGAACCTTGGGTCGTTGTTTTCGTAACAAACGCCATAATAGCTTGCTTAGCGTCAGTGTTGTTCCATGACGGAAGTGGATCTTGCATATCAGCAGCAACAGCGTAACTAGACAGAGCAAAACCTGTTGCTAAGACAATCGTCTTTAACTTTATAGCCATCTTAATTCCTTATATTGAGGTGCTAGGTGCGAATCCAATCAAAAGTATAGTTCAATTGAAACAGGCGCATATTGAACTGAAATATGCAACGGCCACCAAAAAGTGACAACGTCACTAATCTAGTCCACTATTTTATTAAAATAGAAACATGGAATTTAACGATTAGAGTTTAAATTCATTGGCTTCAACTGATGTAGGGGCACTTTTACGTCCCTTTTTCTGATTGAGCTCTTCAATAACATAGTCGGGAGCGACCTTCGTTAGCTCTGTTAAACAGTCATCCGTTTTAGGGTTGCCGTATCTAACATAGATGTCACACACGGCATACAATTGTTCTGGAGCACCGGATATCAAATACGCTTGCTCAAAAGCGTTGACAGACTTCTTCAAGTCTAACTCTTCTTGCAGAACACCATTTAAGTACCAAAAGTAACTGTTCGTCTTTGCCATCGTCGCAGCTTTGTCTATTTCAAACGCCGCTTCTTTCTTTTTGTCTAATCTAACCAAAGCGAGAGATTTAGAATAATGCAGCGAGGCATCTTCTGAATTTAGCTTGATACCCTCGTCAAGCACGTTGATAGCTTTTTGGTCTAGCTGTTGCGCTCGGAAGTTGTCTGCATAGCTTAACCAAACTTGAGGGTTGTTTGGCTCAAGCTTAGTTAACTCTGGGTATATCAGCGCCGCTTTATCCCAATCACGATGCCAACGGTAAACGTCTGCAAGTAATAACTTGGAAACATTATCGTTCTTACTGGACAAGTGTGCTGTCAGCTCTGAAACAGGCCCCTCAAGTGACTGCTGTTGCTCCGAACTCAAATTGGCGTAATCTCGAACGAGGTTAATCGCTGCTGTAATTCGCACCATGGCGGCGTCATCACTCAATAATGGTGAAATCAAACGCCAACGGTGCTCAATCATATATGGCTGTGCTCCCACGATCGCAGCTTCGCGAATACCTGCATCTTCATCCTGCAACCCACGGGCAACTGCAACCAATGCATTTTGGCTTGGATAGTTGGCTAACTCACGTAAAGCATCAATACGTTTTTCTGAAGACAACTTTTTATTTTGCGCATCATAAGACAGCTTTTCGACTCGTTGCGCCGGTGTCATTTGAGCTTCTTGTGGAGTGACAACCGTTGTCGGCGATACCTGGTCTGGGTCTAGCAATGTTGTTTCTTGTGCCACTGCTGTTTGACTCGCAGCAATGCCGATCGAGATCACGAGTAATGATTTAGAGAGCAGCTTAATTTTTTGCATTCAATAACCTATATTCTTTCATTTCCGGGCCTGTAGCAGGCGTAGTGACTATCTTAAAACTTCGTTTCAAACACAGTCTGTGTTTGAGTAGCTTGCTGGCGTAGAATCTGGTCACTGTATTTACCGTGAACCACTGGGTTACCTGTCGCTCGTAAGATGTACGCCATCGACTGATCAACATGGGTAAAAAACTTCTTCCAACCCGCGCAGAGATAATTAAGACCAGGCTCACCTTGCCTAGTACGGATAAAACGGTTTTTGGGACATTCTCCAAAACATGCAAATTGATAATCACATTGAAGGCACTGTTGGGGCAGCGTACGACTTTTAGCAAACCCAAATTTCTGCTGCTCAGAGCTATAAGCGAGCGTATCGAGCTTTTCGTGATGAATGTTTCCAACCTTATATTCTGGGTACACGTAATGATCACACGCAAACACATCACCATTAGGCTCCATTGCTAAGCCCTTCCCGCAGATTTCACCTAACGTACACAGTGGGTTTTTTCTGCCCATCCAGGTTTCGATACTGGCTTCAAAGTACTGCACAAACACGTTGCCGATATCGTGTAAAACCCATTCATTGAAAATCGCGATCAGAAAATTTCCCCATGCTTCATCCGCAACGCAAAAAGGCTCAATAACGGCATCTTTATGACCTGGGATCAACCGTTTATCTCCTTGCTTTAGTTGCTCGTTTGGCTCCCAAGTTTGAGGGGCGGTTGTTCTGAATGTTTTCTGCTCAACTATTGGAATAAACTGCATTTGAGGGGAGCGTACTTCATCTCGCAAGAATCGGTACACTTCAAGTGGGTTACGTCCGGTCAAGTTGTTAACACAAGTGAGCGTAGCAAACTTTACTTCGTGCTTATGTAATAATTCAACCGCATTCATAACTTGCCGGAATGTGCCTCTACCAGCTCGGTTTGTTCGGTAAGCGTTGTGCATCATTTCTGGGCCATCAATGCTTAAACCGACGAGAAAGTTGTTCGCCTTTAAAAACTCACACCATTCATCGTTAAGCAGTGTGCCATTAGTCTGGAGATCATTGGAGATCGTAATGCCATCGGGACGGTATTTATTCTGTAGCTCAACAATTGTCTTGAAATAATCCAAACCTAGCATTGTCGGCTCACCACCCTGCCAAGAGAAAATGATTTCAGGTGTATTCTGTCCCGCTATATATTGACGGATATAGGTCTCGAGCGTTTCCTCATCCATGACTGGTGAGCAGCCTGGCTTGTACTCAAGTAAATCTTGTTTGCTTAGGTAATAACAATAGGTGCAATCGATATTGCACACTGCACCGATAGGTTTCGCCATGACATGTAATCGCTTGGATGCTTTTCCATTGAACTGCGGACCTTGAGTTATGTGCATTCATCACCTTCTTAGTTGCTAGCCTGTGCCCAACGGCGTTAAGACTAATCATTAAGTTAATCGCCTAGTGTGATGATAATGTTCAATTATTCGTGGCGCTTGTTATAGTGTGTATAACTGTTTTTCATAGACTTGCCTGATAAAATTCTTTGATCATAAATGTTGATGGAGCTCCCCTATGAAGCATTCCAAAAGTAATACTCTTTACCTTGGTGCCGCTATTTCGATTTCGCTAATTATGACTGGATGTGCAACAACACAA
This sequence comes from Vibrio sp. Vb1337, assembly GCF_033338715.1. Lineage (NCBI taxonomy): Bacteria > Pseudomonadati > Pseudomonadota > Gammaproteobacteria > Vibrionales > Vibrionaceae > Vibrio > Vibrio sp. Vb1337. Next base: position 211,765 of record NZ_JAWOTD010000001.1, on the reverse strand, counting down.
CCTAGCCCTCTTGCTCAAAAAATCGATCAAGATATGGTTCTTATTGAAGGCGGACAATTTACGATGGGCTCGGATAATCCATCAGCAAATAAATCCGAGCGCCCGGCCCGCACCGTTCGCGTGGATGATTTCTATTTGGCAAAATTTGAGGTAACCCAAGAGTTATTCGAATCGGTTACAGGATCTTCTCTGAGCTATTTTAGAAACCCAAATACGCCCGTAAATAACATTAGCTGGCAACAAGCCAATTATTTTATAAAGAAATTGAATGAAAAAACGGGAGAGCACTATCGTTTACCCACCGAAGCAGAATGGGAGTTTGCAGCGAAAGGGGGGAATCTAAGTCAAGGATTCACTTACGCGGGGTCTGATGATATTAACGACGTTGCCTGGTATGCCAGTAACTCAAACAACAAAGCACACAAGGTAGGTCAGAAAAAACCGAATGAGCTTGGCTTATACGATATGACGGGTAATGTTGGTGAGTTTGTTATTGATGCCTTTGATGAAGGCTATTACAAATCGGCACCAAGTGATAATCCGGTAAACGCAAAAGATGAAAAAGAAAGCCTTGCACACAAGTCTGTACGAGGTGGTAGCTTTGCCTATGATGCTGACGAATCCGAAAACTATCGTCGCGATTTTGCTAGCCAGTCAGTCATCATGTCCGACATGGGGCTGAGATTAGCGAAAGACGCTGATTAAACTAAGTAAGAAAAAAAATGGAGCGATAAAAGCTCCACTTTTGGTAATTAGCTCCTATTGACCCCAACAATAGAGGCTTTAAGCTGATCAATAGCTTGTTTAGGTGCATAGTGACTAAGCTCTTGTATGCACCTATCGAAAGCAAAAGCGACAGCACCTTTTTTATGATTTCTCGCTAGAACCTCGCATTGAGCAAACAAGTGTTGTGGATTGCCTCCGACTTCAAATGCTGTATGCAACGCTTTACTGGCTTCTAGAACATCGCTTTTTTCTAAAGCTAGACCGTACACGTACCAATAATGCGCATTAGTTTCACCAATTTCTGCGGCGCGTTTAAGTAGCTGTTTCGCATCATCAGCTTTGCCTTGACGTAACAAAGAAAGACCTGCGCTGTATGGTAATGTGCTGGATTTAGGTTGAGCTTTCATCCCTTGTTGTAGCACCGTGAGCGCAGCTTCTTCTTCACCTAGGTGGCGATACAAATCTGCTAGGTTAACGTAGCTATTTTCGAAATAGGGTTCGATACTGATCGCTTGTTTATACAGCTCGGCCGCTTTGTCGATTTCACCTAAGCTGCGGTACACATTCGCCAAATTGGTTCTTCCGAAACCACGATCGGCATTAAACTCTTGAATTTCCATGTACTCTTCTAAAGGCGATTTAATGATATCTTTTTGTAAAGGGGTCATTTGTGCGTAGTTCGCTACCAGCACCGAGGCAGCTTCCGCTCTCACTGAAAGCACCGGGTCACCAAGCAATGGCTCTAGAATCCGCCACCGATCATGAAATTCATAACCAGACGAGCCTGAAATTGCCCCTAATCGAACCATTTCATTCTCATTCTTAACGGCCCTAGCCAAAGATACTGTTGTATTTTGGTCAGTATTGCCCCCCATTCTCTCCAGGGCTGAAGCACGAATAATGTCTTTTAACGACGAATCCTGAGCAGAGTATGCCAACGCATTTGCTGCTCCTTGATGACCAATTGAATCCGCATAAAATGCGACAGCAAAATGTTGCTGATTACGATACTTCGAATTCGGGTACCATTTTGCTATCTGTTCATCGGCCCATTGATTGCTTTTATCTTCATGGCATGACATGCAAACATTGGGCGTTCCAATATGTTTGCTCAAATCCGGTCGTGGAATATGCCAACTGTGGTCTCTACGAGGATCGACTTGCATGTAAGTCGTTTCTGGCATGTGACAAGTCGTACATTGCGATGCTTCAGATCCAGCCTTATGAAAGGTATGCTTTTCAGGTGTATATTCCGATGCAATATGGCATTGCGAACATACTGCCTCTTCTGGGATCGTTAACTCTGCCGTGTGTGGATCATGGCAATTAGTGCACGTGACCCCCTTCTCCGCCATTTCAGATTGAAGAAACGAACCATAAACATAATCTTCGTCGTAAATCTGTCCATCATGATAGTAGAGTTCAGGTGTTATAAGACTTAAGCGATATTTATCAAAAAAGGAACCTTTAACATGATCACCTGTTTCATTTAACTGGGTTCGGCGACTATGGCATTGAGCGCATGTTTGCACTTGATTGGTTGCTTCAATTGATTTCGGCTGTAACGTACTATGGCCTTCCTCAAACACCCAATCCGACACTGCTTTAGACAAATTTCGATCAAAGCCATAATGGCTGTCATGCTCAAAAGACGTGCCAGCATTTTTGTATTTCTTGGCCAGTTCTATGTGCTGACTAGCAGGACCATGGCATGCTTCGCATCCCACATTAATCTCTGACCATGAGCTGTTGTAAGTGTTTTTGTCTGCGTCGTAATTCTTCTTTAGGTTCGTTGAATGGCAATCAGCACACATGAAGTTCCAATTTTGCCCGGTATTGGTCCAATAGAATTCATCCGTTGTTGTCGTTTCTGGATAAAGATGAAACCAACGCTGTCCCCCTTCAACTTTAGCTCTTGTGTCCCAAGCAAAAGGAATAAGCTGCACGCGTCCATCTTCAAACTCGACCATGTACTGCTGTAATGGCTCCCAGCCAAATGTATAGCTGATCTTATAGTCATGCCATTGCCCATCAGCACCTTGAATATTGACCCAAAATTCGTCGCCTTTTTTAAAAAAACGATTAGGCATTCCTTTGTGCGTTACAACATGGTTATCAAAATCACCACGTACAGAGGTTGTACTTGCATGCTTCATGGCCATATCGTGATGTGACCCTTTCCAGGCCGCTACCTCGTTTTGGTGGCAATCTATACAAGCTTGTGTGCCAGCATATTCTGGATTTAAGCCTGAAGGAATATTTGGTTTCTCTATTAATAACTCTTGAGAAAAAGCCATAAAACTGACAACAACGTTGACCAGCAATAAAATACGAAACCGGCCTGCCCACTGACTCATAGATATCCTTATATTTATAATGTACAACCTAAATCAATATAGACACTAAATCACTGGTTATACAAATAATTACAAGCAATACATAACGACTTTAGTATTGCTTTAGGACCGTAAAACAAGCGAGCATCCTATTGTTTTTCATTTCCATCCCCTCTTCTACTACGCAATAAAAATAAGGCTCTTCAGTGATCTAAATCTACTTTACGAATCTCTACAAACTAACAGGACAATCCTATTTCTTCTTAATTAACAAATAGTTACCACCCAGCAATAACTTATGGTTATATCGAGTATAAGAGGATTTTTCTATATACATCATTAACTTATGCAGCAACTAAGCATAAGGCTCACTTGTGCTTATCTTTACTCTCAACAATCTGGAGTTTTTATGGCAAATCAATTGAGCAAAATCGCTGTGGGCGCAGGACTGTTAGCGGCGTCCAGTGCTGCTATGGCAGCCGACAAACCGAATATTCTGGCAATTTTTGGTGACGATATCGGCTACTGGAATATCAGCGCATACAACCAAGGTATGATGAGTTACAAAACGCCAAACATCGACCGTATCGCGAATGAAGGTGCGTTGTTCACAGATCACTACGGACAACAGTCTTGTACTGCTGGTCGCGCTGCCTTTATTACGGGTGAAGAGCCATTTCGTACGGGTTTGTTAACAATTGGTATGCCAGGCTCTGACCACGGCATACCTGATTGGGCGCCAACCATTGCAGACCTGTTAAAAGAACAAGGTTACATGACGGGTCAATTTGGTAAAAACCACTTAGGTGACCAAGATAAGCACTTACCGACAAAACACGGCTTTGACGAATTCTTCGGTAACTTATATCACCTAAACGCAGAAGAAGAACCTGAAACTTATTACTACCCTAAAGACCCAGAGTTTCGTAAAAACTATGGCCCTCGTGGTGTCATTAAGTCTTATGCCGACGGTAAGATTGAAGACACTGGCCCGATGACACGAAAACGTATGGAGCACGCAGATGAAGAGTTCCTAGAGAGCTCTTTGGCATTTATGGAAAAAGCAGTTAAGGCGGATAAACCCTTCTTTATTTGGCATAACGCCACTCGTATGCACGTTTGGACTCGCTTGCAGGAAAAATACCAAGGTAAATCAGGCGTAAGCATTTATGCCGATGGTATGCTGGAACACGATGATCATGTAGGTGTTTTACTCGACAAGCTGGATGAGCTAGGTGTTGCAGACAACACTATCGTTATCTACTCAACGGACAACGGCGCAGAAACCATGACTTGGCCAGATGGTGGCGCAACACCATTCCATGGTGAAAAAGGTACAACTTGGGAAGGCGGTATGCGTGTTCCTCAACTGGTTCGTTGGCCAGGCGTAATTAAGCCAGGAACCAAGATCAATGAAATGATGGCACACCAAGACTGGTTGCCTACATTATTGGCAGCTGCTGGCGTACCTGATGTAAAAGAAAAACTGGCAGAAGGCTACAAAGCAAATGGCAAAGAGTGGCGTGTACATTTAGATGGTTATAACTTCATGCCATACTTTGAAGGTAAGGAAGAAAAAGGCCCTCGTGAGTCGCTGCTTTACTTTACGTCTAATGGTGAATTAAACGCTGTCCGCTGGAATGACTGGAAACTTCACTTTGCAACGCTTGAAGGGAACCTAAGTAACGCAGTTCGTTTTGCTCCGAACTGGCCTAAAATCATCCACCTACGCGCTGACCCATTCGAAAAAGGCCCAAGCGAATCACAAATGTACTTGCGTTGGATGGCTGACAACATGTGGCTATTTGTACCTGTTCAAGACGTTGTGGGAGAGTTCTTTAAAACACTTCCAGAATACCCAATGCAACGTGGCACAGCGATGAACCCTGCTTCACTAAACTACGACTCTCTAAAAATGCAAGAGAAGCTGCAACAACTAGACAAAGTTGAACAAGAAATCAGCAAGTTTAAGTAAACTAAGTTAACGTTAGTTAATCAGTAACATTAATCCAGCAGACCATTCTGCTGGCTTATGTGTATCGCTACATAGGAACTTACTTAAATCGCCTGTTTAGCCTATACAAAGTGGGCATTGTGAGTACAAACTGAAAAACAAAAAAGGAGAGCTAACCTGCTCTCCTTTGTATTTTAACCGTGGATAAACTAAGCCACATTAACCGATTTAGCTAAACTGCTACTTTGGAAAAACTCATCATGCAATGCGCAAATCGCGTGCTGGTATTCCTTATCACCGACAACAAATTGAACATTTACATTTCTCAATGATGAGTGCAGTGCAACTGGCGTAACGCCATTATTCATCAATGCAAGCACACCTTTCGCCAACGTCTTGTTGGTATCAATTTGAGAACCGATGGCTGAGATAAGCGCGACCATACGACCTTTAATCGAGGCATTAGGATAACGTTTCTCGGCTTTATACAATACTTTGTTTAAGCTATCTGTACTGCCACCTAGATAGTAAGTAATAGAGTTAGCGTTCATCTCTTTACCAACCAAACTTACACGAGCATCGGAGATGATTTCCATCAATTCGTAACTAACGTTATCGGCTTTTCCTACCATTGCTTGGTCAAACAAATGCAGTGCAAATACTTTCTCTTTACCTGCGATGATCTCGACTTTGTCTTCTTCTGGGCGGTAGCTTGAAGAGATCAAAGTACCTTCGTGTTCAGGTTCGAATGTATTTTTAATCTGTAGCTCAATACCACTTTCACGCAAACCCGCAGCGGCATTTGGGTGAATCGCTTCCATGCCAAGGTTGGCAAGTTGGTCTGCTACGTCATAGTTTGTACTACCAATTGGTAATACTTTTTCAGGGCCAACAACGCGTGGGTCCGCTGAGCTCAAGTGGTACTCTTTGTGAATTACTGCTAAATCCGCTTTTGTTATTGCTGCAATTCGGCTAAATGTCATCTCACTATAACCTCGGTCATAAGTGTGCATTAGGCCCTCTTTACAGTAAGCATAACCTGTCACGATTGGCAGTTCTTTTGATACATCGATATCAGCAAACGCGTCACTGATCGACTCATCAAGGCTTCTTGGCGCTTGATTATCCCAACCAGACAGGTCAACGAACTTAGCGTTAATACCCATATTTTTTAGTTTTAGTGCTGTGTTGTAAGCACTATGTGCCTCACCGATAGACGAGAGAAACTCTCGAATTTGAGGCAAGTACTGGCGCAACGAAAATTGACCGTACTGACAGGTTTCTAAAATATTCGCGATACAGTTTTTCGCTTCAGCAATGCGGGAGCGAATGAATTTATCCGCACGGATACGATTCATTGGGTCCGCAAAAATATTTTCATTGGTCAGCAACATACGGCTTTCAACGTACGCTAACGCTTCTTCCCATTTGTCGTCGCGTTTCGCGATAAGCTGATAAACGCCTGGTTTACTGGTTTTTTTACACTCAAGCAGCGCATCGGTCATACCACCGTATGCAGATACGACAAAAATACGATTGTATGGTGTTTTGGGACGAAGAATAATATTGTCGAGAACAGCATCAAATGCTGTCATTGATGTACCGCCGATTTTTTCTACGGTAAATGTCATGATAAGCCTTTTTTGATTGGTAACTTTAAAAAGAAAAAAGAAGAGATAGTAAAGTGTGGGGTGGCAAAGCACCCCACCATCATCTTTTAGTCAACGAGAGGATAAACACCGTTTTCATCGTGCACTTCAGCGCCAGTAATCGGTGGGTTAAACACACACGCCATTACCATTTCTTTATTCTTATAAGCTCTCAAGTAGTGCTCATCGTGTTTATCAAGGATGTATAATGTACCTGGTTTGATTGGGTACGTTTCTCCACCTACAACTTCAATCTCACCTTCACCACTCATACAAAACACCGATTCAAGGTGGTTTTGATAGTGAATATGAGTTTCTGTATCTTCATAAATCGTTGTGATGTGGAAAGAGAAACCCATGTTGTCGTCTTTCAACAACATGCGGACACTTTCCCAGTTATCTGAAACAACACGTCGTTCGCTGTTGCGGCATTCATCTAGAGTTCTGACGATCATAATTAAAATCCTTATTAAGATGCTTGTTTGAAATGTTTCGCAGCGATAGTCTCTACTGCATTTTCAAAGATGCTTAGTCCTTGATCTAGCTCTGATTCGCTGATGGTTAGTGGACAAAAGAACTTCACAACTTCATCGTCTGGACCCGCTGTCTCTATCACCATTCCATTCTCGAAACAGTTTTTCGCAATTTCAGATGCCATGTCGCCATTGATACATTCAATACCAACCATCATGCCGCGGCCTTTTTTCTGCACAAACATTTGTGGAAAGCGACGAACACAACGGTCAATAACAGCACTTACCTTGTCTGAACACTGCTTGATGTGTGTTTCAAAATCATCGTTTGCCCAGTAAATTTCTAGTGCTTTTGCAGCAGTAATAAAGGCGTGATTATTGCCACGGAACGTACCGTTATGCTCGCCTGGCTTCCACTGGTCAAGCTCAGGCTTAAGTAATACGACAGCCATCGGCAAACCGTAACCACCGATCGACTTCGATAGCGTCACGATATCCGGTTGGATACCAGACGGCTCGAAACTAAAGAAAGTACCGGTACGTCCACAACCTGCTTGAATGTCATCGACAATCACAAGAATGTCATTGGCTTTACAGATTTTGCTCAAACGTTGTAACCACTCGTTTGAAGCAGCATTTAAACCACCTTCACCCTGCACAGTTTCAAGAAGTACAGCGGCTGGTTTATCCATACCTGCAGAGTTATCATTTAGCATGGTTTCGAACAGCGCAAGACCATCTACGCCAGCGTAACCTTCAAATGGAATACGAGTGACGTTACTTAGACTAGAACCGTTACCTTGTCTGTGATGCTGGTTACCCGTTGCAGCCAGTGCGCCAGCAGTACAACCATGGAAACCGTTAGTAAACGCAACGACGCTGTCGCGGCCTTTTACTTTTTTAGCCAGCTTCAATGCCGCCTCAACAGCGTTAGTACCTGTTGGGCCCGTAAACTGAACCTTGTAATCCAAGTTTCTTGGTTTAAGGATGTAAGTATCCAACGCTTCCAGAAACGATGCTTTCGCTTCTGAGTGCATATCCAAACCGTGAGTAATACCGTCCATTTCAATGTACTCAAGCAACGCTTGTTTTAGTACTGGATTGTTATGGCCGTAATTTAGAGATCCCGCTCCAGCAAGGAAGTCTAAGTATCGTTCACCTTGTTCTGTTTCTAGCCAGCAGCCTTTCGCTTTACGAAAAACGACCGGGAAATTGTTTGAATATGAGCGTACGTTGGATTCCTGCTTTTTGAAAATATCCATGATGAGACCGTTTTTAATTCCTATTGTTTGAGGATTATTTGAGAGGAATGCGATACAAATATTCTGTATCGTGTTTGCCTTTAAAGTGGGCTTCTTCATCCAAAAATGTGCTTACTTGGCCAGAATTGCCGTTCATCGCATCTAACTTTTTGAACAGTGCCCAAGAGGCTTTATTATCTTCCGTGATGGTAGTTTCTACCGATTTAACACCGCCTAATTCCTCTCGGGTGAGAAGTTCTTTCAACATGCGGAATGCTAAACCATGACCTCTAAAGCGAGGTGAGACTGCAACTTGCCAGACAAATAAAACGTCTTGCTCGTCTGGTTTCTGATAACCGGAAATGAAACCTGCGATTTCGCCTTTTTGCTCAACCAAAATACTGGTTTTGCTGAAATGCGTAGACTGTAGGAAATTGCAATAAGATGAGTTCATGTCCAATGGAGGACAGTCTGCAATCAAGCTGTAAATGTCGTCACCATCAGAGATTTTAGGCTCACGAAAAATCCATTTTTTACTTGAGTCTTCTCCAATCTCTGGATAAAGGACCCAAGGTGCTGATGTGATCATGTGAAAATACATATCCTTTGAGGTCTAATTAAATTTCCTTTTTATTATGGGCATCCCTCGCGACTAAAAATCAAATAATCCGCCTTTTTATCGGTATTTTTGTGATTCAAATCACAAAAATAAACCTATTAACCAAAAGTTAAAATAGTTCGAGGTCTAATTTATTAAATAGTCACCTAAATGCACAGTACAAAAAACAACCAGAATAAGACCGTTTTCCATGCTGTTCATTTCTCAGAGAAAAATAGAAATCCAAAAAAAAGCGGCATGCTTTCGCATACCGCTTTTATCAATAATTTAACTGCTGATACTAGTTATTTTGATTTCTTAGAAACCGCCTTTGGACGAGGTTCATCCATCAAACCTTTTATCAAAGATACCGTTGCAACAAGTAAAACAATAGTAAACGGTAAACCAGTCGTCACCGCCATTGCTTGAGCAGCAGCTAGACCACCACCCAACATCAATGCAATCGCAACCAAACCTTCAAACGTACACCAGAACACGCGTTGTGGCGTTGGTGCATCGACCTTACCGCCCGCAGCAATAGTATCAATAACCAGTGATCCTGAGTCAGAAGAGGTAATGAAGAACACCACGACTAAGATAATGCCGACAAAAGATGTTATCTCAGCCAATGGCATAACATCTAACATGGCAAAAAGTTTTAAAGGTAGTTCTGCGTTAAACACCGCCTCGTAGCCATCATTAACGTATTGGCTAATTGCGTTACCGCCAAAAGCCGTCATCCATAACACACAAACTGAAGATGGGATAAGAATAACGCAAATAATAAACTCACGAACTGAACGACCGCGAGACACACGTGCGATGAACATACCCACAAATGGTGACCAAGAAATCCACCACGCCCAGTAAAACGCCGTCCAGCCTTGAGAGTAATTCACATCCTCTCGTCCAAATGGCATAGATAAGGCAGGGATATTAGCCACATAGGAAACGATGTTCTCGAAGAAACCAGTTAAAATCGCAATCGTCGGGCCAACAACAATAACAAATAGCAATAGCAGCGCTGCAAGACCCATGTTGATTTCAGATAAGATTTTCACGCCCTTATCGAGTCCAGCCACAACAGAGATTAAAGCGAGCGCAGTAATACCAATAATCAATATAACCTGCGTGGTATTGGTCATTGGGACATCAAACAGGAAGTTCAAACCCGTTGCGGCTTGAGACGCACCGTAGCCTAGCGATGTTGCTAAACCAAAAACCGTCGCTACCACTGCAAGAATATCGATAATATGACCAGTCCAACCCCATACACGCTCACCAAACAAAGGGTAAAAAATTGAGCGCATGGTGAGTGGCAAACCTTTGTTAAATGAAAAGATAGCCAGTCCAAGAGCCAAGAGCGCGTATATTGACCACGGATGAAGTGCCCAGTGGTAAATCGTCGCAGCCATCCCTAATGCCGAAGCTGCAGTTGCATCACCCTCTGCACCACCTAGCGGTGCCCAGTCAGTACGTACACCATTCTCAACGCTCACGCCACCAATCGCAGAACTAAAATGGGACATCGGTTCTGATACACCGAAGAATACGAGACCAATGCCCATACCTGCAGCAAATAGCATTGCCAACCATCCGGCATAGGAGTAATCCGGTGTTGCTTCAGTACCACCGATTCGCACACGGCCCAATGGTGTGAAGATCAATCCGACACAGACAATGACAAAAATATTACCTGAAGCGAGAAAAAACCAGTCTAAATTGTGTAACAAACCCGCTCGTAGGTCTGCAAAAAACGGCTCTACCTGTTCTCGGAATAATAGTGTTATCACAACAAACATGACGATTGCTAAGCCAGAAATTGCAAAAACACGGTTGTGAATATCAAGGCCAAATGGGCCTACCTTTAGCGCAACGTTATCCTGACCAATTTGATAGTCAGTATCTATTGCGTTTACTTTTCCATCGGTGCGTTGAATGCCACCGTTATTATCGGTGCTCACGGATAATCTCCTTAAAAATACGTGACCAAGTTTAAATTACTTTCGTCGGAGTTCGAGTAATGAAACGTCTTCATCACTACCAAGCACATGTTCATAAAACATTGTTCTTATAAGCGGTTACTCAATCCGCCATCATAATCTTAAAGCCCCCTATCTCTCATTGCATTTTATTGTTTTCACCATAAATAACGCCTATTGCCAAACCGAAGATATTGGCATGTTTCGATTAAAGTGATACTGCAGTTGTGCTTGAAACAGCTCCGCAGTTGCTAACGCATCCGTCAGGGCATGGTGAGGTTGATAAGCAGGGAGGCCATATCTTTCACGAGCGTGCCCTAATCGTACAGAACCGGGTTTCTTGCCTTTCAACTTATTGATAAAACCTCTGCATTCACGGCGTTGTATCGCATACTCAATATCTAACGTATCAACAACAGGAAACTGTATCCCCTCTCCGATGCTATTTAGCAAGGCGTTATTAAAGAACTGCCTTTCAATGTTCTTGTAGTGAACAAGTACCACTTTGCCTGACAACGCATCCAATATTTCACCCAAGATCTGAGACAGCTGCGGCGCGTTTTTAACCTCAGAGTCAGTGATACCGTGAATAATGACAGACTCGTGGTTTAACCCTCTGTTTGGGTTAACGACCCAATGAGCAGAACCATTACATTGAACACGATCAATAGTGAACGGCACAAGTCCGATCGTGAGAATGACATCCTCTTCCGAGTTCAATCCTGTTGTCTCAAAGTCTACCGAGACAAATGGCACTTGTTCAATTGGTGTTTTCCCATTAACCATCGGTGTTGAATAGTAGCGTTTGAGCCTCTCGTCTTTCGCTTCTTTAGCGAGTTGTTTGAACAACATTGACCACTCTGGCGTCTGGGATGTATCCAACAACGGCTGTTCTTTTTCTACTTTTTTTGAGAACCACATTATTTGCTACTTCTCTGGTATCGAAACTTAATGAAGTTCTGAGCGTTACTTAGAATTTGAAATGCTGCTTTTAAGTTTCGACGTTCAAATTCAGACATGTTCTCCGGCTCAATATTGTTGTCTGGCTCTTCTCCATTTTCTATATCAAGGGCTTGGTGACGAATTCGAACCATGTAGATTAGCTCCATCGCATCCCTTAAATCCAAACCTCGACCTTTCGGTAAAATGCCAGCATCATTAATGTCATCTAAACGGTCGAAAGAGTTTTGCGATCGCGAACCGATTGCCAGAGAATGCACCCGTATTAAATCGGCCAACGGAGCCGTCCCCCTTCGCTTCAAGTTAATCGAGTTGCGATGACGACCATCTTTCTCCATCACAAAGTCTTTGAAAAAGCCCAGTGGAGGCGTCCTACGTATTGCGTTATACGCCATACAAGCAAGAAAGCGGTTATTTCTTTTCGCTCGTCTCACAATAAAGCTGCTTAATTGCTCCGCCCATTTCACTCGCCCATGCACACCGAGGAGATCAAAAAAGATATTACTATTTAACAATCTCTCAGGGGTTGGATTGTCTATCCAGTTTCCAAAGCATTCTTCCCATTCTGCACGAGTTTTTCGCCATTCTGGGTTGGTAGCCATAATGTCTCCAGTACAATAAGCATAGCCGCATGCCGCTAAACCATCACAAACAAATTTAGCAAACTTTTCAAAGTACTCTCCGTGAATCTCAACGTCATAACTGTTATCGAGAATAAGGGCGTTATCTTGATCCGTTACAATTAGCTGCTCATCCCTCGCCATTGAACCCATTGCGACTAAACAATAAGGAATGGGCGCTGGGCCGAACTCTTGCTCAGCTAATTCAGCGAGGCGTTGTTTGAAACTACTGCCTATAACCGACATGGCTCGACCAATCATGTGCGCGTTGGCATCTTCATTGACCATTCTTACGAAACAGTCTTTTACTTGTTCAGAAACCTGCTTGAGATCCTCGACACTGGTTTGCTGAAAAATAGAGCTCACTAGCAATAGGCTGTTCTGAGATTCGTAACGAACGATGTCCGTCATGCCAATAATTCCTATCGGCTTTTTATCTTTTAAAATTGGTAAATGATGCACGTTGTAACGCAACATGGTTAACATGGCCTCAAACACATAGGCGTTATAATCCAATGAAACCACGTCATAACTCATGACCTCACTCACTGAAATATTGGTATCAATACCTTGAGCTAGTACGCGAATGCAAAGATCGCGATCAGTCAATATTCCAAGCAGCTGTTCATCATCTTCTTCTGTGAGCTCCTCTGTCGGGCGAATAATGAGCAGAGAGGTGACATTTTCCTCTGCCATTAGTATCGCAGCTTCCTGAATTGAAGCCGTTGCCTCCAGAGTTACTGGATCTCTTGCTAAGATTTTACGTGCCTTAGCGGTGGTAAAGTCATTGCTTTCGGAGCGGCTAGATATTGCGCTTCGCAAACGCGCGCTATCTTCCAGTTCCATGTAGTCCGCAAAGTTTTCAAACTCATCACAAAGTTCATTGAAGATGTTTTCCGGAATACAGTAAACGAGAGTGTCTTCTATCGCTTTGGCTGGCATACGTACGCGGTTGTTCATCAACAACCCCATCTGACCAAACAGTCCACCAGCATCAATCCTGTTGTAAAGTTCACCTTTACGTCGATAAATCTCTACCGCCCCACTTCTCACCATATACAAGTCGCGGATCGTATCTCCGAAGTTAAGAATTTTTGTTCCTTGCCGAAAGTATGCAACCTCGGCATTGAGAGCAATTTTTCTAAGCTGCTCTTCAGGTAGGTCATCAAAAGGTGGGTACTGGCTAATGAAATTGAGCACTTCTAACTGTTCGGCTTCCATTTTTTATTCCATACGTTGCCTAAACTACAGCGATAAATATCACCCTGAGTGAAATCAAGCAATAAATAAATCTAAGGATAACAGTACCTAACCGATTTCACAGGACCAAGCCTTAACCAAAAATTAGAGCTCTAACCTTTTTATATGTAGAGTTCTAAGCTATCACAGCTTATATCTATGCAAGCGAGTTGAGTTGAAATGTACAAAAAAATTCAAAATAAATTCAACCCTACGTCAGGGCAACGTTATGGCGGATAAAAACACATCACAAGCAATTGTTTTAAATATAAAAAATAAGAATTGAACATACCTTGCTCAACGAATTCTCTATGCACGGCAGAACTAGTTAACCAACCCCCTTTCGTTGAAAGTTGAACTAAAATTAATTAGAGTACAAATCGTTAAACAGTTATAAACACACGAAAAAGGACAGATAACATGGATCCCATACTGGAAGTTAAGGGACTGTATAAAGTGTTTGGAGAAGACCCAGATAGAGCCTTCTCGCTTATCGACAAAGGCGTCGATAAAGACGGTATTTTTGAACAGACAGGTTTAACAGTCGGCGTAAACGATGTATCTCTCACCATAAATGAAGGGGAAATTTTCGTAATCATGGGCCTTTCTGGCTCCGGGAAATCCACCCTTGTTCGACTTCTTAACCGGCTCATTGAGCCGACTAAAGGTAGTGTTTATCTCAAAGGAAGAGATATCGCCCACATCTCCGAGAATGAACTTCGAGAAGTTCGTCGTAATAATATCTCAATGGTGTTTCAAAGTTTCGCACTCATGCCACACATGACGGTGATTGAAAATGCCGCCTTTGGTTTAGAACTTGCCGGCATCGATGTTAATGAGCGTCAGAAAAGTGCCCTTTCCGCCTTAGAAAGAGTGGGTTTAGACCCTTATGCAGAATCTTTCCCTGACGAATTATCCGGTGGTATGAAACAGCGCGTTGGTTTAGCGAGAGCGTTAGCCTGTGATCCTGACATCCTATTAATGGACGAGGCGTTTTCCGCTTTAGACCCATTGATCCGTTCTGAGATGCAAGATGAGCTTATTCGTCTACAGAACGATGACAAACGCACAATTGTCTTCATTTCTCATGATTTGGATGAAGCAATGCGCATTGGCGACCGTATCGCCATCATGCAAAACGGTGAGGTTGTTCAGGTTGGTACACCTGATGAAATATTACACAGTCCAGCAAATGATTATGTCGAAGCGTTTTTCCGCGGCGTAAACATCGCAAGTGTCTTGACAGCAAAAGATATCGCGCGCAAGAAGCCAGCGGCTGTTTTTAAGAAATCGGAAAATGACGGTCCAGGCTCTGCGATGCAGATTCTGATGGATCACGACCGTGATTACGGTATTGTCGTCGATAAATCTAGCCGATATTCCGGCATCGTATCTCTTGATTCACTACGTTTGGCTCATAAAGAAAACCGTTCGTTAGCCAGTGCTCAATTACCGGATGAAGTTACTCTTCAGCCTGATCAGTCAATTAATGACATTTTGGGTCTGGTTGCTGGTGTTCCTTATGCCGTGCCTGTCGTAGATGAGCAAGGAACTTACTTTGGTGTCGTGACTAAATCACGTCTTCTACAAACACTAGATAAGGATTAACACGATGTCTTCAGAGCAAACTAACAATGATCCCTGGTCAAATACTGCTCCTGCGCAAGATGATCCTTGGTCGCAAGGTACAGAGGCCGCGCCAAGTAATGATTGGCTCAACTCAGAAACTGTAGAGCAAGCACCATTCGATATTATGAACCCATTCCAAGATGCGGTTTTACCCCTCGATAGCTGGGTAGAGTCCGGTTTGAACTGGCTGGTGGAACATGGTCGACCTGTTTTCCAAGCAATACGAGTTCCAATCGACTTTATTCTAACGTCGTTTGAAACTGCTTTGGTGTCTACACCTGCGCCTATAATGGTACTCATTTTATTTTTGCTAGCGTGGCAGTTTTCCAATGTAAAACTTGGTTTTTCTACTCTTGTATCCCTTGTTTTCATTGGCCTAATTGGTGCGTGGTCACAAGCGATGACAACGCTAGCACTGGTGTTAACCGCCGTTTTCTTCTGTTTGCTTATAGGGCTACCAATGGGGATATGGTTGGCAAGGAGCCAAACCGCTGCCAAATTTGTTAGGCCAATATTAGATGCAATGCAAACGACTCCCGCGTTCGTTTACCTTGTACCAATTGTTATGTTGTTTGGTATTGGTAACGTTCCTGGCGTAGTAGTAACGATCATTTTCGCCCTGCCTCCCGTTGTGCGCCTGACTATTTTGGGTATTCAGCAAGTACCTGAAGAGCTTATCGAAGCTGGCCACTCTTTCGGGGCAAACAAAAAACAGATGCTTTATCGCATCCAGTTACCGTTGGCGTTACCAACCATCATGGCAGGTGTAAACCAAACCTTAATGCTGTCACTTTCTATGGTAGTGATTGCTTCAATGATTGCTGTTGGCGGCTTAGGCCAAATGGTACTTCGTGGTATTGGCCGACTTGATATGGGTCTTGCTGCCGTTGGTGGCTTAGGCATCGTTATTCTTGCGATTTTGTTAGACCGTATCACCCAGGTTTTAGGGGTTAATGCGGGCAACACTAAACTTCGCTGGTATCACACAGGTCCTGTTTCATACCTATTAAAACTGAAAACAAAGACGAACCAAGACGATCTAAAACTTAGGAGAAACATCAATGAATAATTCATGGAAGAAAGCGCTCTCTGTTGGAGCTCTAAGTACTATCGCTTTTTCAACTTATGGTGTGGCAAGTGAACTACCGGGTGAAGGTGTCACTGTTCAGCCTGTTCAATCAACCGTTGCAGAAGAAACATTTCAAACGTTGATCGTAAACCGCGCACTTGAAGAGCTTGGTTACGATGTTAAACCGACCAAAGAAGTGGACTACAACGTAGGCTACACCTCTATTGCTAAAGGTGATGCTACTTTCTTAGCGGTTGGTTGGTTCCCTCTTCACGCCGATAAGTACACGATGTCGGGCGGTGATGATAAGTTCTTCCGTAAAGGCCAATACGTAAGTGGTGCTGCGCAAGGTTATTTGATCGATAAGAAAACCGCGGAAAAATATAACATCACTAACATTGGTCAGTTAAAAGATCCAAAATTGGCGAAGCTATTCGATGCAAACGGCGATGGCAAAGCGGACTTAACTGGTTGTAACCCAGGTTGGGGGTGTGAAATGGTTGTTGAGCATCAGTTGGATGCTTTCAAACTTCGTGACACAGTAACACACAACCAAGGTAACTACGCGGCGATTATCGCTGATACGATCTCACGTTACAAAAAAGGCGATCCGATTCTTTACTACACTTGGACACCGTACTGGGTAAGTGGCGTTTTAGTTCCAGGGAAAGATGTTGTGTGGTTAGAAGTGCCATTCTCTTCACTTCCTGGTGAGCGTAAGGACATTGATACGACACTAGAGAACGGTAAGAACTACGGCTTCGAGATGAACTCTATGCGCATCGTTGCCAATAAAGAGTTTACGGAAAAAAACCCTGCTGCTGCGAAGCTATTTGAAATCATCAAACTAAATATCAATGA
This sequence comes from Vibrio sp. Vb1337, assembly GCF_033338715.1. Classification (NCBI taxonomy): domain Bacteria; kingdom Pseudomonadati; phylum Pseudomonadota; class Gammaproteobacteria; order Vibrionales; family Vibrionaceae; genus Vibrio; species Vibrio sp. Vb1337. The sequence goes on along the minus strand of NZ_JAWOTD010000001.1, from coordinate 194,428 downwards.
TGTTAGTGCTCAGAATATGATGATGAGCCAAGGTAAGAACAGCTCAGCGGACATCGAGTCTCATGTAAATGGTTGGATCAAAGCGAACCAGAAAAAGTTCGACGCATGGGTCGAAGAAGCGAAGAAAGCCGCAATGTAATCATGCCTTTATCAACCTCTAGAGCCAGTTGGTGTTATCAACTGGCTCTTTTTTTACACAAACGCCCCTCCCCCTTACATAGACATACCAACACTTACACTACTCGACCATAAACCCACATTATAATTCACGTTTATTTCACGCTTGCTTTGCTAAAAACAACACAACATAACAATTAAACTATTCGAATAAATATGAAAAACTTATCAAAGAGCTCTGTGTGGGGGCCTTTGCAGCCAATTGCTGCCTTTTCTTTGTTTTCGCTTCTATTTCTGTCTATCTCAAGAGTTTTGCTAGCTTTTTGGCAGATTGACCGTATTGACTCTCTAAACGACTTAATTTACATCCTAGGTCAAGGTTTGCGCGTAGATATTGCAACGCTTTGCTGGTTATTTATTCTTCCAGTACTGTTTTCAACCTTCATGCCATTAACCGGTAAGATGGGAGAGTGTTGGAAGCGAATATTACGCATATGGATGGTTTTAGGGCTTTGGGTGCTTGTATACATGGAGCTAGCAACAGCGCCATTCATTCAGGAATACGACCTACGTCCAAACCGCCTGTTTGTGGAATACTTAATCTACCCAAAAGAAGTCTTGAGTATGCTCTGGACTGGCTACAAATTAGAACTGTTTATTGGTGCGTTAGGTACAGTTTTAACCATCACTTTAGGTTGGAAGTGGAGTAAGAAACTGACCGATAAGGCGCAGCAGGTCAACTGGAAATGGCGACCACTATTGGCACTTTTCGTTGTTCTTTTTGGGGTTGCAGGTGCTCGCTCATCTTTAGGGCACCGCCCGCTAAATCCTGCTATGGTCGCCTTTTCTAACGATCCACTGCTTAACGACTTAGCACTGAACTCATCTTACTCATTGTTGTTTGCGGTTAATAGCATGAAGTCAGAAAAGAATGCTGAGCAGTTCTACGGAAAAATGGACACTCAAAAGATGTTGGAATTAGTTCGCACTTCATCAACAAAGTCCGACTTCACCCCTTCATTACTCCCAACCATGAACAGTAACCCCGCGACTTACCAGGGTAAACATAAAAACTTAGTGATTTTGCTACAAGAAAGCTTAGGCGCCCAATTTGTCGGTGCTTTGGGTGGTTTGCCTCTAACACCAAACCTTGATGAACTCATGAAGGAAGGTTGGCAGTTCACACAAATGTACGCCACTGGTACTCGTTCTGTTCGTGGAATTGAAGCCGTAACCACGGGCTTTCCTCCATCTCCGTCTCGCGCGGTAGTGAAGCTGAGTAAAAGCCAAACGGGTTTCTTTACCATCGCGGACTTACTGAAAGCTCAAGGCTATCACACGCAATTTATTTACGGCGGTGAAGCCAACTTTGACAACATGAAAACTTTCTTCTTTGGTAACGGTTTTGATCAAATAGTAGAAGAAGACGATTATAACAACCCAAGCTTTGTTGGCTCTTGGGGTGTTAGTGATGAAGATCTATATAACAAAGCAAACGAAGAGTTTGAACGCCTTTCAAAAAGCGACAAACCTTTTTTTAGCTTAGTTTTTACGTCAAGTAATCATAGCCCTTATGAGTATCCAAAAGGCAAAATTGAGCCATACGATTCAGAATATATGACGCGTAACAACGCCGTTAAATATTCCGATTACGCTTTGGGCACTTTCTTTGAAAAGGCGAAAAAGTCATCTTATTGGGATGATACCATTTTCATTGTAATTGCAGATCATGATGCACGTGTTTCTGGCGCTAACCTTGTTCCAGTTAAGCACTTTCACATTCCAGCATTGATCCTTGGTAAAGGCATTCAACCACGTAAAGATGACCGCATAGCAAACAACATAGACATGCCGCCTACACTGTTATCTCTGATTGGGGTAGATGCTAAAACACCGATGATTGGTCGTGATTTAACGAAGCCACTGGCTCGCGAAGATGAACGCGCAATGATGCAATACGACAAAAACTTTGGTTATTTAACGCGCGACAATCTCGTTGTGCTTTCCCCTGGTGAAAAGATATCGACCCTGGCGTACGACTTTAAAGACCAAACCATGAAGCCGCTAGAGGTGGACGAGTCTATTATCGAGCGTGCAAAAGCAAACGCATTATTTGCATCTAAAGCGTATCAAAACAACTGGTATTCTTCCAAACACACTCATTAATACCAATGATTCCGCTGATAAAAAGGAGCTAAACGGCTCCTTTTTCTTATTCTGTCACTTACCTTCGAGAATGTTCTACTGACAACTCCTGTCGTTCCTTTCCGTTAGATTGCCCCTACTATTTCTAATTGATTAAGGAACAAACCATGCTGACTATCAATTCATTCGTTCTCTACGTTGAGGACATCCACATAAGCCAAGTTTTTTATTCGAAACTGTTCGAACGCAAAGTCACGCAGTTGTCTCCAACCTTCGCCGCTATTCCACTGACCGAAGGCTTAACGTTGACACTCAAGCAAAGAGATAATCTTTCACCCTACAGCGGAATTAGAGGTGGTGGCACCGAGTTGTCTTTATCGGTGCCCAATAGTCATATGCTAGAGCGCATTTACAAGCGCTGGAAAGACCTAGGTGTTGAGTTTGTTCAACCACCAGCGACATCAGTGTATGGGTTAAATTTTATGGCTATCGATCCAGATAAGCATCGCATTCGTGTTTTCATAAATGAATAAAAATGCGTTAAAAATGCTTTTTACCCATTCCCAATGTGACTTCAATAAATTAGACTCAAGGAAACATCAAAAGCGGCGTAGTAATAAGAAGGAATGCCCATGAGCTCAAGTATGATCCTTAGCGAATCCCTAATCGAGAGCGGAAGAGATATCCCCCTCAAAGAACTGCTTTATGCAAAGCGCGTGCTGGATAACTACATGGCAGTAGCCAAAGAAAGTAGCCCGCTTGAGCTATTAACTGAGATGAAATCGGCAGCAAAGCAAGTAGAATACTTTACAACGACGAGTAACCCGTGTGAGGCTCGTAATGTCATCAGTCAGATGATTGATAAAATCGACACCGCGGAATCTTTTGCTTCGTTCAAAGCATTAGCAGGTAAGCCATCTCAAGCACTCAATGAACTAATTGAAGATCGAGCTCAGCTGATTAAACACGAACGAGAGCTCCTGCTCGCCTCAGGCTATGACGCCTCACGAATCTAATATACGCGACAGGCTAAAAGTCATAGCTAACAACGAAAAAGGAGCTCTTAAAGAGCTCCTTTTGCTTTTCAAAACCGGATACAAAAGACTTAAAGGCCGATATCTTCCGTTATTGCTTTGATTTGTTTGAGGTCCATTTTATAGACTTCAATCATTTGATCGACCTGACTTAGTCGTGAATTAGCTTCATCATGTTTATCACACGCGTCCGACTTCACGTCCCAAGATTTGCCTTCTAAAAATACGTCACACTCTTTCTTGAGTTTCTCAATCTTAGGTAATAATTTCGACCGTTCTTTCTCGAGAGACTCTAATTCTTGCGAAATTTTTAGCTCTTTCTGGAATACTTCGCGGGACCGCTCAAACATAGTCGCTTGCATATCCGCTTGACGACTCAACTTCTCATTTTCTGACTTCGTCGTGTTGATCTTATCTGCCTGCTGCTTCAATTGAGACTCTAGTGACAAGTTGACCTTCTCGACCTCAGTCAACTGCTTTTGCAACTTCTTAAGTGCTTTCTGATGAGCTTCATCTTTCGCGGCGAGTAACTCACTAACTTGGTTTTGTATTTCTTGGTCGATCGCCTCTTCACGCACTTTTACTTGAGATGCCAACTGGGTTTTATCTTGCGTTAGTGCTTGATACTTTTCTTCTAATACGTGGTAAGTCGATTCCCACTTGTTCGCAGTGACAACCGATCCAACAAGGCCACCAAATGCCAAACCTAACACCGCAGCGATTGCGATATAGATATGCGTACGTTTGTCACGCTCTTCAATGACAACTACGTCGTCTTGCTCTTCCATTTTGTTCTGAGAACTCACCGTATACTACTCCAAGGACTCTTTTACTTTGCTAGCGGATCAATTCCGCAAACATAATTGATGCTGTATAAATCAGAAATGCGCCAATTAATGTTATAACGGTCGCTTTTTGGACTTTTTCATTGGTTCGATAACGAAACAACACAAATGCTACTGCAATCAACACCGCAATGGCTAATAATCTGGTCATACCGCCTCCTTGTCCACTCATGAAAAACTGCCTAGGTCCGTAGACTGTTTCACAAAGGTTCATTGTAACCCATTTATACGTACCATAAGGTCAACTTAGCGTAGATTTTAAAATAAGTGCTCCGATTTTAATCAATTTTGTGTCCTTAATTGAATAACTTATGTCGTAACAATCGAAACACATTTATCGTTCTGAAGTGTTTTTGGGTTCCATTCCCTAACCCAATAAATTTTATTTATGCCGTGACTCGCACAAAAAGATTGGCAAACATACCTTCATGAAAATTGATGAGGTTATTTCATTAAGAATAAATTGACATAGGGTGTTGAAATGGACCAAAAACATGATAAAGTTCACACGTTAATGATGACCAGCATCATTAACTAACCTTTACTCATTTAATTGAGTAATTGTTCCGATGAAGACTGCAGGAGAGTGGTTATTAATCAAATTTTAACATTTGATTAGCATAACTCGCCGAAGAATTAACTATTTCAGGTGCTACCTAGGTAGCGGGGACTGTAGTTGGAGGAACCTCTGGAGAGAACCGTTAAATCGGTCGCCGAAGGAGCAAGTCTTGCACTCACGCAAGGTGAAACTCTCAGGCAAAAGGACAGAGGAGTGGAAAGTTACAACCTAACTATTTTGCTTGGCCTTCCCGCCTACAACCAATAGCTTAGTTCTTTTAGAGATCGTTGATCTCGTCCTTTCCCTCTTCTCCTTATTAGTTGTTTTATTAAGGGGAAATCATGAACAACCTACAATCTTTACTACAAACCATCGATAATTTTGTCTGGGGTCCACCGCTGCTTATTTTGCTAGTGGGTACAGGTGTTTACTTCACTTTTAGCCTTGGCTTGATCCAGTTTAAACACCTCCCAACAGCGCTAGCGATGGTATTCAGTAAAGATAAGTCATCTAATACTCAAGGTGACGTTTCTAGCTTTGCAGCTCTTTGTACTGCACTCTCAGCAACAATTGGTACTGGTAACATTGTTGGTGTTGCCACAGCAATCAAACTCGGTGGACCAGGCGCTCTATTCTGGATGTGGCTCGCTGCCCTTTTCGGAATGGCGACTAAATACGCCGAATGTTTGTTGGCGGTTAAGTATCGAAGAGTCGATGATAAAGGCCAAATGATTGGTGGCCCAATGTATTACTTGCAATACGGTGTTGGCTCAAAAGCTCTCGCGATCATGTTTGCAGTGTTTGCTTTGGGTGTTGCTTGTTTTGGTATCGGTACGTTTCCACAAGTAAACGCGATTCTGGATGCAAGTGAGATATCTCTTGGTGTTAACCGTGAGCTATCTGCCTTTGTACTAACTCTTTTGGTTGCTTTCGTAACTTTGGGTGGCATCAAATCCATTGCTAACGTTGCAGGAAAAGTGGTTCCTACCATGGCTGTATTTTATGTGTTGGCGTGTTTAAGCGTGATCATCATGAATGCAGACCAATTGTTCAATGCCGTTGAATTAGTGCTGGTTTCAGCCTTTACATCAACAGCAGCGACTGGTGGTTTTCTAGGTGCAAGCATCATGTTGGCAATCCAATCAGGTATCGCTCGCGGTGTGTTCTCAAATGAATCAGGTTTGGGTAGCGCGCCTATGGCAGCAGCAGCAGCGAAGACAGACTCTTGTGTTAAACAAGGCCTAATTTCAATGACGGGTACCTTTTTCGATACCATCATTATTTGTACCATGACAGGCCTTGCTCTAATCCTGACCGGTGCATGGCAAAGTGACCTTGCAGGTGCCGCGATGACGACTCATGCTTTTGCGGTGGGTTTAAATGCAGATACATTTGGCCCTATGCTCGTCTCAATCGGTTTGATGTTCTTCGCTTTTACCACCATTCTTGGTTGGAACTACTACGGTGAGCGTTGCGTTGTGTTCCTGTTCGGAACTAAAGCTGTGCTTCCATACAAACTGATTTTCGTCGGCTTGGTGGCATCTGGTGCATTCCTTCACCTCGATATGATTTGGCTACTGGCTGATATCGTAAACGGTCTGATGGCAATTCCTAACTTAATTGGTTTGATCGCACTGCGTCACGTCGTACTGGCAGAAACCAAACTGTTCTTTAGCTCAACATCGCAATCAGGTGAAGTTGAAGCAGTGAAAGCTTAGTGAAACGGCAGGTTTGCGGTCACAAACTGTCAGTCACAGAGAGCAAAGCACATTAGAAATGGTAAAAACATAAAGCCCGCTATTATTTAGCGGGCTTTATTTATCTTCGGTTAAATGGTTAATCTCTCAACCATTGATGCTCAACGTTTTCTCCACGTTCTTCAAAAAACTTCGCATTTTTTTGCTTGAATTGATCCGCTTTCAACTCTGATAGCGGCCAGTCTAAAAATGCTTCTGTTACAAACGAGTCGCCGACACCAACCTCAATCGATTCCAGATGTTTCCCGATGTAGCGATAAAAGTAGCCTTGCCCAAACGCATCGCACACCATAGGTACATGCCTGACACGTTGATGATTGACAGAGACCGAAGCCCAAGTCGTCGTTTTAGGTTCACAGGTTTGCTCTTTTACAACGTCGACCTCAAATTTATTGTCCATAGTTGTCGAAACAAAAACGACAATAGCGTCATGCAAATACACACGCCTGAGCAATAACTGTTTAGTGTCTTGAGTTCGCGTTTGTTGTATTCCATTAGCAAAAGGCTCGAAGTAGCCCCAGTGCCAAGACCAGATCATGCCGCGTTGCGCAAACTGTACTTGTGGCCACGTATGCCAAGCGACAGCGGCACCTATCCCCACAATAAATACAGCGAGTAGTATCAACAATCGATAAATATTACGCATTAAACGGGTTTTTCAATTAATAACTTCACACCAAGTGCGACTAATACTGCGCCCGTCGCGCCTTCCATCCACTTCATAAAGCTTGCATTCTTTAGTAGATTTTTAGCCGAGTTAAGCGCGCCAGCTAAACCACACTGCCAAACCATCGCAATAGCAAAGTGTACAGATGCCATCATCATTGATTGAAGCAAGGGTGAACCTTCTGGATTCACAAACTGTGGCAAGAAAGCCAAATAGAAGACCGCCGTTTTCGGGTTCAAGACGTTAGAAAGAAAGCCCTCTCTAAAAGAGCGCTTACCATTAAACACTTCGTGAATCTGCTCGGTCACGGTCAATCCATCTTTCGACGACATTAGCGCTTTTAAACTGCTCAAACCAAGCCAGATAAGATAAGCTGCGCCAATCATTTTTACGATTTGGAACAACTCTGCTGATTGCGCAAGAATCGCCGAGATACCAACCGCAGAAAAAAAAGCATGTACGAATAAGCCAAAGCAAATCCCTAGACTGGTTGTACATCCATCTTTTAGGCCCGATCGGCTAGTGTTACGGATAACAAGTGCAGTATCTAAACCTGGCGTTAACGTTAAAATCGTAATGGCAATAATAAATGCCTCGAAATTCAAAATATCCATATTATCGTGATAATTAATTGTCAATCCTTCATCAATACCGCCAATCCACAAGATTCGCAAGCTTCTTTTTTAAGAGAGCTATACAACTGGGTGAGTTTATGGACAATGGGTTGGAGTTAATTGTTAATTATTAGTAAATTAACGCAGGTTGCTTAGTGCAACACCATATGAAGGACCCGTTATCGGGTGTTTAGGGAAAGAACAAAAGAATAAGAGTAGTCACATGAACGCATTTACAAAACTCGTTGAACATTCCAAAAAAGTGGCAAATTTTGAGCATCTATCAGCCATCATAGATTGGGATCAAGCGGCGGTCATGCCACCTGGTGGCGCTGAAGCACGCTCGAATGCCACGGCAGAGCTCGATGTACATATCCATTCTTTAATGACTCAACCGCACTTGGGAGAGCTTTTCGCTCAGGCAGAAGAAGAGACGCTGTCTACAAAAGAAAAATCTATCCTAAGAGAAATGAAGCGTGGGTGGCAGCAAGCTAACTTACTACCAGAATCATTAGTTCAAGCTCAATCTCTTGCTGGCTCCAAATGTGAACATGCATGGCGTACGCAACGTGGAGAAAATGACTGGGCTGGTTTTGAAAAGAACTGGGCTGAAGTCGTAAAGCTATCGCAGGAAGAAGCGCAAATTAGAGCCGAAGCAAATGGCACGACTCCTTATGATGCCATGCTCGATGTTTATGAACCTGGCACAACGTCTGCGTCGTTAGACATTCTTTTTGCTGACGTGAAAACCTGGCTTCCTACTTTGATCGATGAAGCGCTTGAAAAACAACAATCAGACAACATCTTATTGCCAACTGCACACTACCCTGCGGAAAAGCAAAAAGCGCTCGGTTTGGAAGTCATGAAGCTACTTCAATTCGATTTTGAACACGGTCGACTTGATGAGAGTACCCACCCATTTTGTGGCGGTGTACCGACAGATGTGCGTATTACGACACGTTATAATGAAAACGAGTTTGTCCAATCATTGATGGGAATTGTCCACGAAACTGGCCATGCTCGATACGAGCAAGGGCTACCAAAAGATTTATCAGGAACACCCGCGGGAGAAGCTCGCTCTATGGGTATTCATGAATCACAATCACTCTTCTTTGAAATGCAAATAGGACGAAGCAGCGCGTTTATCGATCACCTCGCTCGACTGGCTTCTAACCATTTTTCTGGTAGTGAATTCGAAAAAGACAATTTAGCCAAAATTTACACTCGCGTAGAAAAAGGCTTTATTCGCGTAGATGCTGACGAACTAACATATCCTGCTCACGTTATTCTTCGATATGAAATTGAGCGAGATCTCATGAACGGCGTCATCAAACATACAGATGTACCAGAACTCTGGAACGAAAAGATGAAAGCGTACTTGGGGCTATCAACCGAAGGAAACTTCAAAAATGGCTGTATGCAAGATATCCATTGGACAGACGGAAGTTTTGGCTATTTCCCGTCCTACACGCTCGGTGCGATGTACGCTGCACAATTTATGGCAGCAATGAAACAAACCGTCGATGTAGATGCGGTTATTCGTTCTGGCGACTTAGCTCCGATATTCAATTGGCTCTCGGAAAACATCTGGAGTAAAGGTAGCTTATTCACCACTGATGAGTTGGTAAAACAAGCCACGGGTGAAACACTGAATGCTAAACACTTTCAAGCTCACCTAAAAGATCGCTACTTATAAAGCGAAACGAATAGAAAGTAAAAGCCCAAGGTTCGTATGTTCCTTGGGCTTTTTTAGTCTCTACATGCTATGCCAAGCTAGGGATGAGCCTAGGCTTGTACAAACAGTCCTCACCCTCTGGTCTAGTTTTAAACCGACGATGAAGCCACATATACTGGCTCGGACTTGCCATGATTGATGTTTCAACTATTTGATTCACGAATGCGGCGGCGCGTTGATGATCCTCTTTCGGGAAACCTTCGACGGGCGCACTAATGGTTAGGGTATAGTGTCCGTCTTTTCCTCTTACCATCGTAAAAGGCACAATGGCGCAATCTGTAGAATCAACCAACAAACTTGTACCTGTCGTAGTACAAGCATTTTTAACGGCAAATAACGGTGCAAATGTCGAGCGTCGGTTACCATAATCGTGGTCCGGTGCATACCAAACCCGCTCACCCGTTTTAAGTGCTTCAAGCATGGCTTTGACGTTTTTACGATCAATCAGTGTACGATTAGAGCGAGAGCGTCCCTTATACTGAAAATAATCAAAGCACGGATTATTGTTTGGGCGATAAACACCAGTTCCAGACTTTTTAATGCCAAAAGCTCGAGCACCTAACTCTAGATTCATTGAGTGTACGGCCAACATTAATGCACCTTTGCCTGACTTCTCTAAAGCCTCTAGATGCTCCATGCCTTTTATCGTGACGTGTTTGTTTACCCGTTTATCTGACCAAAACCATGCCATTGCGGTCTCAAAAAGTGCGATGCCAGTATTGTCGATGTTGTCTTTTAGAATTGCTTCGCGTTGGCATTTTTCCATATGAGGGAAGCAAAGCTCAAGATTGCGTCTGATCGTAACTTGACGTTTTCTCATGAATCGCATAGCTAAACGACCAATGTTGCGTCCCAAAGCTAGTTGAACTTTAAAAGGAAGGAGGCTAAGTAAGTACATCACGCTAATGATAATTAACGTTCCCCAGTAACGAGGCAAAAGAAATTCGGCCTTGAAAGCAGGCTTTTTGTATTTGTTCATGTAAGTATTGTCAGATGTGCCCATATATAAGTGATAAAAACAATGATAATGGACTGCACTTTTATCATTGATAACGCTAATAACATAAATTAAAGCGCGCGGATTCTATGGTTCTTCGACACACTACACAATAAGAACTTTGCAGAAATATGTAGGGAATGAAAAAGCAGTAAAGATGAGTCGCCACGTTAACATCTATCGGAGTGATTTATCTACTGCCCTTTCCTAAAGTTTGAAGAAACATAACTTTGTATTTTCAATGCGCTAAATAATGTCTATTTTTCAATCACATAATGCGACCGTTATGAATACAACAATAAGACGTCATATCAATACTCGCCATTAGCGATTGAATTTGCACTAAAAAGCCGCAGCAATTTCTCGCTGCGGCTTCTTATTCACTTAACAAGTAGAGTGGCGTTATTCGTGCCCTACTGTTTTGGATAATAAATTTACGATCAACACACCAGCGATGATAAACCCAATACCAACTAGGGCTGGTAAGTCTAGACGCTGTCCGTAAACAAAGTAACCAACCGTCGCAACCAAAACGATCCCAGCACCACTCCATATGGCATAAACAACCCCAACAGGCATTGTTTGCACTGTGACGGAAAGCAAGAAGAAAGCGATGCCGTAACCAATCAAAACGACTGTGCTCGGCATTACTTTCGTAAATTGCTCTGTTTTGGGAATATAAGAAGTGGCAATCACTTCACATACAATCGCGATCGACAGCGCCAACATTGGTGGCATAGAGACAAGCATTTTGAACATAAGGCATTAACGCTCAACAGAAATGTAACCGACAACATGTCCGGATAATTAGGCCGCGCATTATACCCAACTCATCTCACGATGGAATACCACTAACGATGTTTACACACCATCACTTTCGCTTACTTTTTGATGACCAGGTGAAAGGCTGACGTTTTGGTGCTGACGAGAAATTTCAAAGTAGATATGCATATCAATCGGCTCAGGTGTATTGAGTAGCATCTTACCTACTTCACGTTGGAAATGACCATAATTACCTAGCTCATCCGTTAGTTCTAGGAGCTCGTAAGAGGCTTCATCGGCAAACATTCCATACGCATACTGATAATGACTGATATCCTTGCTCTTATCATAACCCAGCTTTTGAAGAGCTTGATCAATCTCTTCCGGCGTATAAATGTCTTTATCACCAAACGAATGCAGTAGCACGCAAGGAGCTTCTTGAGCGATGCCCTGAATCTTTGTCTTTCTCTTGAAAATACCGAACATAATGCCCTCCACTGACGATGTTTCCAAATATGCACATTAATGCAAAATGGTGAGCTGATTGTTTTTAGTATGGCTCATTAATTTGAGACTTCCTTACTACGAAGTCACCTTCACATATTAACGTGATCGCATAATTACCAGCAAATAGTACACACTGCGTTTCAAACCTATCTCATCAGAAACTCTGCTTTAGTCACAATTGTGTGACAACCCCGAGTACGGTTTACCATAATGTAAAGAGTAGATTGAAAAGTCGGATTTCGTATCGACATCTAAACTTAATTAAGTTAGCTTTAGAAGTATAGACGTCTAGATTGACTATACTTAGGGAGAGAAAGTCGTGCCAATTAGAATTCCAGATCAATTACCAGCTACCGATGTATTAAGGACAGAAAACATCTTCGTGATGAGTGAAACGCGTGCAGCGAGTCAGGAAATACGTCCTTTAAGAGTGCTGATCCTTAATCTGATGCCAAAAAAAATAGAGACTGAAACTCAGTTTCTGCGTCTACTCTCAAACAGCCCACTACAGGTTAACGTCGAATTACTGCGCATTGATAACCGCCCGAGTAAAAATACGCCAACTGAACATTTAGACACGTTTTATCGCCAATTTGAAATGGTGCGAGATAAAAACTTCGATGGCATGATCATTACTGGGGCTCCATTAGGTTTGGTGCAATTTGAAGATGTCATTTATTGGGATCATCTCAAAACCATCATGGAGTGGGCAAAAGATCATGTGACATCCACTCTTTATGTTTGCTGGGCTGCGCAAGCAGGGTTAAAGCTACTCTACGATCTACCTAAAAAAACGCGTAAAGAAAAACTTTCAGGCGTGTATCATCATCAAATCCATCATCAGTTTCACCCTATCTTACGCGGATTTGATGACACGTTTTTGGCTCCTCACTCGCGTTACGCAGATTTTTCGCCTCACTTTCTAGAAGAGCATACTGACTTAGACATTTTAGCGACATCGGATGTCGCAGGTGTGTACTTGGCCACCACAAAAGACAAACGCAATGTCTTTGTCACAGGACACCCTGAGTATGATTCTCACACCTTACATAATGAATATATCCGAGATTTAAGCGAAGGTATGGAGCCCGCTATTCCTGTCAACTATTACCCAAACAACAACCCAGATAACCCACCAATTGCAAGCTGGAGAAGCCATGGACACCTCCTCTTTTTAAACTGGCTGAACTACTGTGTTTATCAGCAAACACCGTACGATCTCGATCACTTCAGTGAAGATGCTTTCACTAAAGACGATTAGCTTCAAAATAAGCAAACAAAGCACTCATCATTACCGAAATGTAATATGTGAACCAAGCCGCCATATGGCGGCTTTTTCATAACAGTTTGCAAACCTGATCGCATAGTGTTTTTTCCTCAATAGGTTTTTGCTAAGTAATTCATATCATGCAGAAAGATTCAGGGATGTAGGGATAAAGAATGAAAACAGCAAAGCTCGGTGCACTAATATTATTGTCTCAGTTTGCACTCGTGGGTTGCGTGACGGTGAAAGAAGATGGAAGCCCTGTCGTTAAAGCCGATCCTGTGGCAATGGCAGAATCACGTATCGCACTTGGCTTAGGTTATTTAGACGGCGGTAACATGATTCGCGCGCATGATAACTTACAACAAGCCTTAAACCACGCACCTCAATACTATCGCGCGCAATTATCTATGGCTCACTACTACGAAACGGTTGGTGAAGATATTAAAGCCGAACAGATGTATAAACGCTCTCTACGCCAACACACTAAAAACGGAAATGTGCTCAATAACTACGGTACTTTTCTTTGCAAGCGAGGTGACTTCGAAAAAGCCGATCAGATGTTTAATCGAGCCATTGAGCAGCCTTATTACTACCTTATTCCAGCAAGCTATGAGAATGCAGCTTTTTGTGCGCTAAAATCACAAGATAAAGACAAAGCGAGATACTACTTTACTAGAGCTATCGATCATGACCCTCATAGACCAAAATCGATTTTGCAACTCGCTAAAATAGAAATTGATAGCGGTGATTATACTGAAGCTAGAATTCGATTAATGAGATTCAATCAAATGTATGGCGTGAAGAAGCCCTCTTTGCAACTCATGATTCAACTTGAACGTGCAGCAGGCAATGAAGCTCTCGAGAAAAAGTATCAAAAACAATTGGAAAAATTTTCTTAGTACAAAATAGCGATACATAAGGCGCATTAGCTCACAGCCAATACAGCGCTTGACCAAGAATCCAGTGAATTCAGACTCACGGTGATACATTCATCCTGTACATAAACGTCAAATTCGGTACTATTTGAACGGAATAAGTGACCAAGTCACATTATAAAAAGTGCGCACACAACGAAATTTGTACATCATACTGTTTTTAAGATTGATTTCGGCACATTGATAAATACTAAATATTACTGACATGCACCAGAAGGAAGTTGAAGCCGGATGAAACCTGCCTGCACTCTGTTATTACTCACTTTGCTGAGTTCACCTTTTGTTGTCAGTGCACAAGAAAATATTGAGAAAACATTCACATTTGGCATTGTGTCCAATAAAGCCCAAAGCAAAATCAAAAAAGCGACGCCCCTTACTCAGTATGTAACTGAAAATATGACTGAATATGGTTACGCAAAAGGGGTGGTAAAGGTATTTAAAAATTATCGTCAGCTCGCGGTTGCGCTTGAAAATGGCACCGTTCAAATTGCAACGGCGACCCCCTTTAATGCGATGACCTTAGAAAAGGAGTCTAATAGCCAAGTTCTTGCTATACGATGGAAAAAAGGCCTGCAAAAATATCATACGGTGTTCTTTACTAATAAAGAGAGTGGCATTGAGTCACTTTCTGACCTGCGCGGAAAAACGCTTGTTTTCGAAAAGCGCACGTCTACCAGCAGCTATTACCTACCTGCGATTACATTGCTGAATCACGGAGAAAAACTGCAATACCTTCCCTCTCCTGATGACAAACCGGCCAAAGACAGTATTGGTTATTTATTCCTTGATGAGCAACTCGCTCAGTCAAATGAAATCAACCTATCTGTATGGGTATATAAACAGAGAGTTGCAGCAGGAGCATTCAGTAACTTCAACTGGAACAATCCCAAAGATTTGCCAGAAAACATGAAAGACAAACTAGCGATTTTTTCTCGTTCTGTTGAAATACCCAGGGATTTAATTCTCGCTTCTCCAAGCATGAGCCTAGAGCAACAGCGTAAAATCACGTCCATACTGCTTGATATGGATACAACTCACGAAGGCTCTCTCGCACTTAAAAAGTTTCAGAACACCAAAAAATTCAGCGCGCTTACTCCAGAAATGCGAGCCTCCTTAAGTACAGTGCGCAAGTCAGTTCACTTATTACCGAAGGTGGATTGATGTTTCAAAAGCTCTCACTCGAAACCAAATACATTTGCTCGACAATGTTCGTTGTCTTGTTTGTTGTGGTGATAAATCTTGCGTTATACATGCACGGTTACGATGCGTATTCAAATAGCTTAACTCAACAAATCACGAACAACTCTCAAGAAAAAACAGAATCTTACGTTAAGCAAAAAGGGTTGGTTTATGCAGAGCTATTATCAAAACAGCTTTTTGATCCACTCTATACAGACAATATCAGTCAAGCGTATGAGCAAATTAAGGCAACATTGAGCCAGCCAGATGTCTCGAAAATACATGTTGTTGACAATGAAGGGCTAATCTTTCACGACGGCACTACTCAGCTAAGGATGTTTGCCCAACCTCATTACCGCTCTCCTTTTATTTTGAAAGCAATAGAAGAATCTAGAACTCTCGTTTCCTTTTCCAAGCATCAGTTGGAGATCGCAGCGCCGATTCAGCAATCAAACATTACTCTTGGGGCGGTGTATCTTGAGCTTAACTTGATACACCTACTGGAAGAGAAAGAACAGAACATTGAACAAGTCCAAGCGATTACCTCAAACGATAAACAGAAGATGTTTAACTTGCTGCTAACGATCAGTGGGATATCCGTTCTATTCGGTAGCATCATCGCTTATGCTTTGGGGCGGTCGTTAACTAAGCCACTCAAGCAACTAAAAGATCAATTTTCAGAGTCAAATACCCAAGCGCTGCCAGTCACCGACATACAAAGCAAAGATGAAGTGGGAGAACTTATTTCAGCGTACAACAAAATGTCAAACAAAGTGAACCGATACACCAGCCGAGTTGAGTTCATGGCATACCACGATATTCTGACTTCCCTGCCAAACCGAGAAAAGTTACTCATTGATATTCAAACGCAAATAACTGACCACAAATCCCCCTCACTCGCGGTTGTGTTTATTGACTTGGATGACTTTAAGCACATTAACGATAACTATGGACATAACATTGGGGATAAATTGCTAGGCCATCTTGCCTCAGAGCTTCAAGGCCGTTTGCCGAGTTATTTTAAGCCGCTTTACCGCCTTTCTACCATCGTAAGTCGAGTAGGTGCGGATGAATTTGTACTGGCCTTTCCGTGCTCGGACAATCATGAAGCTAGAGAAAAAGCGAACGATATTCATCGCCAACTACTCTCTCCCTTTAGTTTGGAAGAGAACGATATTCAAATTACGGCAAGCCTCGGAATTGCCGTGTATCCAGAATTTGGTTCAAACGCTGAGTCTCTTTTACAGCTTTCCTCTCTTGCGGCGCAGGAATCTAAAAGACGCGGTAAAGACATTATGACGATATACGATTCCACGTTTGATGAAACGATTAAACAACGTTTATACATAGAACGAGAACTGCGTCGTTCAGTACGTGACTTGTCTCAATTCGAGCTGTGGTATCAACCACAATTTGATCTAAAAACCTATCGCCTAATTGGGGTCGAAGCATTGGTTAGGTGGAATCATCCCGAGAAAGGTTATATCAGTCCAGAATCGTTTATCCCGATCGCAGAACAAAGTGATTTAATATTGGAGCTTGGAGAACATATCATTGAGACGGCAGTTGCTCAGCGGGCAATGTGGGCAGAACATTTCGGTACTGATTTTCACATCGCACTAAACTTGTCCCCAAGACAAATCTATCGCCAAGATTTAAGTCAATTATTTTCTAAGTATTTACGACGACATGATGTCGCCCCTCAAACCATTCATGTTGAAGTGACAGAGTCACTTTTTATTGATGATACAGAGAAAGCTCAATATGTGCTTAAAAAACTACAAAGTATCGGAGTGGAAGTTTGGCTAGATGACTTTGGTACGGGGTATTCAGCCCTTGCCTACCTACAACATATGGCTTTTGACGGGCTCAAGATTGATCGTTCATTTATCGCTCAAATCCGAAAAAGCGATCAAGACGATTCATTAGTTCGCGCGATTGTATCCATGGCTCACAACCTAAGAATGAAAGTAGTAGCCGAAGGCGTAGAAACTCAAACTCAACTCACACGAATGGAGTCTCTCCACTGTGACATCGTACAAGGTTTTTTCTTAGGTAGACCTGTACCTGCCGAGGAATTGATTGCATTTGAATACCAACGAGGGAGTGGCGCTCAAAACGTCAATCACTTTGCTTAGAACGCCGTTTTGTTAACTATTGCCGCTTAGCGCGTTAGTACTCGTAATGCAATATCGGTCACACTTCCCCCACCTCATTAATATGAATTTTCTCTTAAAATCTAACATCTGAGATAAATAAACTACACTTTTCATATCAACTTCTTGGATATGGAAATGCGCGTGGTAGGAATCTTTTCTTGGAACAACCTGTCGGTAAAACAAAAGCTATTTGGGTTGGTTTTGCTGCCAATTTTATTGTTGCTTGTCCTCGCGGGTAAACATGTACAAAGCCTTTCTATCCAGGCTCAGGAACTACAAAAAGCACAGTTATTCTCTGTCTACATAGACCGCGTATCTTCGCTTTATCACCTACCGAATAACCCTGATGTAATAGATAAGCAACTAAAAACTCAGCAGATATCTCAATTGTTACGCGACACCGCTGCACCAGTATTCGGTGAAAACGCTGAGATACTAAACCAGTTGACAAGCTTTGAGGAAGCAACCCTCTCGATGCTCTCTTCGCAAAATCAAGAAGAAAAGTTAGATGCGGCAGAGTGGCGCGCTGATACGTTCAAAGAAATCCTCATGAGCTTAGACAAAGTCTATTTTAGAAATGTGAGTTATGAAACAAACACTCACCTTTCTTCTTTGATGCAACTTGAATGGTTGATGTTTTGGTCCACTGAAGAGCATAGATTAAGCGAATATTTGATTCGATCTTCAGAGGAAAATAACGAGTACGACCTCACAACACAGGCTTCTATCCAATCTTTAATCCAGAACCAACAACTATTTCTAGAGCGTTTTGTGACGCTAAATGCCAATCAACAACAAGTAGATCTGCTCATTGAGACGTTTACGGGTGAAGTCTTTATCAAAAGCCAAGAGTTTCGTGCTTATTTATTGCAACCAGCTCAACTCAAATCATTAACCCCGGATGAGATTGATGCGGGGTTATCTGCACTCAACAAACGCTTATCGTTATTACAAAGTGTTGACGACAAAATGGAACAACAGCTGAGTGATGATATATCAAAGACAATCAACACGACGACACAGCACCGCTTTACCTTTATCGCAATGATGAGCCTTTTAACGCTGTTGGTCGTAAGTTTAACGCTAAGATTGGTGCGAAAAGTTACTGGAAACTTGAATCTAGTCCTCAAATTTCTCAGTAACGAAAGCAATGAACAAAGTAACACTGAAAATTCACCTCTTGCTCAACTAATAAAGGGTAAAGACGAGCTGAGTAAGTTTGCTCGAGAGGTAAAAAAGCTTAGTGATGAGCGGATGTTGTCCAGACTAAAGCTCACACAAGCTAAAGAAGATGCAGAACAAGCAAAAGATGATGCAATTAAGGCGAGTAAAGCCAAAAGTAGCTTTTTGGCCAACATGTCCCACGAGATCCGCACGCCGCTAAATGGCGTTATTGGTATCTCTGAAGTCTTATCCGATACTTCCCTGACTGCCACACAACGCGATTACGTCGACACGATTGAAACCTCCTCCCAACTGCTTTTGAGTTTAATTAATGACGTTCTAGACTTCTCAAAAATTGAATCTGGGATGTTGCTCATTAGCCCACATTCAACTTGTGTTCGAGAGTCTATCTATGACATTGCTTCTATCATTTCACCGAAAGCAAAGGAAAAAGGCATCGATGTGCAAGTCAACATTAGCCGTAACACGCCTTACCACGTAATGTTGGATGACCATCGTATACGCCAAGTTGTCATGAACTTCATGTCTAACGCGGTAAAATTTACCGAACAAGGCAGTGTTGAGCTATCGGTCATCACCCGCGAAATAAAAAATGGTGAAGCGGTCATCGAGTTTTCCGTTAAAGATTCTGGGATTGGTATTGATGCCCAGCAGCAAAAGAAAATATTTGCTCCATTTGCCCAAGAGGATAACTCTACTACCCGACAATTTGGGGGAACTGGACTTGGGCTTGCCATTAGCACGCAATTAGTTGAGCTAATGGGTGGAGAAATTCAACTTGAATCCGAGAAAGGTAAAGGCAGTCGCTTCTTCTTTGAACTAACTGCTCCTGTTGTGACGCAAGAGTTTAACGCTTATCACGCTCTGAATCACAACGATATATGGATTGTATGCAGCAGTACTCAACTAGAACAAAAACTGCGTAACGAGTTAAGTTTTTTCAACATCAATATAACGCAGTCAGTAGATACCTTAAGTGCGTTGCCAACGTGGATTGATAACGAGCGCGTTATCGTTATTCATGTAGAAGCATCACCAAATGCAGCGGCGATGCATATCGATGAGATAGAAAGCCTTTGTAAACGAAACATTCGTGTCTGCCTTATCAAGCACCTTCATAGCCCACAATTCGACTTTAGAAACAGTATCAGCGCCTTGGTCACTCAGCCACTACTAGGGCAGCGCTTAATTAAAGCACTTGAAAGTTGTGCGGCAAATTTCTCGCACGCACAACAAGAGAGCACTTCAGCGCAACATGTTAAATCTCTGCCGAAAATTTTGGTCGTTGATGACAATACGGTCAATCAAAAAATCGCGGGGCTACACGTCACAAAAGCTGGCTTCGACTTTGATGTCGCTGTAAACGGACAAGAAGCGGTTGAGAAATTTCAACAGAATCAATACAGCCTAATTTTAATGGACTGCATGATGCCCGTAATGGATGGATTTGAAGCCACCCAAATAATTCGTCAAATAGAAGTAAAAGAAAAACGCGCTTTCAGAATTCCGATTATTGCTCTAACGGCAAGTGTGGTCGATGACGATATACAAAAATGCTTTGACGTTGGAATGGATGACTATGTGCCCAAACCGTTTAAAGCAGGGTTGCTTAAAGAGAAGTTAGATAAGGCAATTGGGTTACGTGTTTCCAACACGACGCCTGCTGAACCACACCAAGAGAACACCACCCCCGATAAAACTCATGAACTACCTGCAAGTTCTGAGCAACCAGAAGCAACGGTAACGCCTATTCGCTCCGAACGTATCTTGCTTGTCGAAGACAATAGAGTGAACCAGAAAGTGGCTTCTCTATTGCTATCTAAAGCAGGCTATCAATTCGAAGTCGCTGAAAACGGACAAATTGCAGTCGAGATGTTCCAAAAAGATGGAAAGTTTGATGTTATTTTGATGGATTGCATGATGCCCATAATGGATGGGTTTGAAGCTTCTAGGCAAATTAGAGCTTATGAAGCGAGTAAAGGATTAGCTAAGACGCCCATTATCGCATTAACAGCAAGCGTCGTAGATGATGACATTCAACGCTGCTTTGATTCAGGAATGGATGCCTACGTACCAAAGCCTGTGCGCAAAGAAAAACTGTTGTATCAAATTGAACAAGCAATGTAGGTGGATTCTATGAGTAGAAATCATTCTCGCGTTGCTTTTCCTTTGCGTTACATAAAACGCTATCTGTTTATTCTGATTGTCCTTCTTTCATTAAATTGCCAAGCTCTCGCTGCAGAGAGCTACGCCGTTTTCTCATTTAATGACGAATTCTCTCCGCTCACTGTCAATAAAGCGCGAAAGTTGTACAGAGGGAAGACGCAACTTTTACAAGGCCAGCGAATTGAACTCTCTGACTGGCCTGCGACATCAACAGAAAGAGCTGAGTTCTATCGTTATCTTCTCAACAAAAATTTAGCGCAAATGAACGCGCATTGGGCAAGCTTGTCTTTTTCAGGTAAAGCTAGACCGCCAAAAGTGATTGCACGCTCCAGCATTGATGACCTCATAGCATGGATGCAAGAGAAGCCGAATAGAATTGGTTATGCCCCAACATCGAGCGTCCCTAGTAATGCTCATGTTTTATGTGTGGTTAGCTCGGAGAATTGATATGAAAAAATATTTAACCATGTTATCGCTGAGTATCGCGACCTTTCCGAGCTCAGCCACGATTGAACTAACAGAACAACTTTCTTTAAGTGGTTTTGGCTCTACTTCGTGGGCAAAATCCGATAACCCAACTACGTTACTAGTTAACCGCTTTATTGGCGATGAATCTTGTTTCGATTGCGATACCACTTTCGGCATGCAGCTCGATTATTTTCACAAGGCATTTCGGGCATCCGCACAAGTCGTAAAGCGCCCGCAAGACCATTGGAGCTCGCCTCAGCTCGAGTGGGCGTATTTGGCTTATACCTATCAAAACATAGAAATACGAGGAGGACGCTTAAGACTGCCACTGTTTTTGATGTCTGAGTACAACTATGTCGGCCACGCTTTTACCCAAGCCCGCCCACCGAATGAGGTATATGACAGCATTCTAGGTATCACGGCTTATAACGGCCTATCTGCACGCTGGATTCATGACCTCAATGAGCAAGTCGTACTTACCGCCATGCCGTTTGTCGGGTTTAAAGACAATAGTGACGTAACCATCAATGAACGTACTGAATTGGAAATTGAGTCAAACAACACTGCAGGGATGAACTTAACGCTAAGCGGAGAGAGTTATCGTTGGAATTTTTCCTACCTCCACGGCGATTATGATCAAACAACGACGCTCTCTAACATTGAGCAGTCCACTCCCGGTGGCGGAACCACAATCATTGACCGTCTAGTTGAAACAGAAAAAAACAACACGATCGATCTGTTCTCTCTAGGGTTAAGATACGAGCTCGATAACATTGTGATTATGGCAGAAGGACAGACCAGCAATCTTTCCTCATCTTGGTACGCGACAACAAGTTATAATGTAAACAAGCTGACTCCTTATATTGTTTACGGTCAGCAGTTTAATAGTCGGGATAAAAAAAGTGGAGACAGTTTCTTACTCGGGTTGAGATATGACCTAGATTACAACGTTTCCCTGAATGCAGAATGGCAAAGGTTCAACGCCTACAATAATAGCTCTGGCGCGTTTTCATCAGCCCCAAAGGATGACAGTGCGAGCCTTTATACGCTAATGCTCAACTTCGTTTTTTAATGTTTCTTACAGTACCAATTTCCACAACACTGGGGGCTGTTGTATTAAGAAGGCTTTTTGCAACACGTAACTAAACGCTAAACGACTGGAAGGGATAGAATCGATCAGATAGGTAAGTGGCAATCCAAACAGAGACAAAGGTTACTCTATTTCGGTTTGTTTTGATTGCCTTTTAACCGCTTTTCTTTGCGTCGCAGTGCCCGGAAAAACTTTGACTCTTCGTGGTACCAACCAAGGACACTAATTGGGAAGCCCACGAGCATCATAATAAAAACATCCGCAGGGAGTTGTTCCCAAATGTCGCTTAAAGAATGCAGCTCTCCAAAAATGAACAAACCGATGACTTTACCAAGCAGTAATGCACAACAAATCATAAAGAAGGACTTTAATATATAGTGCCATTTGCCTTTTTTACGCTCTTCTCTCCAATAGGCATATTTATATTGTCGGTCGTACATTCATCCCCCTAAAGTAAACTTGCCGTAAGTTTAAGTATCTCGATAGCGTAAAGTGCGTTGGCACCTCTTTAATCATAGTGCGTATCTAAAGTGAATGCTTGTCGTGGCAATAAGAAGGTGAGGTATTCTGTAGTAAGAGCTACATAATCTCTGAACGTTATATGTCTTGTGTAATTCGGATGATGCGTGATTTTGCTTATCGCTAGTGTTTTCTGAACACCCAAATCGGGCCGATGAGTAGAAACTGTAAATCCTCAAAAAACGACGGTTTTTTACCTTCAATCTTGTGACCGATAAATTGCAATATCCACAATACACCAAACAAGAGCATAGAAATATGCAGAACGGGCAACATCAATACCTCTAGAGACCAAATAAGGCCAATGCACGCTAATGTGTAGCCGATCATCATCATGAATACGCTCAGAGACAAACGAAAATAGAAAACCCAAGTGGGGATCACCGCTACCCAAACCCAATTAAGTTCGAAGCCTAATAATGAAATCTGGGGAATCGACCAAATAAGTCCAACCACAGAAAGGTAAATACCTGGAACTGCGATTGTGTGAATCTTTTGGTTGATAGGGTTTTGGTGACTCTCCCCGTATTCTTTTAGCCATTCAGATAATGCTCGCATATCATTCCCCTTTTCCACCTTCTTATTCTTATATAGCCCGAGGATGAAAAAGGTGCGAATTTTTCCGTAAAGGCTACGAGCAACGAGCGACAAAACAACAGAGGCCAGTGCGTTGCCGATTACTCACCAAGCAACGCTCGTTGTGCTTTCGGCAGCTTGGCAACGACAAGAGCATAAGAGCGTTCACACAAGTCTTGAATCAACCCATCCTCGACATCACCGTTAAAATAAACCGTTATCCAATGACGCTTATTTAAGTGATAACCCGGGATAATATCCGTAAACTGCGACGTTAAGACTTCTCCATCTTCTGGTTTTACTTTTACGCTGACATACTCCCGACCGTTTCTCTCTGCAATGATGGCAAACATCTTGCCTTTGATTTTGTATACAAGCGCTTCAGGCCCAAATGGGAAATCGCTTTCTGCACACATGAAGGTACTTAAGTATTGTTCTAGTTCTTTGCTTTTCATATCCCCTGCCTCCTTCTGCGTTCTCATTCAAATTGTGGCAATAGCAATTTTAACGCCTGGTTAACCTGCTCTTTTTCATTGCCTTCTAAACCATGCAATAACGATTGCTGAACGTCTACATGCTCCAAAATTAGCTTGTCAATTAAGGTTAAGCCTTGCCCTGTTAGTTCAACGGTGACGCTACGTCGGTCTTCTTTACTATGGGTTCTGGTGATAAACCCTTTCTTCTCTAGTTTATCTAAGCGATTAGTCATCGCACCCGAAGTGAGCATCATCGACTCTATTAACGCTGAGGGAGTAAGACAATATGGTGAACCAGCTCGACGCAGTGTCGCTAACACATCAAATTCACCCATTTTCAGATCGTACTTCTTATGTAGCTCGGCGACCCTAGATTCCATGTGTTTTGCAATTCGCATTAGTCGACCCATTATTGCCATCGGTTCAGTGTCGAGGTCTGGCTTCTCCCTAGCCCACTGCTCTACCACTCTATCAATTGCATCCATTATTTCTCTCCAAACATCATATATTTTTTATTTTAACATAAAGATACTTTACAAAAAGCCACCTTACCGATATCGTTACATTTAATTATCTCTACATAAAGATATTTAACATGAACATTTTACTTGCGATGATTCCTGCCTTTTTTTGGGGGACGACTTACGCTGTTACTCAGTTTACTCTACCGGATTGGCCTCCCGTTTTACTTGGCGCTCTAAGGGCACTGCCTGCGGGTCTTTTGTTGCTGGCAATAAAGCCGTCGTTTCCGAAAAGAAGTGAGTGGAAGGTGCTGCTTGTTTTAGGAACCATCAACATCGCTTGCTTCTTTGGTCTCATTTTTGTCATGGCGTTGACGCTTCCTTCTGCCATCTCTGGTGTTGGTATGGTTTCGGTCCCCGTTTTTGCGATGCTGTTTGGTTGGGCGGTCTACAAACGCCAGCCTAGTGGCATCCAAGCTATAAGCGGCGCAACTTTGATTGCTTTAGCTTGGTTCTTATTTGATCCTAGCTCTATTTCTCTCGACCCCGTGGGATTACTTGCGATGATCTCCGCCATTATGTGCATCGTGATAGGAAGTAGCGTAACAAAGTCACTAGGTACAAAAATGCACTGGTGGACAGTGTTAACATGGCAGCTCATTTTGGGTGGCGTGATTATGTCTATCGCAACAAGTGTGCTGGCGATAAACAATCCAGAGCCATATGTTACTGTCGTTCAGGACGTATCCATGACGAATATTCTAGGGTTACTTTGGGTAATTATTCTGAACACCGCATTAGGGTATGGCATGTATGTATGGTTATTACAGCGGATGTCGGTCGTAGATTTTACCTTTGGTGGTATTGCAAACCCAGTCGCAGGCATTGTTTCGGGCCTACTGCTATTGGGGGAAACGTTCACTCCTCTGCAATACAGCTTAATGCTAGGAATGATCGTAATGTCATTACTACCTCAGCTCATTACGTCAATCAAAACGAAAAGAGCCGCGCTAACCTAGGAAACTGGCACCTTTAAAGCGGGATGTTATGACGTTATGGCTGTTAAGCGCTTGCAAGGTTAGTCAGGGGCTCTGGTTTAGCGTAAACATAACCTTGAATAAGGTAAATCGCATGCTGAGCCAGATATTCGACTTGAGCCTGGCTCTCTACACCTTCTGCAATCATCTCACATTCCGCTTTGTTCGCTGCAGACACAATTGAGTCCAGCACTTTCAACTTTTGATCGT
Source organism: Vibrio sp. Vb1337 (assembly GCF_033338715.1). Taxonomy (NCBI): domain Bacteria; kingdom Pseudomonadati; phylum Pseudomonadota; class Gammaproteobacteria; order Vibrionales; family Vibrionaceae; genus Vibrio; species Vibrio sp. Vb1337. The sequence goes on along the minus strand of NZ_JAWOTD010000001.1, from coordinate 168,961 downwards.
CAGATCCTATTGGATCAATGAACATCTTATCCACTTTTACACACCGGATGCCCAAATCTTGTAGGTAAGAAAAGCCACCATATCCGGTACCAAAATCGTCAATTTTGAACTTGTAGCCTTTATTCGTTAAATACAAAATCTCTTTTTTCGCGGCCTCAGTGTCTTTTACTGGTATTCTCTCGGTCAACTCAAAATGAATTCTATTCGAGATTGGCCAATTTAACTCCGACAGCAACTTCGTTAATACGCCTGACTCTAAATGGGAGGAAACAATATTGATGCTGACCCACGTATGCTCGGGCAAGTCACTTAAGTCTTGTATGATTTTACGAATGAGCTGATTGGTCATCGGGATAATCAGGCCACTTTCTTCTGCAGCACCAATAAACATATTTGGTGGCACCATTCCATCACGTCGCGACCATCGAATCAGAGCTTCATATCCTACTGTCTTACCATCGCGACTATCGACAATCGCCTGGTAGTAAGGAATAAATTCTGTATTACTAATCCCATTTTCAATTAGACCTGTAATGGATTTTCTCAAGCTTTTACCAGATATGTATGCAAAGGCAGTCACAAGACCAGCAAGCACACTTACAAGACCGCCCCACAAAAGTACTCTTTCCTGAGCATAATGTTTAAGTTTTTCACCGCTGTATATCTTTATGAGCATGTTGGCTTGAGAATCTCCTGAAAAGAAAAACTCTTTTGACAGTGCGTTTTCTTCTCCTGCAATATTCGCTTTGCCACGGCTTATCGTTAAATCACCAAATATTGGTTCATCATACTTAAACTCTACAAATAGGCAGTCTTTGCAAGGCGTTTTTATTACCTCGTTAACCCAACTGTTATCAAGTACCCAGAAGACTTCAACGTGTTCATTATCATAAATGACCATCCACTCTATTTGGTCATTCTGTTGCGGCAAAATAAGTGATGCGAAAAAGTTTTCATCCATCTGAAATCGTTCACTACTAGATGGGCGAGACACTTCACTACCAACCGTGGAACACGTTTTTCCGCCTTCTGTGGTCATCGCAATAAAACGAATGTAACGGTTATAAAAACGTGGGTCGCGTAAAGTTCTTACATCACTATCACTACAAGTAAAATCTAACTGAGCAATCTGCTTCACTATTGCTCCGTCCAAATAGGCAGACCTTTGATTTAAATAATCTACGTAAGCATCTATTTTCGACGCTTTTACCGAGTTGACGTAAAAGTTGGTTATCGAATGAAAGGCCACTACAAATATGGCGATGGGAACTAAGCCGAGTAAAATGGCATACCTTGTATTCTTTGTTATCAAAGTTCGTCCTGCTAATCTGTCAAGCAACCTAAGTGGGATATGAATACTATCTCATTTTTATAGTCCAAAAAGTGAGGAATGACGCTCAATAAAATTATAGACTCAAGTGGCTTTCAGATGTCGGGATTTAGAATGTGAGCACCAAACCACATTCGAGGAGAACAAAGTAGCGACTAAGTGGAAAGTAAGAACGAGCCCAATTGTTAAGTCATCCGTAATAAAAGTGACGACTTGGAGCTTGAGCAATACTTTTTAGATAGGCAGCAGATACGCTAAAAAACAAAAAGGAAACGATTGATACCAACCGCTTCCTTGATTTGTTATTGCTATTTAAAAGCGCGTGAATTACGCCACTTCAAGAATCACTTTTTCCAACTTATCTAAACCTTCACTAAGCACTTCAGGCTCAATGGTTAGCGGCGGCAACAAGCGAATCACGTTCGCTTTTACCCCACAAGAAAGCAAAATCAGACCATTTTCTTGCGCTTTAGAAATCACCGCTTTGGTCATCTCTTGTAGCGGCTCACCCGTTTCAGGATCAGTAAATTCAATCGCCATCATCGCACCTGTAGTACGGATTTCACCGATAGCAGGCACTGACTGTTGCAGTTTTGTCATACGAGCATTGACCACTTCACCGATACCCATTGCTTTAGCACACAAGTCTTCTTCTTCGATAATTTTCAGTACTTCAAGACCAGCAACACAGCCAAGTGGCGAGCCCGCATAAGTGCCACCTAAACCACCAGGTAGTGCAGAATCCATCACATCCGCTTTCCCAACTACCGCTGAGATTGGGAAACCACCAGCAATGCCTTTCGCCATTGTCATTAGGTCAGGTTCAATGCCTAGGTATTCTGTTGCAAACATTTTACCGGTACGAGCAAAACCCGTTTGGATTTCATCGGCAATCAGCATAATACCGTGCTTATCACACAGCTGACGCAAGCCTTGTGCAAACGCTTCAGGTGCTTTGTAGAAGCCGCCCTCGCCTTGTACTGGCTCGAAGATGATCGCCGCAACGCGTGAAGGTTCAATATCGCACGCAAATAGGTCGTCGATCGCTTGTAAGCTTTGCTCAATGCTGATGCCGTGGAACGCATTTGGGTACGGCGCGTGGTAGATTTCATTCGGGAAAGGACCAAAACCTGCTTTGTACGGCGCTACTTTACCGGTTAACCCCATCGTCATATTTGTGCGACCGTGAAAGCCGCCTTTGAACGCTATCACGCCGCTACGACCAGTATGAGCGCGCGCTACTTTCACTGCGTTTTCGACCGCCTCGGCGCCAGTGGTTAGAAAGATCGCTTTCTTCTTAGTCTCACCCGGTGCAAGTTCTGTCAGCTTTTCAGCCAGCTCTACGAATGACGCGTATGGCGTAACCATCGCACACGTGTGTGAGAAATTGTCCAGCTGAGCTTTTACCGCTTCGCTAATGCGCTTGTGAGAATGCCCGGTGTTAGTTACCGCGATGCCCGCTGCAAAGTCGATGTATTTATTGCCTTCAATATCCCATACGTAAGCGTTTTCTGCTTTCTCGACGTAAAGTGGGTACAGTGCGCCCATACCTTGAGCGATAACTTGGCTTCTTCTTTCGTGTAGTTGTTGGTTTGTCATTGTTTTGTCCTTAATTAGTTGCCGCCAAAGCAGAGATATTTCACGTCCATGTATTCATCGATACCTTGTTTTGCACCTTCACGTCCGATACCGGACTGCTTAACACCACCGAAAGGAGCCACTTCAGTAGAGATCATACCTTCGTTAATGCCGACCATGCCGTATTCGAGCGCTTCTGCGATTTTCCAAACACGGTGAATGTTTTGGCTGTAGAAGTACGACGCGAGACCGTAGATGGTGTCGTTCGCCATTTCGACTAGCTGTTCGTCGCTGTCAAAACGAATCACTGGCGCGACAGGGCCAAAGATTTCCTCGGAAACAATCTTCATGTCGTGAGTAACGTCTTTGAGAACCACTGGCTGCATAAATAGACCATCGAGCTTTTTAAGCTCTGAAACCGGCTTCGCGCCTTGCTCGATAGCACCATCAATAAGCGTCTGAATGCCTTGCTTCGCTGACTCGCTGATCACTGGACCAATGTTGACCCCCTCTTCCAATCCGTTACCAACTTTGAGCTGCTGAACCGCAGCGTCAAACTTAGCAACGAATTCGTCATACACTTTGCTGTGTACATAGAAACGGTTCGCACAAACACACGTTTGACCTGCGTTACGGAATTTCGACGCCATCGCGCCTGCCACAGCTGCATCAATATCCGCATCATCGAATACGATAAATGGCGCGTTGCCACCGAGCTCCATTGAGGTACGTTTGATGTCAGCCGCGCTTTGCTGCATCAGCACGCTACCGACTTGAGTAGAGCCAGTGAAAGACAACTTACGAATCAACGGGTGTGAAGTGAAGATAGCACCGACCTGACGGGAGTTTTCCCCCAATACCACTTGCAGCACATCGCGTGGGATACCCGCTTGATAGGCAAGCTCTGCAACCGCAAACGCAGACAGCGGCGTAGATTCAGATGGTTTTACCACAAAGCTACAGCCTGCTGCTAAAGCTGGCCCTGCTTTGCGCGTGATCATCGCAATTGGGAAGTTCCAAGGTGTAATCGCACAGGCGACACCAATTGGCTGTTTGATGGTCACCAAACGCTTGTCCGCACTTGGCGCAGGAATCGTCTCACCGTAGGTACGCTTCGCTTCTTCAGCAAACCATTCGATAAAGCTCGCGCCGTAAAGCACTTCACCTTGAGCTTCCGCTAGCGGCTTACCTTGCTCTAACGTCATCAAACGGCCAAGGTCGGCTTTGTTTTCTAACAGGAGTTGGAACCAACGATTGAGCATGCCAGCACGCATTTTTGCTGGCAGTGCCGCCCACTCTTTCTGCGCCACACTGGCACGTTCAATGCCATTTAAAATGTCGTTTTCGGTTGAAACTGGTGCGTACCCGAGGAGTTCTCCGGTCGCCGGATTAGTCACTGCAATGCCCTGTTGTGGATTCGCTACCATAAACGAAACAAGGCTTTGGTTTTGTATCTGTTGCATGGTCATTCCTTTTGACAACTCATCATCGCCGCTAAGCCAGCGGCGAGTTCATGTTTAAGCAGGGATCTGCTGCGTAATACAGTGAATGTTCCCTCCGCCGAGTAGAACCTCTCTCGACGGTATCGCGATGATTTGGTATTCCGGCATCGCGTTTTGCAAAATATCGATCGCCATAGCGTCGGTCTCTTCGTCCAGCATCGGCAAGAACACATGCTCGTTGACGATAAGAAAGTTCGCATAAGAGGCACTTAGGCGTTCGCCAGCTTGTCGACTCATTCCCGAACTGGCGTCAATGCCATTGGCTTCGCGCTCGCTGTAATGCAACGGACCCGGTAATGGCAAACGGACAATTTCAATATTGCGCCCTTTCGCATCGTGCTGAGATTTCAGTACTTGTTCCGCTTGACGAGATAACGCGTATTGCGGATCACTTGGGTCATCGGTCCAACTCAGTACCACCTTACCCGGAGCGATAACGTGCATCAGGTTGTCAACATGGCCGTCTGTTTCGTCATTGAATAAACCATTTGGCAACCAAATGACTTTTTCGATACCGAGATACGCCTTTAACTGCTCTTCAATTTGCGCTTTGCTCAACTGTGGATTTCGCCCCGGACTAAGTAAGCACTCTTCTGTGGTGTAAAGGGTGCCTTCACCATCGGTGTGAATCGCCCCACCTTCAAGTACAAACGGTGCGCGGTAATGATCAATACCGATGATGTCGCACACCGAACCAGCGACAAGATCGTCCTGCTGCCAGTTGTCGTAAAGGCCGTTGTATTCGCCGCCCCACGCGTTGAATTGCCAACTAATCCCACGGCGCTCGCCCGCTTGGTTAACAAGCACGGTCGGCCCGATGTCTCGCATCCACGCATCGTTAAATGGGATTTCCACCAAACGTACATCTGAGTGAAGCATTTGACGCGCTCGGTCAAAGTTGTGCGAGCACACCGCCACACACACTTTGGTCACTTCCGCGATTAAGTTCGCGATTCTGGCGAAGGTTTCTTGCGCGGGTAATGCGTCATCACGCCAATTGTCTTTCCTTTCTGGCCACGCTAGCCAAACTTCACTAACCGGCTGAAACTCAGCCGGAAAATAGAAGCCATCCTGCGCTGGTGTTGTCGATAACTTCATTTTAACGCCTCTTTAAACGGCTAGTTTGCCAACGCTGGTGTAAAGGTCTGGACGACGGTCGCGGAACAAGCCCCATGCGTGACGCGCTTTCGCTGTCGTAGCTAGGTCGATTTCTGCGTAAATGATGGTTTCACCTTGACGCGGTGCTTCGGCAATTTTTGCACCAGTGTGGTCAGTGATAAAAGAAGAGCCGTAGAACGTCGTCTCGATACCATCATCGACTTCAGTGCCCACTCGGTTTGACGCAATCACTGGAACGAGGTTTGCTGCCGAGTGACCTTGCATTGTACGTTGCCAGTGGTCACGTGAATCCAGTGTCGGATCTTGAGGCTCAGAACCGATTGCAGTTGGGTAAAAAATCGCTTCCGCGCCGTGCAGAGCCAAGCTGCGCGCAAGCTCTGGGAACCATTGGTCCCAACAAATGCCAGCACCGAACTTACCGAACTTGGTTTGCCACACTTTGAAACCGGTATCGCCAGGGCTAAAATAGTACTTTTCGCTGTAGCCCGGGCCATCAGGAATGTGTGACTTGCGGTAGTTATCTAGTACCGTACCATCGGCATCAATCATCACTAGCGAGTTAAAAAACGTGTTGCCCGCTTTTTCAAAGTAACTGACTGGAATAACGACGCCGAGCTCTTTAGCCAACGCACTCATCTCTTTAATAAGACGACAATTCTCCGTTTCTTCTGCAAGCTCGAAATACTTTGCTTCCTGTTTTTTGCAGAAGTAAGGCGCAGCGAACAGCTCTTGCGGAAGAATCACGTTCGCACCGCTTTGTGCTGCTTCACGAATCGCCTTTTTTGCTTTGGCTAGGTTATCTTCCAGATCCCAGCTTTTCGTCAGTTGAAGGGCTGCAAATTTCACCACTTTGCTCATTGGATATTCCTTATCTCTTAAATCGCCAGTTTGTCACGTAGGTTGTAGTAAGCCGCGCCCATTGCCGTAAACGGAATTTGGAAGTGGCGGCCACCCGGGAAGGAGTAATGTTTCAGTGCAGCAAACGCGTCGAAACGTTCAGCGTGTCCGGTCAGAGCTTCGGCCAGCAACTTACCTGCTAGGTGAGTACACGTTACACCGTGACCGCTGTAGCCTTGTAGGTAGTAAATGTTGTCTGCAAACGAGCCAAATTGCGGCATGCGTGAGTAAGTCAGCAAGAAGTTACCTGTCCAGGTGTAATCAATCTTGATGCCTTTCAATTGTGGGAAGACTTTCTCCATCTTCGGACGAATCAATGCTTCAATGTTTTCTGGGTCACGTGCGCCGTAAACCACGCCACCTCCGAACAACAAACGCTTGTCGGCGGTTAAGCGGAAGTAGTCAAGCAAGTAGTTACAGTCCTCAACGCAGTAGTCACTGGTCAGCACTTGTTTTAGCTGCTCATCACTCAAAGGCTGAGTCGCCACCACTTGTGTGCCACACGGAATCGCTTTGTTGCTGATGTTTGGTGCCAAACCACCAAGGTAGGCGTTACCTGCCAGTACCACGTACTTGCTCTTCACGCTGCCTTTCGCCGTTTTCACTACTGGGTTAATCCCTTTGTCAATCGACACGACCGCCGACTGCTCAAAGATTTGACCACCTAGAGACGTAAACGCAGCAGCTTCACCCAATGCCAGTTTAAGCGGGTGAATGTGACCACCGCGCATATCCAGTAAGCCGCCAGTGTATACTTTAGTGCCTACCGCTTGTTCTACCTCTCCTGCGTCAAGCAGAGTCAGTTGGTCGTTGCCGTAACGCTCCCAGTTCTTCTTATGTTCTTCTAGCCCTTTGAGTTGTTTACTGTTCAGTGCCGTGAACAAGCCACCTTGCTTGTAATCACAGTTGATGTCGTATTTGTCAATCAGGCCACGGATGATATCGCCGCCTTCAAAAATCATATCGCACAGAGCTTTGGCTTGGTTTTGGTCGTAACGGCTTTCAATCACGTCAACATCTCGGCTGTAGCTGTTAACGATTTGGCCACCGTTACGACCAGTTGCTCCAAAGCCCACTTTTGCGCTTTCTAGTACAACAACTTTAAAACCTTTTTCTGCAAGGTGTAGTGCAGAAGAAAGACCAGAGAATCCCGCACCGACTACACACACATCGCACTCGATGTTGTCTTGCAGTTGTGGGTATTCCGGCATGTTTGGCACAGAGTGCGCGTAGAACGAATCCGTATGCTTGTTCATAGAACTATTCCTTTATTTATCGTAATCGTCAGCAGGCTTAAGGATGGAGGCGAATCCAAGTGGTTTTGGTTTCGGTGAATTTTGCAATCGCGTGGAGAGACTTGTCTCGACCATTTCCGCTCATTTTGAATCCGCCAAATGGGACCGTCATATCACCTTCGTTGTAGTTGTTGACCCAAACCGAGCCGGCTTGCAGTCGTTTTGCTACGCGATGAACGCGGTTGATATTGCTGCTCCAAAGTGCAGCACCTAAGCCGTACTTCGAATCGTTAGCGATCTCAATTGCTTGCGCTTCATCTTTGAATGGAATGACACACAGCACCGGACCAAAAATTTCCTCTTTGGCGACACGCATCTTGTTGTCGACGTTGTCTAAAATGGTTGGGGAAACAAATGCGCCCTGCCCATCGACATCACCGCCACAACGTACGTTTGCACCTTCTGATTCACCTAACGAGATGTATTCCAATACTTTTGATTTATGATCTTGGTCGATGAGTGCACCCATGGATGAACTTGGGTCCATTGGGTCTTTTGGCGTGAACGCTTTCGACGCTTGAATAACTTTTTCTATAAACTGATCTTTGATGCTTTCGTGAACAAGCAGGCGGGTTGCCGCGACGCACACCTCACCTTGGTTGTAGAAACACCCTGCGGCGGTGTCTGCTGCTGCGCGGTCTAAATCATCACAATCTTCAAACACGATGTTCGCGTTCTTGCCGCCCGCTTCTGCAAACACACGCTTTAGGTTGCTCTCACCCGATCTGACCATCAGTTGACCTGCAATGCGCGTCGAGCCTGTGAAGGCGATGCAGTCTACGTCTTGGTGTTTCGCCAGCGCGTCGCCAGCTTCATGACCAAAACCCGTAACGACTTGGAAAACGCCTGTTGGTAAGCCCGCTTGAGAAGCAAGTTGACCTAGGAATATCGCGGTGAGAGAAGATTTTTCTGACGGTTTTAGAATCACGCTATTACCAGCCGCTAAAGCAGGGCCAAGCTTCCAGCACGCAAGCCAAAGTGGGAAGTTCCACGGTACAACCGCAGCAACCACACCAATTGGTTGATGAGAAATAAAAGCGTGTACATCTTTTTCGGTTGGGGCAACTTCGCCGTATACTTTGTCGATTGCTTCTGCGTACCAGCGTAATGCACTCGCCGCACCAGGAATATCGGTAGAGAAGCTGTGAGAAATAGGCTTACCGGTATCAAGCGTTTCTAGCAGAGCCAATTCTTCTTGGTTTTGATCAATCAAGTCAGCAAACTGTTTAAGCACTGCTTTGCGATGAGCTGGGCTGCTCTCGCTCCACTGACCGGATTGAAATGCTTGGCGAGCGTATGAAACCGCGAGATCAACATCTTCATTTTGGCAACGGGCGATTTCGGTGAATATCTCATCTGTTGCTGGGTTAACTACCGGGATGGTTTGCCCTGTTAAAGCGGCACTGTATTCACCGTTAATGTACGCCCTGTTTTCGATGTTTAGATTGTTTTTTAGTTCAATCCATTGCTCTTGGGTTTTCATACGCTCTCCTTGTGATCACACAAGGCAAGCCCCCACTAAAATGTGGTTGGCGTATGCGCACTTATCATTCGACAAGCCTTGTCTGTGTGATTAGTAAATCGATGGGGCTTCGTCGTATCAATAATGTACGACTCGCCCGCTGTTATGACATGAGATTGCCCTTTATATTCCAGAGTGATTTCACCCTCTAATACGGTGCCAATCTCTTCGCCTTCGTGTTTGATTTCTGCCGCACCAGTGGTTCCATAAGGTGCATATTCCTCGATCAAGAATCCGATGACTTGATCTTTGTCGCCATTCGTTACCAGTTTCATGGACACCGTCTCGCTCCCGATTTCCACAAGATCTGACGGCTTGATGACTACTTTCACTTCATCGTTCGAAGGTTGTTCAAAAGTGAAAAACTCTGATAACGATAAAGAAAATACATTAACGATTTTTTGTAGTGAGCTGACCGACGGGCTCACTTTGCCATTTTCAATGGATGAGATTGCACTGTGGGTAATACCAGCGCGCTCGGCTAGTTCCCTTTGTGACAATCCATGTTTTTTTCGTAACTGAACAATATTTTTACCAATCTCTTGATTGTCCATTCATACAGCTCCAAACGTTTAACGAGAGGTAGCCATCATAAATTCATTGAACAAAATTTGAGAGAAATGATTGGTTTTTGCTTCCCATTCTGGGTGCCACTGCACGCCAACGAAAAATTTTTGATTAGGAAGACTAAATGCTTCTACCAAGCCATCCGGGGCTTTAGCTTCTACTTGTAATAGAGGAGCAAGCTGATCGACGCCTTGGTTGTGTAGTGTGTTCACTTCAAAGAAGGTGGTATTTTCCCAATGATTTTGCACTAGCCATTGTTCAAATAAGCTCTGCTTTTGAACTAGCACAGCGTGTGCTGGCGCGTATTTTTGTTCGAAATCTTCAACAGGCGCTTCACGATGGTCATTGAAGCCGGAGTCATGAACGGCTGGGTTTAACGAGCCACCAAGTGCGACATTCATCTCTTGAAAGCCGCGGCAAATACCAAGGCACGGAATGTTTTGGTCAACCGCATGACGAATTAACGTGAATGAGAGCTCATCACGAGCTTCATCTTTGTAGCTCTCTTCGTGCGTTGCATTGTATCGATGTGGCGCAACGTTAGAGTGGCTGCCAGGAAAAAGAAAACCATCACATATGTCTAGGATGGTGGTTACGTCATCGCCCGACATGTCGGGAGCCAACATAATCGGTAGTCCTCCAAAATCCTTTATGGCGCGAAGGTAAAAGTCGTTGACCGCTTGTATCTGATAGCCACCCAACTCTTTAGCGCAGCTAACCACACCAATGATGGGTTTGTGTGTATCTGCCATGATATGTCCATGTTCAATTTATTTAACACAAACCCTACAAACCATGTACAAAATTATCAACACAGATGACCATTATTATCGTCACAACGTGATCTGACGCACTTTTTAGGCTTCAAAACTGAATATTTATGCTCATTATATTGAACAAAATAAAACCAACTGTTACAAAATGGTTAACAGAAAGACATAAAAACCAGCCGTTAAACATCAAAAGCACAGTGTAAGTGCATGTTTAAATTAAAAATAACCTGAAAAACAAACAACTCGTTCAGAGTGCTGTAATTTATTTGTTAATTTGGTTATTTCTAATTTCTACTCGTCAGGCTATTTGGAGAAGAAAATGGAATCGTATCTACAGGAAGTACAAAATTTTAAACAAAAATGGCCCGATATTGAATTTATCGATCTCATCTTTACCGATATAAATGCCACCCCAAGAGGAAAACGCATCCCGATAGATGCTCTAGAAAAACTGAATAAAGGTGTTGCCCTCCCCCTTTCGACCATCACCCTAGATACCAAAGGTAACGTCGTTGAAACGGCCGGGTTGGGAGAAGATCTCGGAGAACCAGATAACCTCTGCTATCCAATCAGCGGCACCTTAATGCCGACGGCAAAAGAACAAGTTGGTCAGCTACTGCTTAGTATGATGGATGAAACCGGGCAGCACCCTAACCCACTGTTCATCCGAAACATTCTCGCTTCTATATTGCAAACACTGCATGCTAAAGACCAATATCCTTGTGTCGCGCTCGAGCTGGAGTTCTATTTAATAGACAAAACCCGCGGCGAAAATGGCGAACCATTAACGGCAATTAACCCCACGAAAAAAACTCGAGAAAAAGATACCGAGGTTTACGACCTTGATGGACTAGATGACTACGCTGATTTCTTGGCCGACCTTAATCGAATTGCATTAGAACAAGGTTTAAACACTTCCGGAGCCCTATCTGAATCGGCCCCAGGGCAGTTCGAAATCAACTTCAACCATTCTAAAGATGTACTTCGAGCATGTGATGAAATCATCATCGCAAAACGCCTGATTCGCCAGGTCGCTCATCAGCACGGATTTGACGCCACATTTATGGCGAAACCTTTTAGTGAGCAAGCGGGTAATGGCATGCACATTCATCTCAGCTTGGTTGATACAGATGGTAACAACCACTTTAGCCAATCAGACGGTCAAGCGAGCGCCTTCTTCTATCAAACCATGGCAGCGATGCTGTCACAAACATCCGATGCCATGGCTCTAATCTGTCCTAACGTTAACTCTTACCGTCGCTTTGTTCCTGGCGCTTACGTCCCGACCAAAGCCGATTGGGGAGAAAACCACCGCGGTGTTGCGTTGCGTGTGCCTATCAGCGATAGCAAAAATCGCCGTATAGAGCATCGTATAGCAGGCGCTGACGTTAACCCATACATTCTCGCTGCAGTAGTACTTTCCGCAGTATTAGCGAGTGAAAGCTACACCAAAGATCAATGTCCACCGACTCTCAGTGATGATGCAATTGAGTTACCTCTGCGTATGTCAGAAGCTCTAGAGCGACTGGAGCACAGTGAGCTAGCTCAATACATCTCAAGAGATTTTATCGATTTGTATCTAGCTTGCAAACAGAGTGAACTCGCAGAATTTGAGCGAGCGATTACTCCATTGGAAATCGACTGGATGTTGCACTCGGCATAAACAAAGGAAATGAACTTTATGACTACGCAGACCAAGGCGCTGGATGCGCCTCTTAAAATCAACTCTCAACACATTATTGTTTCTTTAATCTCGGTTGCGACGTTTGTCTTTTTTACCACAATCGGTTTGAACCATGAGGAAGGCGAAGCCTACGGATGGATGAGTCTTTTACCAACGGCGTTGGTATTGGTCTTTGCGCTGACAACACACCGAACTGTGGAAGCCCTCTTTAGCGGCGCTATTGCCGGTGTTCTTCTGCTTAACCCAACTGAAGCGGTGGAACAGATTGTTGATATTTCCATGAGTGTAATGATGGATGAAACTATTGCTTGGATCATCCTCGTTTGTGGTTTGATGGGCGGCCTAATTGCTATTTTGGAGAAAGGCGGCAGTATCTTAAGCTTCTCCGACATGCTGGTCACGAAAGTAAAAAGCCGTAAGCAATCGATGCTGATGACCTTTGCTTTAGGTATTCTGATCTTTATCGACGATTATTTGAATGCGATTGCAATTTCTTCCTCAATGAAAAAAGTTACGGACGGCTACCAAATCTCGCGTGAAAAGCTCTCATATCTTGTGGATTCAACCGCCGCGCCTATCTGTATCCTCGTACCGATTTCCACTTGGGCAATTTTCTTCAGTTCGTTGCTAGAAGCAAACGGAGTAGCAGAAGCGGGAGATGGTATCAAAGCATACATTGAAGCTATTCCATACATGGCTTACGGCTGGGTAACGCTGGTGATTGTTTTGCTGGTTGCAATGGAAAAGATCCCAGATCTAGGTGCGATGAAAAAGGCAGAAAAGCGTGCGAAGAATGGTCAAGTTCGTCCAGACGGTGCAACAGATGTCGACTTTGGTCCCGATGTATCTGCACATACCAACCCAACCATGGGCCTTGTCAACTTCTTGTTACCAATGATCGTACTTGTTGCCGCAAGTTGGTATTTTGGTATCGATCTACTTGCTGGTGTTTTCGTCGCGTTAATCTTTACTATTAGCTTTTACGGCGCACAAAAACTGATCTCGATGAACGACATGTTCGAAGCTGTTTATGATGGCATTAAAGTTATGCTACTGCCGCTTGCGACCGTTATTGGTGGTTTCATGTTGAAATCGGTCAACGACTCATTGGGCGTCACGCAGTATGTCATTGAGACCGTCAGCCCTTACCTGTCAGCGTCTTACTTCCCTGCGATTATCTTTATGATTACGGGCGCGTTGGTATTTGCAACGGCATCGTCTTGGGGAACGTTTGCAGTAGCGATGCCAATTGTTCTACCTTTGGGCGAACAGCTTGGTGTGCCTCTACACTTAACCGTTGCAGCGCTGCTTTCAGCATCAGCGGCAGGGAGCCACTCTTGTTTCTTTAGTGACTCAACCGTGTTATCTGCACAAGGTTCAGGCTGTACAGCAATGCAACACGCAACCACACAGTTTCCTTATGCGTTGATTGGTATTGTTGCAACCGCGATTTTCTTCTTCATCATCGGTTAGCCCCTTTATCTAATTGCAAAACCCTGCTCAAAAATAGCGGGGTTTTGTTCTATCAAGTCAAATGATCCTCTTAAAACGACTTTACGCCCGTTCAGTATAAAAATACTCAAAGATATACAGCTGCACTCAATAAGGGTTTGGTAAACCTAATATTCTTGGTTTACGCTTAGCGAAGCGTTTACTGCGCAGCAAGGCAGCTTTTGAGTAACTTAAATGCCGCCTTAATACAGTGTTAACGGTTGGAGAGACATGAAAAAGTTAGCCCAAGAGATATGGATATTTGACGGAGATCCCGTCCAATTCTTAGGACTCCCATACACCACTCGTATGACTATTGTTAGGCTTTCTGATGGTGGCCTTTGGGTTCATAGTCCAATTCAGTTCTCAAATTCGATTAGAGAGCAAATCAACAATCTAGGCCAAGTGAAATACTTAATCGCTCCTAATCATTTACACCACTTGTTCTTATCTGAATGGGTATCTGCCTATCCTAGCGCAGAAGTTTATGGCACAAATGAAGTCATTAAGAAGTGCCGTGATATACACTTTCACGCTTCACTTAACCAAGGCGGTAATGCTTGGAACTCTGAGATTGAACAAGAACTATTTTCTGGCTCTCCATTAATGGAAGAGTGTGTGTTTTATCATCGACTTTCAAAGACCTTAATTGTTACTGACCTCGTCGAGAATTTTTCTGGCCAGGACTTTAACTACTGGCAGCGGTTTGTGGCTAAAGGGGCCGGTATTCTTGCTCCGAATGGAAAAATGCCTTTGGATTGGCGCCTAAGTTTTATGTTTAGCAAACAAGAGGCTCGAAAACACTTAAATAAATTGCTGTCTTGGAAACCTAATATATTGGTTATGGCTCACGGCGAAATCGTCCTTGATAATGCAGACGAGTTCTTACAGCGCTCTTTTAAGTGGCTAGTATGAGACAGCATTGAAAACTCACACAACAGAATAGACAAGAAGCTATTTTAAAACATTAGGCCCTTTTAGCTTAGTCTTAGGGACGAATTTACAGCACTACACGTTATGTTTAACGATAAGATCCCCTGTTCCTCTTAATTGAGCATTATGCAGCAATTTAAAATTCCGTTAGAATTGCACTTCAAAAACTTCAATGCGAAGAATTCTGGACATTGATACGGACATAAGTTCAAGAGTTAACATAACGCTATAGCAATCTCTTACTAATAATTTGCTTCGAGACATTGGCATACTCCCGAAACAAACCCTTCTACTCTATAGGTTTTGTTAATAACAGTTGCCATGCTTGTTAGTTATTCTCGTTGAACTCAGTATCTTGAAGTTGTTTGAATATATAAATTTAAAAAAAGAGACATAAGATGCACAAAAAACTCATCATTCTAAGCTTGCCTATTCTATTAGCTGCATGTGCGGCACCAAAGTATACGGTAGAAACAATCTCGAAAGAAAATCAGAGCAAGGAAATCACCATCGTAAAAGACAACGCCACGCGAGATGTTTTCTTAGATTCGATGCAAGACTGGTGTTTGGATACAGCCCATAAATGCACAGTCGTAAGCGACGGCACGCCTCCTGTTAGCTCTGAGCTAACACTTACTTACGTATCACGCTGGAGCTGGGATTTTAGAACATTTATCGCTGATGCTCAGATCAAAGCCTACAAAAATAACGAAAAAGTAGGACAAGTTGAATTTAAAGCACCAAACAGCGCGAATCCAGATAAATGGGGTAAAGACAACAAACGAATCATTTCGATGATGGATTTGTTATTCGGTAAACAAACCGTGAGTGAGGCTCAATCCAAGATTAAGCTGGGCGAAATGTAATGAGCCGAACAATTGCCCATTTAACAAGCATCATATATTTGTAGAGAAAGATAGGAATGTTTAAGTGACTGAAGTCAAAACCATTGGGCTTTTCTTTATAACCGCCATTGCAGAAATATTAGGCTGCTACTTACCTTATCTCTGGTTAAAGGAAGATAAGTCAGTTTGGCTTTTGGTACCAGCAGCGCTATGCCTTGCTATGTTTGCTTGGCTTCTATCTTTACATCCTACCGCAACTGGCAGAGTTTATGCCGCTTACGGTGGTGTCTATATTTTTGTCGCAATTCTATGGTTGTGGTGTATCGACGGCGTTCGACCAACGCTCTGGGACATAGTGGGGGTTTCTGTCGCTATGCTTGGCATGTCAATCATCATGTTTTCACCCAGAGCATCCTAAACGTAACCGAGGGAAACCCTTACGCTTAGTATTTTGGCTATGTGCTAGATTTATTGATTAATAACATTATGACGTAATTGCTACATAGCCAAAGTACGCTTGGGCTTCACCCCAAAACAGCGCTATTTATAGGAGATACTAATGAACCATGCAGTGAAGGCAAGATTTGATGAGTATCCAAAACATGTGCGTATTCGGATAGAAGAGCTACGAAATATCGTCTTAACTATCGCTTCTGAATTAAAACTGGGGGAAGTTGAAGAATCTCTAAAATGGGGAGAGCCAAGCTACAGTGTGAAAACAGGTAGCCCGGTAAGGATGGATTGGAAACAGAAAACGCCTAGTCGTTATTATCTGTTCTTTAATTGCCAAACTAAGCTCTTCGACACATTCCGCGAACTGTATAGTGACTCACTTGAGTTTCAGGGTAATCGAGCAATAATTCTATCTTTATCAGCACCTTTGCCAGAAGCTTCAATCAAGACCTGTTTAGAATTAGCATTAACCTATCAAAAGCGAAAGAACTTACCTCTTTTAGGTATGTAAAATCGCTTAATAAAACTATTTACGGCCGATTAACCATATTCAACTACTCTACCTTTGTATCCTTTTTAATGCTTCCACAGTAAAGTTTTAGATTAAGTGGTCACGTTAATAGCGCCGTAACCAAACTAGTAATATCGAAATAAAGAAGAGTTTATGAAATCAAAAATCTTGTTCTTACTTATGCTTGGAGCTCATTTCAATGCTTTTTCAGCGACGAACTATCAAGTCAATGTGGTAGTAACAGAGCCTCAATCAACATTCATTTTTCCGACTTTTGAAATATCCTCTAAAGGAAAAAGCAAAACCAGTTTTGTCGACGGCTGCACGTACTTAGGAACCCTTTCAGAACCGAGCAAAAATAGCATACAGCTTGAAGCTACCATGTCATGCAACCGAGATGGCGCTACGTCAAGGATGGAAATGCCGGTATTTGTACTCAACTCCGAGGGTCAAAGCGCGAGTTATGATCTTGTAGAAAACGGGATCGTGATGTGGAAATATTCTGTAGAAGTTAAGCCGTCACTTAAAAAGTGATATATCAGAAATACTAAAGTAACAATCAGCACTATTAACCGCCGTTTAAGTGTAATAGGTATATTCTTTACGACTTAATGACGTTACTTGTTGCCGCAAGTCTCCAACTCATGTACAAAACAGCCCTAATTTTAATAGGAGCTAAGTGGCATGAATTTAATTGTACGTCAGGTAACTTTAGGTGATGCTGAAGGCATTACAAACGTCCTCAATCCCATCATTATTGAAGGTTTATACACTGTATTAGATACGCCTTTCACACCTGAAGAAGAAAAAGAGTTCATTACTCATTTCCCAGAACGGGGCGTGTTTACAGTCGCTTTATCCGAAAATAGCTCACAAGTCATTGGTTTCCAAAATATCGAGCCCTTTGCACAATATACAAAAGCTTTTGACCATGTTGGCATAATTGGTACGTTTGTTAGTGACGGTGCTCGTGGCCAAGGTGTGTCTAAACAGCTTTTCAAATCGACATTCGAAGTAGCCAAACAAAAGGGTTACGAAAAACTATTTGCGTACGTTCGCAGCGATAATGAGCGAGCGTTATCAGCCTATCTCAAACAAGGCTTCGAAATCGTAGGGACCGCGAAGAAGCATGCAAAAGTTCGTGGGAAATACGTAGACGAAGTCCTCATTGAGAAGTTTTTGTAGGTGTTAAGTCGCTAAACACTAAGCACGCATATAAGAACATTTGAACCAAGACTCAATTTCCGTCGTAACAATGTCTTTTCTAAAATAGGTTATTTGAAATGAAACTGACCTCGGAAACTGAGTCAAGAATAATAGAAATGGCATGGGAAGACCGCACCCCATTTGAGGCTATCGAATTTCAATTTGGTTTGAATGAATCCGACGTGATTCAGTTTATGCGTAGCCGGCTCAAATCAAGTAGCTTTAAATTGTGGCGTAAAAGGGTTTCGGGGCGCAATACAAAACACAACAAGCTACGAAACTCAGACATCATTAGAGGTTATTGCCCAACTCAATATAAGCCGCGATAGCGAACTGCACTTGGCATAAATTTTTATTACGAATCGCAACATTTATCGCCCTACCTTTGAACCAACTTCATGATTGGAGGGGAATAGTCACCACTTAATTCAACCTAGGTGTTTCAGGGCGATAATAAATTCAATGGGAGTCATATTAACATCCTCAGACGCCATCAAACTAATGATTCCACAGAAAAGATTGATACAAAACGCCCACTAAAAGTAACTCAGATTAAGGCGTCATTTAACCCGTGTATCAATCTCTTTTACCTTCTATTTAGGCACTAGAATCACTAACCTTCTATTTTATCTTTGAAGGCACAGACAAAAAGCTGCATGATTAAAAAGGAAAAATAGCGGATAACGGTTTAACAAGCACTCGGAGCTTGGAGGCAATTTTGAACAAATTACTTATGATATTTGCGTTGGTTTCTTTACCTTGCTTGGCTTCTGCTGATGTTGAAGATCCCTGCAAAGTAAAAGGCGGTGGCGTTATGGCTGGTTATCAGTGTGTAGAAAAGAAGATGGAATCTGCAGATAAAGAGCTTAACGAAAGTTACAAGGAAGCAATCGCTAGAATAGGTGAGGAAGAAAAAGCACTAAGGGAAACATGGTCTCAGACCGAACTGGTAGAGCCATTTCGAAAGGCCCAAAGAGCTTGGCTAAAATACAGAGACGCCGAATGTGAATTTACGGGCCTGTCTTCCACACCCTCACCCTGGCAAGGTGTCCAGATTGAAGAGTGTAAGTTAAGAATGACGTTAGAACGCGTCGAGTACTTCAATGGTGTATACGTAGGCTAAACGGATTACATCTAACAAGGCACTTCAATAAGATTCGCAACTCTTGGCAATTTCAGTTTAAATGTACTCTGTGTTTAAGATGCAAGCGTTCAGGTTGTGCGTAAAGCTAATATGGGTGTGAAATAATTATGGAAAAAGACGATTTAGTTGGGCTAGTAGTTAAGTATTTCGAGAAAATAGATGCCGGTGATCCTAGCTATCTGGATCTATTCTCAGAGGATGTTGATTTTTTCTTTCCTAAATTTGGGCAAGCGAAAGGAAAGAGTGCCTTAGTGGAGTTTGGCAATAGGATTGGTAGCTCGTTGATTAGTATCTGGCACGACATAGACGGCTTTCAAATAACGACTGCTGGAAACAAGGTCATTGTTGAAGGACAGGAAGGCGGCGTAATGAGTGATGGTACCTCTTGGCCGGACAACAAAGTTTCCACAGGGCGTTTTTGTAGTGTATTTGAGTTTGAAGGAAAAATGATAAGTCGTATGTTTGTGTACGTAGATCCTGACTTCCCGAGTCGAGATTTTGAGAGAATTTCCGTGCTGTCAGGCGAGAGCAACGTGCGACAAACTGTTCAAGCCTGAATACTACCGTTACCGCATAGCATCTTTGTCATACGGTAGTATTCGTAGTTAAGGTGTGTTGAGGGCTTTGATATCGCTTTACTCACACCTTATCAGTGCGTTAGCCACATTCCCTTACTGATAGAAATGCTACTTTCTTCAATCGTCCTGTATTATGATAATGAAAAAGATTGCATTAATTTTAAGATTAAAATGAACCAAAAATTTTTTCTAAAACTACTCCCTGTCCCTTTTCTTCTAGCCGGCTGCCAGTCTACGCAAAGCCAGCTACAGCCTATACCTGAAAACGTATTATCAAACCTATCGACTCAATGGGCAGTGGTAGAGGCCTGTTTTCATTCCGATGCTTATAGCTTAGAGCAATCGGTAAACTATCGAGAGGCCATTAACTATTCTTTTTCTACTTGGCTAGTCGATCAGTCCGATATCGATCAGTCGGTAAATGAAGCTCGTGTAGCGTTATCAGAATATCAGTCTCAGAATGATGGTTTAGGAACAACATGTAAGGATTGGCACCTACCCCTAGAATCTGGATTGCGAGAAGTTAACAATCATAAGAATCAAGTGGCGATAGACCAACAGCGAGCACATGAAATACATAAAGCCAACGCTTCTAAACCTGTGACGTATTCAACACCAGCATCTACTTCGACTAGTAATGTTGTTCACTGTTACAAATTGGAAGACGTTAGCTTGAATAAGAACATTCAAACCTTTAATGGAATGATATGCCCTATAGGCTGGCTTAAATATTATGGCTATTAATGTATTTGATTAATACAGGACTTAAGAATGAACTCTAAGTTTAATTTTTAGTTCAAGATTGGGTTTCTTGTTTACAATGTTATGTTTCCAGTTGGATTACCGTATTTGAATAGATTGACGAAGTTAATCAATATATGTGTATTGATGCTTACTTTTTATCGAGTTATCTTTGTTTGATAGCCATTAAAACGAGTAAGGAAACAAAGTGACTGTGTTAACAAAAGGCATACACCACGTAGGTTTAACCGTATCTAACCTAGAAGCAAGCGCGAAGTTTTTCACTGAACAATTAGGTTGGAGTGAAGTAAAAAGAAATCCAGACTACCCGGCAATATTTGTGAGTGATGGGCATATCATGCTTACACTATGGGCGGCTAAGGCTGATGCCGCCACTCCATTTGACAGAAAAACGAATATTGGTTTGCATCACTTAGCTTTACTGGTAGAGACTGAGAAGCAACTCTATGAGTTGCGTGATCAATTTATGGCGTCGGGAATCGAAATTGAGTTTGGTCCCGAGCTTGTTAAAACAGGACCCGCAAAACATTTAATGTGTTACGACCCAAGTGGTATTAGGGTTGAGTTTTTCTGGGCGGGCTCATAAAACAAACATAACAAAGTTTTATAATAGGGATTTGGTACACATGGCATTGTTAGTTTGCACCGCCTTTGGTGTTTAAGGTGCTCAGCAGAAGCTTGTGTATTGAATGCCCTCCCCTCCTACTACACATTTTGCGACTTACGAGTAAGTCCAAAAGGATAAATGTTATGTATAAAATCGGCGTTGTTTTATTTGATGATTTCACGGATGTCGATTTCTTTCTTATGTATGACTTGCTAGGGCGCACAACCGACAGTTGGACAGTAAGTATACTTGGAACTAAATCTGAACATCATTCCCACCTCGGTATGAAAGTTAAAACAGACGGACACCTTTCTGAGGTGACGAATCAAGATGTCGTTCTTATTACAAGCGGCAAACGGGGTATTCCAGCCGCTTTAAAAGATGCTGAATTTATGTCAGCGTTGAATCTTGATCCAAATAGGCAGCTAATAGGTTCGATTTGTGCGGGATCATTCATCCTCCATGAACTCGGTTTACTAAAAGGCAAGCGATTAACAACAAACCCAGATGCAAAGGATGTTCTACAAAGTATGGGAGGAGATGTTAAGGATCTGCCTCTCGTGATAGACGGTAATGTAGCGACGGCCGGTGGCTGTCTTTCACTGATGTATCTAATTGGTTGGTTAACAGAGCGGCTATTTGACTCAAACAAACGAAAAGCTATACAAAATCAATTGATACCTGCTGGGCAATTAGATCTATTTGAAGAGCTTATTGCCACAACTATTCAATCAGCAGAGTTAGCAAGCTCGGATAACAAGGCGTTAAATAATCATTCATAACATGTGGTGTTTTACATGACATTAGTTTTAGTGTTTAGGGTAAGTCACACATCAGTCTTGTGTGACTTACCCTTGAACATAACGCCACTTGGGGAAATTAACTTACAGGGAGTAAATCAATTGGTAAAAATGTACGGTTCTGAAGAGACAAGAGCGTTTTGCTGTAACTGTAAAGAAGTAACGCTACATCGGTACGAAAGCTTCTCTAAAGCGCAGGAAAAGACCGAGAAAAAAGCTAAAGGTTTCTTCTCTAGTCTATTTGCAGCAATAATTGGCTCATTAATGGAAGGCGAAGCGACTGGTGACTACAAATGTACAATATGCGGCACTAATCTTCACACGCCAGATAATTTAGATTAATAGTCATTGTCTCTAATGCCACAGCAAGTGGCACGCAACATGATTTATAGACGGCTCTAGTGGGTTTGAAGCGTATGCACCTTATGCATTGCATTTAGGGTTTTGAGGTTGTGTTGCGGATCAAGTAGTGCGCTTTTATCTCTGACAAGGGGCTAAAGCAGAGCAAAAACAAGGGACAAGAAAAGAAGTAGTTTTACTTGAGTATCAATGAATTACAGACACAAAAAAGCCCACCAAAAGGTGGGCTTTTTTAAAATTTGGTGGGTCCGGGCGAACTCGAATCGCCGACCCCTACCATGTCAAGGTAGTACTCTAACCAACTGAGCTACGGACCCAAATTTTTATGTTCCTAACCATTCAATTCAGAATGGTGCGTCCGAGTGGACTCGAACCACCGACCCCCGCCATGTCAAGGCGATACTCTAACCAGCTGAGCTACGGACGCATTTCTCTGGAACGACGAGGATATTAGCTATAAGCGAACGGTGGTGCAAGCACAAATTTACCAACTTTGAACCGTTTGGCGAAAATGTAAACTCAACACGCGTTTTCAGATGATTTTATCAGCAAAGCTGAATCCTTCATGGATTAAAAGTGTGATCTATATAACTTTTATTATCTCACTTAATTGTCGTAAGGCACTTCACTGAGCATCCAAATCTGTAAGGTTTGCGATACCTTAGGGCAAGTGCCGAACAAAATCTGATATTTAGGTTTAAATGGTTCGCCGATATAGGTTGTACGGATCAACTCTCCTGTTTTGACGTCTACTTGAGTGCTCACCCTGCCTTTGAAGTTTTGAAATATGACAAACTGCTCACTGTGGTAAACCATTTGCTCTCGGTAAAACAAGAAATGATCTTGGGGTGTCTCTGTCAATTCACACTCCAGTGGTTTCAAATTAGGTATCGCACTAACATTCGATGCGATGAACAACGCCGATAAAATCCATCCGTATCGCATATGGCTGCCCTATTCTGCCCTCTTTTTCAAAGTATAGGCCCTGCCTTGATGACTGATACAAAAAAGGCTTTGATCATCTCTAATCAAAGCCCCTTGTTTCTGCTGGTTAATTGTCGTGTTTAGTCGTCCGCCTCAAACACAACGTTATAATTTTCGGTGTATGTACAATTCGGCTGACGGCTACAAGTAAAGAAACGTCTCCCTTTGAACTCACCTTGGCTTGCGGTTTTAATGATCATCGGACTGCCGCATTTTTTACAAAAACGCACTTCTTTATCGGGCTCAATCAAATCAATGTGTGCCGCAAGCAAACGACGTAATCGCCCAACTTGATAACTGTGCTTTATCGAAGCGCCAATTAAAGGCAGGTTGGCCGTCTTACAAACATGAATCAATAACTTTTGTCTTTCTATCTTACCCTTGTTTAGCTCCTGCCCATTATCCAATTCAACGATAACGCGCGGCTCTAGTGTCCTTGGGTCACAAATAACGTAATCAAAATAGCTTCGAGATATACGGTTGTTCGCGACAAAAAACTGCTTCTTATTTTTGATTTCTTTTGGCGTAACCAAACTGGACATGTTTACTTTCGCGAATACTACGGCATGCTCCCCTACCGCCGCTCTTAACGCATTATAGAACGCACCCTCTTGACCTCTGAGCAGAGGGCCTTTCGAGCGATAAGGATAATCACGCGTGTCATCGTGCTTAATCACGTACTTTTGAATAACAAAGAAGAATAAAACCAGAAGAACAACAATGATAAAAATGTTGGTCATAAATAAAGTGCATCCAAAACAACTCGTTGCTCAAAGCGTAAATGGAAATGTTATGCAGAGCAACAAAACCTCGCAATTTTGAGGCGCCACGACGATAGCGAGAAACAGAAAATTTTGCTCACCAATAAAAACGAGCCAATCACACACTTGGATTGGCTCGTTTAAATTTTGTTAATACATTATGTATGCTAAGAATCAACTATTAGCGTCTGGCTGATTCTCTGGCATCGCATCAATAAAAGCTGGCAGTTGATTGCATGACTGCACAACAGCGTTAATGGTTGGATAAAGAGAGGTATCTACACCAAAGCGTTGTGCGTTATAAAATTGTGGTACCAGACAAATATCGACAATAGATGGCGAGCTTGTCAGGCTAAACTTGCAATCACCATTTAGTTTACGATGCTTCTGAAGTTTCTCTTCTAATGCTGTAAAACCTTTGTGGATCCAGTGATGAATCCAAGCGACTTTGCGCTCTGGTTCGCAAGCTAGCTCCCCCTCTAAATACTGTAGAACTCTTAAGTTATTCAGGGGATGAATCTCCATTGCAATATCCTGAGCCAAAGCTAGCGCTTGGTATCGAAGCGGCGTTTGCTCGGGGATCACAGTGACATCCGGGTAGTGTTCTTCTAAGTATTGAATGATCGCCAGTGACTGGGTTAACTGAACCTCCCCATCCACCAGCAAAGGAACCAGTTCAGAAGCGTTTAACTCATGGTACTCGTCACTGTGTTGTTCGCCACCATTGCGCACCAAGTGTACCGATTTTGAATCATACGATAACTCTTTAAGATTCAAGCAAATACGCACACGATACGCCGCCGATGATCGCCAGTATCCGTATAAAATCATGCTATCGCTCATATCGTCTCCCAACCAGCATTGTTAGTGCTTGAGATATTGGCTAACTTGTTGGTCAATCGAGCCGAATATGTTGTTGCCATCCGCATCGAACATTTCCAATCTGATTGAATCTCCAAACGACATGAAGTTAGTCGACGGCTTACCATCACGAATGGTTTCAATCATGCGAACTTCCGCGATACATGAATAGCCAACGCCACCTTCTTCAATAGAAGTGCCATGTTCCGTTCCCTGCTTGTTGGATACCGTACCTGAGCCTATAATCGCCCCAGCAGATAGCGGGCGCGTTTTAGTCGCGTGAATAATTAAGTCTGCGAAATCAAACGTCATATCGATACCTGCATTCGGGCGACCAAACGGCTTGTGGTTGTAGGTCGAGACCAATGGTAAATGCACTTTGTTTTCGTACCACGCATCGCCTAGTTCGTCTGGTGTTACTGCCACAGGAGAAAACGCAGAAGAAGGTTTAGATTGGAAAAAACCAAACCCTTTAGCTAATTCTGCGGGAATTAGCCCACGCAGTGAGACATCATTCACCAGCATGATCAAACGAATCGACTCCTGAGCCTCTGCAACACTCGCGCCCATTGGTACGTCACCAGTTACCACAGCCACTTCACCTTCGAAATCAATACCCCATTCATCACTCGCAAACTCGATGTTGTCACAAGGACCAATAAAGGCATCAGAGCCTCCTTGGTACATCAACGGATCGGTCCAAAAACTCTCTGGCATTTCAGCGCCGCGAGCTTTTCGAACCAACTCAACGTGGTTTACGTAAGCACTGCCATCAGCCCACTGATAAGCGCGAGGAAGCGGCGACTCGCAGTAGTGCGCTTCAAACTCTTCATACCCTGCAACCGTGCCATTGTTCAGTGCAACGTATAGCTCTTCCAGTTGCGGTGCTAGCGTATCCCAGTTATCAAGTGCCACCTGCATCGTCGGTGCTAAGTTCATGGGGTGGAAAATTTCTGTCGCTGGTACGCAGCGCGTTAAGTCTTTGCTCACGACCATCAACAAACCGTCACGAGTGCCATTTTTCTTGGTTGCTAATTTCATCCTTGCCTCTTACTTCTCTTGCCAGCTATAGACGTATTCTTTGTTTTCTACTTTTTCCAGCTCATCCGAAAACTGAAGTGCGTGACGCGTATCAATCATGACCGCAACTTCGTCGGTGAAAGTCTTCTTATGCTCTCGCCCTGCTTTGAATGCTTTCGGGTGAGGACCATGCGTAAATCCTGCTGGATGGAATGTCACCATGCCTGCTTCAATGTTGTCACGGCTGAAAAAATCACCTGCATGGTAGAACAAGACTTCGTCATAATCGTCATTGTTGTGGTAGAACGGTACTTTGAGCGCTCCAGGATCACTTTCAATTGGACGAGGAACGAAGGTACACACCACAAATCCTGCTCCTACAAATGTAGTATGTGCCGAAGGCGGTAAATGGTAACGATGTGACATAAGTGGACGAATATCACGCCAGTTCACTTTTACTACCGCCAAATCACCATGCCAGCCAATCGCATCCAGCGGGTTGAATGGGTAAGTGATAACACTGACTTTATCGTGGCGTTTCACCTGAACCTGTGTTTGATTCTCAGAATATTGAGCACGGAACTGATCGTTGATCGACGGCGTTTCTAAAACCGCCGGATCAAACACCGCGTGGTTTCCAACCATGCCTTTTTCGGGCAATGTATAAGCCGCATCGGTGTTTTCGATCATCAGAATGAACATCGGCTCGCTTGGTTCTAAACGCCAGCTCGTTGAGCGCGGGATCATGACATAATCCCCTTCGCTCACTTTCAAATGACCATAATCACAGTAGAGATCTGCCGTACCTTGGTGGATGAATAGCAGTTCGTCGCCATCTGCATTTCTTACCAAGAAGTCCATTTTTTCATCCATACGCCAAACACGAACTTTACAATTCGCGTTGTGTAATAGATGCGGGACTGCCCACGGGGTAATATGGCTGGCTTTCTCGACTAGATTAAAATCGAACGCTCGTGGACGTAGCTCTCCCTCCCACTCAGACCACCCCGTTGGGGCATGTTGATGATGAAAATGTGTTGCGGGGCCGAAGAAGCCACTTCGACCTGCCTCACGTTCATAAATTGCCTCTTCCGGGAAGTCAGCATGCGCTTGTTTAGAGCACACTCCCTCCCGGTGAGGGAATGTGATCCATTTATGCATCACTCAATACTCCTCGACGAATTTGGTCTTCTTCTATCGATTCAAACAACGCTTTGAAGTTACCCTCGCCAAAGCCTTCATTGCCTTTACGTTGGATGATTTCGAAGAACACAGGGCCGATAACGGTTTGAGTAAAGATTTGTAGCAAGATGCCATCTTTCGTTGGTGCACCATCAATAAGAATCTGCAAATCACGAAGCTTGCTTACATCTTCACCGTGACCTTCAACACGCTGATCGACTTTCTCGTAATAAGTATCTGGCGTTGGCATAAAGTCCATGCCTCGCTCACGCAAGGTTTTGACCGTTTCGTAGATGTCGTCAGTGGTCAATGCGATGTGTTGAATACCTTCGCCATTGTATTCACGGATAAACTCTTCAATCTGTGATTTATCATCTGACGACTCATTGATAGGAATTCGGATTTTGCCGCAAGGTGCGGTCATCGCACGGCTGACAAGACCAGTCAGCTTACCTTCGATATCGAAATAACGAATTTCGCGGAAGTTACCAATGCGCTCATAGAAACCAGACCAGACATCCATGTTGCCTTGCTTAACGTTGTGCGTTAAGTGGTCGATTTCGTAAAGACCAACATTCGCTTTTGATAAACGCTCATCAGCATCATTATAAAAACGAAAATCGACATCATAGATGCTCTGCTTTCCATAACGGTCGACAAAATAAAGCAAGCTTTCACCGATGCCATAAATAGCAGGAATGCTTAGCTCCATCGGCCCAATTTCCGTTTTATATTCTTTACCGCCATTCTCTAACGCATGCGCCAGAGCAACGGTGGCGTCTTTCACACGAAATGCCATGCCACAAACCGACGGACCGTGAACTTTGGCGAATCCCTCAGCTTGGCTATGCGGCTGCGCATTCACAATAAAGCTAATATCACCTTGTCGATATAACCACGCTTCTTTTGAGCGATGCTTTGCAATCTCCGCAAAACCTAACGATATAAACAGATCTTTAAGCTGTTGAATGCCTTTGTTGTCAGCAGCGGTATATTCAACAAACTCAAATCCGTCTGTTCCTAGAGGGTTATATGCATCAACCATGACTTTCTCCTTGTCTCAGTAGCTTTTGTTTGGACTTATTTTTCTAACTTGGCGCAGGTCTTGAGAAATTGGAATACGTGGGGAGAAATCTTTATCTTGGCGATTTTTACGCATAATTGTAAAATATATGTTACACACAGAGAGCGCATCGAACCCACTTTCGTAAACATCAAACAAACTGCTTATTTTCAATATATTAGATTGATATTTTCGGCTTTACGCCAACACACAAAATGTAAACAAGTTGTTACCTTGGCATTTTATCTTGGCAACGTAGCTCAAAAAGTAAAAGGGGATGGAAAGTCTATTGCACCCTATCTCTATCCGATTTATTCATTTGATCCTGCAAAACATCAAAAGTAATGTTTCGTGACGCTTCATACAGTTCGAAAGACTCATCGGTCAGAATCGTGTCATGGATACCCCTTTATTGATTCACCTCAGTTTTATTCAAAAGTAACTGTGCCATAAGTGGTGCTCTGTTCCCTATCGAGCCGAGCCACAAGGCTTCACGCTCGATCAGAAAAAGAGACATCTAATGACACACATTAATCAAGAACGCCTAGTTAAACACTTTTGCCAACTAGTACGTATCGACAGCGAATCAAAAAACGAAAAACAAATTGCAGAAACACTGGCAGAACAGCTAGGCGAGCTAGGCTTTACCGTACGCAAACTTCCAGTGCCTGAGCACATTTCTAACGGTTTTAACGTGTACGCCCGTTTAGACGGCAAAAAAGACGGCTCTATTCTAATGAGCTGTCATATGGATACGGTCACTCCAGGTATTGGCATTGAGCCAATCATCGAAGACGGCATTATCCGTTCAAAAGGCAATACGATTCTCGGTGGCGATGATAAATCTGGTATTGCCGCCATCATGGAAGCCGTTCGTTGTATTCAAGCGGAAAACCGTGAGCACAAAACGTTAGAACTTGCTTTCACCGTGTATGAAGAAGGCGGTTTATTCGGTTCACAATACTTCGATATGTCACACGTCACTTCAACGGAAGCAGTCGTGTTAGATACGGGTGGTCCTATTGGCACTATTGTGACCGCAGCCCCAGGCCAGCAAAAAATCGTGGCAACAATCAAAGGTCGACCAGCACATGCAGGGCTTGCGCCAGAAGAAGGCATCAGTGCGATCATGGTGGCGGCAGATGCCATCAACCAAATGAAGCTGCTTCGCATCGACGAAGAAACGACAGCCAACATCGGTATAGTGAATGGCGGTCAGGCCACAAACATTGTTATGCCTGAATTAAAAATCGTGGCAGAAGCACGCTCCCTGAATGGCGATAAACTAGATGCTCAGGTCAATCATATGATCTCAACATTAGAGTCTGTCTGTGAAAAACACGGTGCAGAAGTCGACATTGAATCTAGCCGAGCCTACGACGCTTTTGTTATTGAAGAAAACCACCCGCACGTAAACGCTATAAAAGCAGCGTTTTCAGAGTTGGGAATTGACGCCTTCACAAAAGGCACTGGCGGCGGTAGCGATGCCAACAACTTTAACAAGAAAGGTCTCACAACGGTCAATCTTTCAACTGGCATGGCAAAAGTACACACGACAGAAGAGTTTATCGCGGTAAGTGATATGGTCAAAATCACTGAGTTCGTGAAACATTTCCTAGTCAGTTAACGTCATGCCTTTTGAAGAGCAGACTGACTATCTTCCCCTTCTAGCCTGTGCTTGAAGGGGATTTTAATTTGTATCGAAGCAAAATTACTTCCCGTCATGCCAACTTGATATCAGATCTTCAAAGAAATTCCCCTAGCTCACTTTTTGAGACCAGACAGCTCAACACCTGACACCCTGTTACAGTAATGTTAAAACTCGATTGTGTAGACAATTTATACAATATACATTTTTGACATCTTTCAGGATGAAAAGAGTGAGACAAGGATGAAATTACCTAAGTTGCTTTTATTAGCGTCGATGATGAGTCCAATACTGGCAACATCAAGCTATGCCGCACCGTATCCCGCAGGTGTGACCCTCGATGAGATACAAGAAATTACGCTAAACAATGGAGCTGAAGTTACTTCTATTGACCCAGCCAAGCAAGCCGCAGAGCCCGCTTTTAATCTCGGTCGAGACCTGTTTGAAGGTCTGGTCATTCAAGATAAGCAAGGTAAAACCATTCCTGGTGTTGCTGAGTCTTGGTCAGTCAATGACAACAATACGGTTTATACCTTCCACTTACGTGATGCAAAATGGTCAAATGGCGAAACGGTCACTGCACAAGATTTTGTCTACAGCTGGCAACGCTTACTGAATCCAAGCACTGCTTCACCCTACGCTTGGTTTGCGGCCATTCCAAATATCGAAAACTCGCAAGCGATTATGAAGGGCGAAGCCGAACCCGAGTCCTTGGGCGTGAAGACGCTGGATGAAAAAACATTCCAGGTAACACTCGAAGAGCCTATTCCCTTCTTTACGAAACTATTAAGTCATCCAGTGCTTGCCCCCGTTCACAAAGCGACCATTGAAAAACATGGCAACCGCTGGACCCAGCCTGAGCATATCGTTACAAATGGTGCGTTTACTGTCTCTGAATGGAAAGTTAACGAAAAACTGGTGATGGTTAAAAATCCACATTATTGGGACGCAAGCAATGTAGTGCTGGAAAAAGTCACTTGGCTACCAATTGGTGATGCAAACGTAGTGCTAAACCGCTACCTAGCTGGTGAGATAGACCAAGCGGTTTCCATTCCTGCCGCCCAGAAGAAAAAGTTAATTCAACAACGCCCACAAGAAGTGGCAAGCACCAGTGCGTCTCTTGGCTCCACATTCTATTACCTCAACACTCAACAAGGGCCAACAAAAGACGTGCGGGTTCGTAAAGCCCTCTCATATGCCATTGACCGTCAACTGTTAACGAGTGCTATTTTGAGAAACGGTGGGGTTCCAATGTATACCCTTGTGCCACCTCAAACAGATGGTTTTAAATCTCACACTCCTGAGTTCGCAACTTGGAACCGCCATAAACGTATCGAAAAAGCGCAGCAATTACTGTCAGAAGCTGGATACGATAAAAGCAATCCGCTTAAGTTAACGTTTACCGTACCAACTTTCTCGATGGACGTAAAAATGGCAACCACCATGGCAGGCATGTGGAAAAGCCGATTGGGTGCGCAAGTCACGATAAAACAGCTAGAACCGAAAGTGTTCTACGCACTTAAAGAGCCGACCGAAATTACTCGCGGCGGCTGGACGGCCGACTACAATGAAGCCTCTACATGGTTGGATATCTTCGTTTCTAGTGGCGAGTACAACGATTCTCGTTATAACAACCCGCAATACGACGAGTTAATGGCTCGCTCAAAGACCATGAGCAACCCATCAGAACTGTATTTACAAGCAGAAAGCATGCTGATTGAAGACATGGCCATTATTCCTATTTATCGTCCGGGTAACGATCAATACCTCATCAAGCCTTACGTGGGCGGCTACGAACTGACAAACCCTGAGTCGTCGTACTACCGCAAGAATGTCTATGTAAAAGCCCACTAAAAGCATGTTTTCGGTCTGAGTCGGCAAGTTCAATGTTTACTTGCCGTTCCTCATATCTCTCGGTGGAGAAGGCAACCTGAGCTCAGACCATTTTTTATTCATAACCGTTCGAAGTGATTTCGGATGACCAAAGGATGATGGATCATGATTTGGTACATTGTTAAGCGATTAGCTATCGCTATCCCCACGCTTCTATTCATCGCACTCGTATCATTTTGGCTGATGCACATTGCACCAGGGGGGCCATTTGATATGGAACGGCCTATGCCAGAGGTGGTACGTGCGAATATCGAAGCAAAATTCCATTTGGACCAGCCCTTCCTTACTCAGTTTTGGATTTACATTGGTAATTTCATACAAGGAGATCTCGGTCCGAGCTTCGTTTATCAAGACTTCAGTGTTACACAGCTCGTCGCACAATCATGGCCAGTTTCAGCAGTATTAGGCGTACTCTCCTTTTGTATTTCCGTTCCACTTGGCATGTTGCTTGGCACCATTGCGGCATTGAACCGAAATAGCCGCCTAGATTACGGCCTGATGACACTTTCGATGACTGGAGTTGTAGTTCCGGCTTTCGTGCTTGCTCCAGTTTTAGTCATGATCTTCGCTATTCAGCTCGGCTGGTTCCCTGCTGGTGGTTGGGAAGGAGGAAAGCTGGCTTTTCTTGTTCTTCCCGTGCTCAGCCTAGCGATTGGCTCCATTGCGAGTATTGCACGCGTCATGCGTGGCGCAATGATTGAAACGCTCAACCAACCATACATTCGAACGGCAAAAGCCAAAGGTTTGTCCACAACCTACATTTTATTCCATCACGCTTTGCGACCATCCCTGATTCCCGTCGTTGCGATGCTCGGTCCTGCGTTTGTGTCTGTCGTGACAGGCTCGGTAATTATCGACATTTTCTTTGGTACAGGTGGCATGGGACAACACTTTGTGTCTGGGGCTCTCAACCGCGACTACGGCCTAGTAATGGGCATTACTCTGATTGTCGCTTCACTCACTATCTTCTTTAACCTTGTGGTCGACTTGCTATATACGATTATCGACCCTCGTATACGCGTTTAGGAGTCCGGCATGTTAACGATCAAAAAACTGGATACACAAGCTCTTCAAGATCAAGTCGTCGACAATATTGAAGCCGTCGAAGGTCGCAGTCTTTGGCAGGATGCATGGACTCGATTTCGTAAAAACAGAGCCGCGATGACATCAGTGTATGTTTTGGCGTTCATTACCTTATGCATCACCTTCGGCCCCTCTCTTGCCGCTTTTGGCCATGATGAAATTGACTGGGAAGTGCTCATCGATCCATACGAGCTAGGGAGACCTTCACTGAGCAGTGGCCATTACTTTGGTACTGATGACCTCGGGCAAGATGTCTTTGCTCGCACGATGCAAGGCGGCAGGCTCTCTATTTTGGTGGGCTTTGTCGGGGCCTTAGTTGCCGTTGTTATTGGTACGATTTGGGGAAGTATTTCCGGCTATCTTGGTGGCGTTGTCGACAGCGTAATGATGCGCATTATTGAGGTGCTCGATTCGGTGCCATTTATGTTTATGGTTATCCTGTTTGTTACCCTTTTTGGCAACAACATCTACCTGATTTTTATCGTGATCGGAATGGTATCTTGGCTGGGCATTGCCCGTGTTGTACGTGGTGTCACCTTCGGTCTAAAAAAGCGAGAGTTCATCGAAGCCGCACACTCTATTGGGGTTTCTAAATTGACAATTGTCCGACGCCATGTTCTGCCTAATGTGCTTGGGATCGTGATGGTTTATTCCTCCTTAATGGTACCAGGATTCATTATGTTCGAATCGTTTTTAAGCTTCTTAGGGCTTGGTGTTCAACCACCAGACACGAGCTGGGGAATCCTAATTTCCGAAGGCGCAAAAACGATTGACGTTGCATTGTGGATGCTGCTTTTTCCCTCTCTGTTTTTAGTTGCCACCCTCTTTTGTTTTAACTTCATCGGCGATGGCTTGCGTGATGCTCTTGACCCGAAAGACCGATAAGGACAAACCCATGCTATCTATTGAAAACATGAACGTGCGCTTCGATACGCCAGATGGGCAAGTGCAAGCGGTCAGTAATCTCTCCTACTCGATTAAAGCGGGCGAAACTCTTGGGATTGTTGGGGAATCAGGTTCGGGAAAAAGCCAATCTGTTTTCGCATTAATGGGGTTAACCGCGGATAACGGCGCCGTGTCTGGAAGCGCAATGTTCCACGGTGATGATTTACTCGCGATGTCTAAAAAGCAGCTCAACCGCATCCGTGCAGAGAAAATCGGAATGATCTTTCAAGATCCGATGACGTCACTCAACCCATTTATGAAAATTGGCAAACAGCTTTGTGAAGTTCTCATGATTCATAAAGGAATGACCCGAAAACAAGCAAAAATTGAATCGATTCACATGTTGGATGCGGTGCGTATTCCCTCTCCCGAAACTAGGATGAATCAATACCCTCACGAATTATCTGGCGGAATGCGTCAGCGAATCATGATAGCGATGGCCTTGTTGTGTAAGCCCGAGTTGTTAATTGCAGACGAACCAACCACCGCGTTAGATGTAACCGTTCAAGCTCAAATTTTGACGCTATTACGAGACTTACAACAAGAGTTCAATACGGCTATTTTACTGATCACTCACGATATGGGCGTCGTCGCCGAGATGTGTGATCGCGTATTGGTCATGTATGGTGGTCAAAAAATGGAGCAATCAGATACCGAGACATTGTTCGCTCAACCTGCGCACCCCTACACTCAAGGCCTGCTAAAGGCGATTCCTTCCATCACTGAAGATATGCCACGTTTACCAACCATCCCAGGTAACCCACCAAGTGCGTTGATTAACCATCAAGGGTGTCCGTTTAGAGAGCGGTGCGAGCATCGAGAGACGCGTTGCCAATACGAACCCCCACGGCTTTCTCCATTAAACACGAGCCAGTCCATTGCCTGTCACGTTAACGCACCCAGTGTTATCACTCCTATTCAAATAAAAGCTTAAGGAGGCGTTATGAATAAAAAAGAAGTCCTCATGTCTGCTCGTGATTTAAACGTCCACTTTCCTGTGTCGCGTCACCTTATTCCAAGTCGACGTAAAATCGTGAAAGCGGTCAATGGTATCGACTTAGATGTTTATCGAGGCGAAACACTTGGCATTGTGGGGGAATCAGGCTGCGGAAAATCAACGCTTGCACGCGCCTTACTTCGCTTAATTGAACCTACACATGGCGAGTTGACTTGGAAAGGTCAAGACATGCTCGGGTTTAGTAAAAAAGAGCTTTCCTCTCGACGCAGAGAATTTCAGATGGTGTTTCAAGACCCATCCGCTTGTTTGAATCCGAGATTAACCATCTCAGAATGCATCGCCGAACCACTGCTCACCCACGAGCCGCAACTTAAACGGGCAGAGGTAGAAAAGCGTGTCATCGCTATGATGGATAAAGTGGGTCTCTTGGCGAGCCAGCGAAACCGCTATCCACATGAATTTTCCGGAGGTCAATGCCAGCGTGTGGGCATTGCTAGAGCGTTAATTCTCAATCCAGATTTGGTCGTGTGTGATGAACCTGTTAGTGCGCTAGATGTCTCCATACAAGCTCAGGTCATCAATCTTCTAGACGATCTTAAACAAGAAATGGGGTTAACACTGGTGATGATTGCGCACGACTTAAGCGTGGTGCGCCATATCAGCGACCGCGTTATGGTGATGTATCTTGGTAAACCTATGGAAGTAGGACGTTACGATAAAGTATTTGATGATGCACAACACCCCTACACCAAAGCACTGTTATCTGCTGTCCCGATAGCTAATCCGCAATTAGCACGTGACCGTGAAATACAACTATTGCCCGGCGATCTTCCTTCTCCACTTAACCCACCGAGCGGTTGCGTTTTTCGTACTCGATGCCCAGAAGCCACCGAAGTATGCGGGCAACAGAACCCAATAAAAACAGGCTCGGAGCAGCATCATATCTATTGCTCAAATATGACTTTAGGAACCATTTAATGAACAATACTAACTCAGTAAACCAACGCCTTACGTTATTGCGTGAGGCAATGTCCTTTCACAACGTGTCTGCATATATCGTGACCAACAATGACCCACATAACAGTGAATACTCAGCGGATCATTGGTTAGCGCGAAGCTGGATTTCAGGTTTTACCGGTTCTGCAGGCGATGTCGTCATTACCCAACAAGGTGGTGGCCTGTGGACTGATGGTCGTTACTATATTCAAGCTGAAGAACAGTTACACGGCACAGGACTTGAACTGTTTAAAGCCAAACAACCAGAAACACCGACAATTGCCAAATGGCTGGCTACCACGCTCCCAGAAAACAGTATTGTCGCGGTTGACGGGCGCGCCATCAGTTACGCTTTTTATCAAGGCCTCAAACAAGCCTTTGAAACGAAAAACATTAAGATCATTGTCGACCTGGATTTACTCACACCGATTTGGCTTGAAAGACCACCTCGCCCAAGTGCACCCGTATTCGAGCACCCCACCGCTTTTGCTGGCGTTGACACTGAAAATAAGTTAGCGAGAATCCGTTCTTGGTTAACCGAGAACCAAGTAGATAGCTTATTAGTGTCAACGCTAGATGATGTCATGTGGACAATGAATATTCGAGGTGGTGATACGAATTACTGCCCAGTTTCTGAAGCCTATCTAGTCGTAGAGCAATCACTTGCGACACTGTTTATTGATAAAGCCAAACTGCCTCAAGACGTTGAAAGAGCGCTGACCGAGCAGAGTGTACACATTCGCCATTACAACTACGTAAGTCAGTATTTGAATCAGCAATGTGAGGGATTATCGCTCGCTTTTAACCCGACCCACACAGACAGCTTATTGGTGAGTTCGATTGAACAGAATGTGAATCTAAAGCCAATGGCTTGCCCTGTAACGGCAATGAAGGCCATAAAAAATGCGACCGAGCTAACTAGCCTAGAACAGGTATTAACAGATGATGGTGTGGCAATCGTAAGGTTTATGAACTGGCTCGAAGAGCAAGTTCCAAGCGGACTCGTTACAGAATTGTCTGCTGAGGCACAACTGAATCACTATCGCCGTCAAACCCGACATTATGTGAGTGACAGTTTCCGCACTATCGCAGGCTTCGCAGCTCACGGGGCAAAAATGCATTATGCCGCCGATGAAGAAAGCAATGCGGCAGTCAATGAAAGCAACTTCTTTCTCGTCGATTCTGGTGGCCAATACCTTGGCGGGACAACAGACATCACCCGTACTTTCCACTTCGGGTCACCGACCATTAAGCAGCGCAAAGATTATACCTTGGTGCTCAAAGCGGTCATCCGACTGACTCAGACTCGATTCATGAAAGGCTCTACGGGTGCCAATCTTGATATAATGGCGCGTGGCGTCTTATGGCAACATGGTATTGATTACAAGTGCGGCACTGGACACGGCGTGGGCATTTGCTTGAATGTTCACGAAGGCCCACAAAATTTCTCGCAAAGCCACCATGAGGTTGAGCTAAAACCGGGTATGGTCATTACTAATGAACCAGGCGTTTATCGCGAAGGTGAGTACGGGGTAAGAATAGAGAACATTCTTAAAGTTGTAGAAGTAGAACAAAATGAGTTCGGCACGTTCTACGGTTTTGAGACCATCACTCTTGCTCCAATTGCGACCAACGCCCTTGATTTATCAATGCTAGATCAAGCAGAGCTAGACTGGCTCAATCATTACCATTCACGAGTCTATCAAGCACTTAGCCCTTTTCTTGATACGCAAGATAAAAACTGGCTTCAACGCACAACCCAACTTATTGAGAAATAGGATATCAGCAAGCTTTATAACGTTTTCATTTTCATCTCAAACTCCTTGTTTGCCAGCCTTCGGGCTGGTTTTTTTTATAGAGATAACGGCGTGAAAAACAAAAACGCCCCGCAATGTTAGCGAGGCGATCAATTAAATTAAAATGATGCAGTTAAAATGCCCTATTGACGACACTTCTGAGCATCAAAATCAACGACGATGGCGGCATTCTCAAAGTCACCAGATACTTTAACATAGCCCTAGTAGTTACTCTGATTTGACAACGTAATACACTCTCCATTACCAATATTATCTGACCACCCGTGAAGATTAGTACCATCCGGCCAACCAGAGTTACTGTATTCAAGCTTTAGGTTGCCCGTACCGTTTCCCGTCGTTATCGCCAGATTTGAGCTCTCATTCACCGCTGGCACGCTCAGCCAAATGGCTTGTTGATTTGCCAAGCAAACGGGCTCTCCTGCTGTTAGGCGTCCACCGCTTACTTTACTTTGCACCGCGCAGTCTTGTGGCAATGTGTCAT
Organism: Vibrio sp. Vb1337; assembly: GCF_033338715.1. Lineage (NCBI taxonomy): Bacteria > Pseudomonadati > Pseudomonadota > Gammaproteobacteria > Vibrionales > Vibrionaceae > Vibrio > Vibrio sp. Vb1337. The sequence goes on along the minus strand of NZ_JAWOTD010000001.1, from coordinate 131,312 downwards.
TACCGCCCAACGCTGAGATAACAACAGTATGAGTGGCGGTTGCCGTCAAGCCTTCACTGTCTGTCACACTTAGGCTGACCGAATACTCCCCTTCACTCCCATATTGGTGCGTCGGCTTGGTTTGTGTACTTGTCGAGCCATCACCGAAGTCCCATAAGACGCTGACGATCTTCCCGTTTGGGTCTGTACTGTTTTCACTGCTAAATGTAAAGCTTTCACCGACTTTCCCCTTACTGTTTGCGGTTATGACTGCATTAGGTGCACCATTTGAGACAAGGGCTTGCTGCCACTGCTCAAACTCACTTTGATATAAATTCGCCCATTGGGTGATCGTTGCTTTGTAATTGCTCCAATTCCCCTGGCGTGTTTCCACCAGCATTTGGTTTACGTCATCTTTATGATTTTCAAACATAAAACGTACAGCTAAGTACCCCCAACGATAAATTCGATCGACATCAAACCCATCATAAGTAGTCTCGAAAATCTCACTTAAGGTATATGTCGAGCCGTCTAGAATCGTCTCAAGTGCTGCTTGGTTGTCATTTTCTTGAGCGACATACTCTGCAATGCCTTCACTCCACCACACTATTTTTTCAGTTGGATGACTAAACCCTCCATAGAGATCAAATCGACCATCTAAGTAATGCACGTATTCGTGCTCTAAGTTCCAGACAAAGTGATCCGCGTTCGCATAAGAGGCTTCATAAGCAATAAAGTTGGGAATATTCCCCGGCTGGGAAGGATCGCCCTCCAAGTACATACCGCCATTGTCAGTACTAATATCGAAAATTGGCCCTGCGTACTTACCATAATCGGTGCTTGAATCGAAGATATTGACTTGGAGCTGAGTATTGTGGTCATCTTTTACTGGCTGTTCACCAGTTTCTAAAGACTGATGAAAGTAACCCTCTTCGTAACCCATTTTAGAACATGCGGCCGCGTGTTGCTCTTGCGTCATATTCTGGGACAATATTCGAATTGTCGGACTACAGGTATAAGTTTGCGATAGCACCAAGCCTTTTAGCTCAGTTTCGAAATTACAAATTCCGAACTCACTACAATCTGCGTAATATGAGGCGGTGTCCGCCGCCGCAAGCCAAACCGAGTCACCCCGACCATACATTTCATACTGTTCAAAGATTCGACTCAGCTGACTCTTCACAACAGAACTCGCGTTACCCGTATACTTGGTCAGACGCCCGAGCTCTCGCCCCGCATTCGCGGCCATAAACTCATCTTCAGCACCGATTGATGACGCCCTTAGAGCGAAATCGCCTAAAGCTTTGGCAAGGTCCGTTTGGTTGCCAATTATTTGCACAAATTGCTCGTTCCACTGCCCACCAAACAAAATAGTAAAAACACCGTTAACCGCATTGCGCATATACCAGTGCTGGGCGTATTGATCATTCCAACGAGTAAGCCACTGGGTCACTTGTGGTAAGTACGCGTGCTGCAAGCCCGCACTATCCATAGTGATGATGACTTCACTAAGCACTTTGCCGTGACGGTCGCTGTTCTCGTAGAAATTTGCGTTGTTAACAAACGCATCCACTGATTCTTTCACCGCTGGGGTGACCCATTCAATAAATGAGATGTTGTCATTGTAAAACTCGGCGTAATAACCCGCGCGCAAGTATAAGAACAACGTTTCTAGTTCATCGCTCCCGCCACCTGTATACCCCTTCGCCAATGTCGTAGTACGCTTCGCAATGTTGTACATATGATCGGAGCTAAATACCGACTCTTGAATCCGACTTTCAGCAGAGAATAGCTGGTTCACACACGTCGCGCCCTGACTTAAAATTTCGCCGATCAATTGGTTACTGCTTTCGGTAACCAATGCTTCCAAATCACAAGCAGTGCTCGACTCATCAAGGCTTTCAAGTGACTGTACTCGAGTTGCCTTGGAAGGCTGAATAGGGAGAGTTGCGGTTGGTTGGTATTCAACTCGATTGGATTCAACACCGTGTGTATGAGCCGAATGTGCATGTTGCTCTGTAACTTGAGAAACTGGCTCGCTTAACGCAAATACGCCAGTGCTGGTTAATGTTGTCGCAATCGCGACACTCAAAGTCTTCAGTTCCATCTAATTTCTTCTATATTGAGTTTTCCTTAGATGCATTACGTCTTTTGCATCGCCACTGCCCTTATTACTGCAAGAGCATCTCCATATAATCTACTCGCAAGACAAGAAGAAACATTTTGTTAACAACTAGATGTGGCGGTATCAGTTTTTGGTACTCGAGTTGCCGTTGCACGGGCTTGCCAGAAATCGATTTGCTTTAGTAATATTGATCAACTAGTTGTTTATCTTTCCATTCAAATATCTTTTATTGCTCCTCACAAAAGCTATAAAATGGTTTCTTTTCTTTTTGCTAAACAACTCCTATGACCGACGCTGATATTGAGCTACAACACCTTTGGTTAGAAGTCCAAGCCGAACGCTGGCAAAACCTGCCACGCTTTTTATTCAGTTACTACTGCTACAAGCACAACCTTGTCAGTAAAACCAACAAAGTTTGCTGGGAGACGGCACGTGCAAGACTGCCCGCTTCAACATCAATAAAAGAGCGAAAAAACGCGGTGGTTGAACCGTTAGTCTCTGAGGAAACCGTCGTTGGGTTATTGAAAACCATCAGCAAAGATGGGGAAATGACGTTTGACGTGATGGTAACCACACTTAATACGTTTTTGCACTATGTTGTGATTAGCAAGGAAGAAAAAGCGCAACTTAAATCAAACATGCCAGCTAGTTGGTATCAGCAATCGAACAAGTCGCCTTTGGCACGTTTCGAGCAAGCTGGCATTAAGCTACAAGAGTGATATGTCAGTCATCGCTGAAGATAAACACAAAAGACAAGCGCCTACAATGAGGCGCATTTGATCAAAAATTGAGGTGCCCCTAAACAAAAGTGCAAAGTGACCAACAAAGCAAAAGTTTGGTTATTCTTGAATGCCTCGAATGCGTACATTACGTCTACGTAAAACTTCTAATGTCACGAGCAAACACACCGACATAAAAATCAACAACGTAGCGACCGCCAATATGGTCGGACTAATTTGCTCTCGAATTCCTGACCACATCTGCCTCGGAACGGTTTTTTGTTCTGCCCCAGTCAGGAATAACGCTACCACAACCTCGTCGAACGAAGTGCCAAAAGCAAACAAGCCGCCAGATATCATCCCCGGACGAATCAGCGGAAAGGTAATGTGTCTGAAAGTATAAACAGGGTTTGCTCCTAAGCTAGCCGCCGCTTTTACCAAGCTATGGTCAAAGCCGCTTAACGTCGCAGTAACGGTAATGACGACAAAAGGCGTACCTAAAGCAGCGTGTGCCAAAATGACGCCTAGATAAGTTTGTGACAAGCCAAGGCGCGTGTAGAAAAAGTACATCGCAGCAGCAGAGATAATGACTGGTACGATCATGGGTGAGATCAACAGCGCCATAATCGTATTGCGAAAAGGCAAATTACTACTGGCTAAACCCAACGCCGCCAGAGTTCCTAGCCCTGTTGCAACGAGTGTCGCCACAAAAGCAATAAACGTGCTGTTTTTCAGCGCCAACAGCCACTGTTCACTAGTAAACATTTCTTGATACCAGCGAGTAGAATACGCTTCCGAATCAAGGTTTAACATCCCCTCGGTAAAAGTAAAGTAAGGCGTTGCATTAAACGATAACGGGATGATGGTCAGAATTGGAGCGATTAAAAAGAACAGCACCACCCCACAAAAAGCTAAGTAACCTGCGTAAGCAACTCGCTCTACTTTTGATGCATAGTTTGGTAATGCCATGGTTATCCTCCTACCTTAAGGTTATTCATGCCAACCACACGGTTGAATATATAAAACAGAACCAGTACAACGAACAAAAGCAGTCCACCCAATGCGCCAGCCATCCCCCAGTTCAGTGATGTCTGCATATGATAGGCAATCATATTGGAGATCATCTGTCCGCTTCTTCCACCAACCAAAGCGGGCGTAATGTAGAAGCCAATAGAAAGAATGAAAGTAAGCAAGGCCCCCGCACCTATCCCCGGTAACGTAAGCGGCATATAAACTTTGATGAACGCAATGAAAGGCGTCGCGCCTAGAGAACGAGCGGCACGGAAATAAGTTGGGCTAATTCCTTTCATTACGCTATACAGAGGCAGGATCATAAAAGGCAACAGAATGTGCACCATAGACACCACCGTTCCGAAGGTATTGTGAATCATCTGAATTCGCTCAGAAGTAAAACCCGACCAAATAAGGAGATCATTAATGACCCCTTGGTTTTGCAGCAGAACAATCCAAGACGTGGTTCTGACTAACAATGATGTCCAAAATGGCAGCAGCACAATAATTAAAAGTAAGTTCGCGCGCTTATCAGGTAAATTGGCAAGCAGGTAAGCAACGGGGTACGCCATCACCAAACAAATTAAGGTGATTGAAATAGACATCCAAAAAGTTTTAAAGAAAAGATCGACGTATATTTGGCGTTTTTCTGGTTGGGGCTCAATGTCTCCAAACTCATTCACTTGCAAGTCTAGCGCAGCAAGATAATGACTGAATGTTAATGCGCCACTAAGATTCTTAAACGCCGCCCAATATTTAGGATTAGCCCAACGCTTATCCAGCTTAGCCAACTGTGTCACCGAGATCGGCAGCGACGTCAACCGAGACAACTTTCTGCCGGTTTTCATGAGTAAACTGCGCATACCAGACTCTTCAATATTCATCCGGTTGGCTATTTTCGGTAGCTCTTTGCTTTGATAAAGCGCAAGTACCTCAACAGAGAATGCCTCAATGACTTCTTGATGAGGCTGACCTTGATAATCCCAACTTTCTAAAGCTTGAATAGTTTGTGGGAGTGACTGGGATATTTCTCGGTTATCCACGCTTCGAAAAAGCATGTCGAGGATAGGAAAAGCAAACGTAAGCAGAATAAAACACACCAATGGCGTTGTGAGCATAATGGAGCGAAGCTTTTTTCGGCGCTCTGCCTTTTGCAGCTGCGCTTTCAGATTGGTTTCTTGCTCATGAACTTGGCGTTCGATTTCCAATACAGAATCTAATGCGGTTAGCTCTCGACTCATGCTGCTACCTCGCTACTTTGAGTTTGTGTCCCATCAAGAGCATGGCAATCGTCACTTTGCCAACCAATACGACAAATTGAGCCAGGCGTTAACTGCAAGTGTTTACGATTATCGTTAGGTACTTTAACGATGAAGTGACCAACGCTCTCTACTTCGACGACCAGACGATAATGATCACCGTGATAAATCAATTCTCGTAGGACGCCCGAGACTTGGTTCTCACAAGACGCTTTCTCTGGTTGAATAACAATCTTTTCTGGTCGAATGGAAAGTGTTGTTCTCTGCCCTTGCTCAGAGACTCTGACAGGTTTCGCAGTAAATAACTCTTTCCCAACGAGCACTTGGCAATACTTTCCGTCCCACTCTTTGACTAAACCTGAGAGTTGGTTGTTTTCTCCGATAAACTGCGCAACAAACGTATTACTCGGAGATTCATAAAGCTCGGTTGGTGTCGCGAGTTGTTGCACTTCGCCGTGATTAAAAACCGCAATACGGTCGGACATAGTGAGAGCTTCGTCTTGATCGTGCGTCACATACAAAATGGTAATGCCAAGCTTTTCATGCAAATGTTTAATTTCCATCTGCATTTGCTCACGCAGCTGCTTATCTAACGCGCCTAGTGGTTCATCCATCAACACGAGTTTAGGCTCAAACACTAATGCTCGCGCTAACGCAACACGCTGTTGTTGACCACCTGATAACTGCTTCGGGTATCGAGTCGCAACATGCTCAAGCTCGACCATTTCTAATACACTCTGAACTTTGCTTTGAATCGTGTCACTGTCGAGTTTTCGCACCTTTAAAGGAAACGCAAGATTCTCAGCAATGGTCATATGTGGAAACAACGCATAGTTTTGAAACACCATACCAATATCGCGCTTGTGCGGCGCGAGATGATTGACAGGAACGCCATCGATATAAATGTCTCCACCGGTCGCAGTTTCAAAGCCTGCTAGCATCATCAAGCAAGTGGTCTTGCCCGATCCTGACGGCCCCAACATAGTAACGAACTCTCCAGGAGCAATATCTAAGTTGAAGTCTTTCACCACCAAATTCGTGCCATCGTAGGTTTTCTTAACGTGTTGAAAGCTGACATAGTCCTTGTTTTCCGTGCTCATGACTTCCCTCTTCTCATTTTTTGAATATTACGAATGAGTAGAGCGTCAGTTAACGCTCTACTAAACAGCACAATTACAGATTGTATTTGGATAGGTCTAAGCGGGTTTCTAACGCATGTTCAACCATTTGAATGACTTGTTGACGCTCTTCACCTTGTAAGAGTTGGCGTGGCGCACGAACTTGTTCAGAGCCACGTCCGCAGACTTGCTCGGCCAATTTTATGCACTGAACCAGCGTAGGAATGGTGTCTAAACGCAGTAGCGGTAAGAACCAACGGTAGATTTCTAACGCTTCAGCATAACGACCTTGGCTTGCCAGTTTATAAATCGCGACGGATTCTTCTGGGAATGCGTTGGTTAAACCAGAAATCCAGCCGGTCGCACCTAGCATCAATGATTCAAGAGCGATGTCATCAACACCGCTGAACACGGTAAAGCGGTCATCAAATTTATTGTAAAGCTCAGTGATACGACGAGTATCAGTGGTCGACTCTTTGATAGCTACAATGCTTTCAAACTCAGCCAGTTTCGCCATGATGTCGAGGTTTACATCGACACCATAAGCAACCGGGTTGTTGTAAATCATGATTGGCATTTCTGGCGTTGCTTCCGCTAGCGTGCGGTAATATTCGAACGTTTCGCTCTCAGACGTGCGGTAAACCATGGCAGGCATCACCATACAACCATCGATACCAATTTTGTACGCATCCTGCATGTAATCAACAGCTGCTGTGGTAATAGACTCTGCTGTACCAGCAATCAAAGGCACACGGCCATTTACGACTTCTTTTGCCGCTTGCAAGACCTGGCGTTTCTCCTCCGGGTACAACGCACAGTTCTCACCGACAGTACCCAAGCAGATAATGCCATTCACACCATCTTTAATTTGGTTATCTATAACAGTTTGCGTTGCGTCTAAGTCGATTGACTGATCTTGACGAAATTGCGTACTGACCGCCGGATAAACACCTTTCCAATCAATTTTCATGAACTACTTTCCTTATATATATATTGTATGCAATTTAAATGAACGAGCAAAAATGCTCAGGCATGGCTATCTATGCCATTTTCTAACAACACCGCCTTTACAGCGGCCAAATCAGCCAAAGCACTGCCAACTGATTTGTATAAAGTAATGACCTCATCGTTTTGACGTCCTGAGATTTGTTGGGCGCAAAGCTGCGGTAATTCCCCTCTAATATCGTCTGACGTGAACACGCCCTCTTGAATTGGAATGAGAAGATCGCCCGCTTCGGCTAATACATTAATACGGCTATCAACATACACCTGTGCTCGTTGCACTGCTTCGGAGTCGCATTCACGCTTATCCAAGTCATGATTACCGACCAAATCAATATGGGTGCCCGGCTGCACGTCTGCGCCATTAAACAAAGGCTCTGCTGATGCAGTAATACAGCTGATGATGTCAACGTGTTTGATAACGTGGTCCACTTTTTCTACGACTGAAACGCGAAACCGACGCTCATCAGGAAGCGACTGATACTCTGAAGATGACACAATGGCATCTACCGTCGCCTCGGCTTTATCTGAGTTACGCCCCCAAATATAAACCTGCTTAAGTGGGCGAACCGCAGCGTATGCCCACGCAAAATAAGGCGCAAGATTGCCCGTTCCGCAGATCAACAGACGATCAGCATCGGGACGCGCCAAATAGTCCGCTGCCAACGCAGAAGCTGCGGCGGTGCGCCAAAACGTTAAAACTTTACCGTCCACGAGTGCGAGCGGCTCACCATCGTTTCGTCTAAAAACAAGCAGCTTAGATGCAAGCGTATCTTTGCCTTGCTCAGGGTTATGCGGGAAATACGTAAAGGCTTTCACCGCAATTAACTCCTGGTTCCAAGCTGGAAGTAGCGCAAACGCCTCGTATTCTCCCTCTTCTAAGGGCATGACTCGGCGTTGAGGTATTGTTGCTGGCCGCGAGTACATTTCACGCATCGTTTCAATAAGAGACTTCATTGTTAAACATTGCGCGACTTGCTGTGCTTCGATGACTTTCATCATTTCTCCGAAAACATAAATACAGTTGAGGAAAAGTACGGAACCTCGCTTATGGATGAAAACTCGGTCCCATACAAAAATTAACGCCTAGTTAAGCAGCCAGGTGTTGAACTCTTCATTGAGTTCATCAGCGTAGTCTGACCACCATTCATCGTTAATCAGGAAGGCGGTTTGGAAGTTTTGAGGTGCGGTAGGAAGGTTCGCTAAAATGTCTGGGTTCACCTCCGCCGAAGACGACTTACGCGTAGGCCCATAGGCAACGTACTTAGCTTGATCAGCTAATGGTTTTGTTCCTGAAGAAAAAGCAATGAAGTCCAATGCAAGCTTTGTGTTCTCACTCCCTTTAGGTATCGCCCATCCATTCATGTAACCCATTTGACGGTCCCATATAATCCGAAATGGTTGACCCTCATCTTTACGGGCATTGTGAATTCGGCCGTTAAACGCCGAGGCGATCACCACTTCTTTGTCAGCAAGCATTTGAGGTGGCTGGGCACCTGTTGTCCACCACAGCACTTCTGATTTGATCGTATCCAACTTAGCAAAAGCACGCTCACGCCCCGCTTCGGTTTCGAGCAGGCTGTAGACCTCTTTTGGCTTTACACCATCAGCCAATAGTGCCCACTCAAGATTACCCTGAGGCTGTTTTTGCAATGCACGTCGACCTGGAAAAGTTTTTAGGTCAAAGAGATCGGTCAACTTGCTAGGCAAAGCCTTACCTTTAAACGCGTCTTCGTTCACCGCTAATACAGTGGACACTACGATGGTATTGATTGCGCACTCGTGAATCGCACCATCAATAAAATCCTCTTGTGCTGGTGTTCCATCTGCGCCCGGAGGCAAAATACTTGGGTTCACTGGTTCTAGTAACCCTTCGGCGCAACCACGAACAATGTCTGGCTTGTCGAGAGAAACCAAATCCCAGCGCACGTTGTTCGCTTCCACCTGTGCTTTAATTTCGGCTAATCCGCCGCTGAAATCCTCGGATACGATCTCGACACCTGTTTTTTTAATGAAAGGCTTGTGATATGCCTCCACTTGGCTCTTGGTGAATGCACCACCCCAAGACACGACCGTCAATTTGTCTTCAGCATAAGCAGAGGTCCCCAACAGCATTCCTGAAATCAACAGCGCCAATGGTGCTTTGGTCATTCGTGACATGTTTTACTCCTTTTGGTTGTTTTTCTGGAGGCATCCGAGTACGGCTGTTGGACACCATTTTTGTTAAAATTAAGTTAACATTAGCATTTAATATATTTTATACAATATTTAATATTAAGTTTTTTCAGGCGAATCGTTGTAATGAAAAAGGTGAAAGATCAATCGATGTCGGCTTTCCTTCGATAAGCTCTAAAAGGAGATCTGCCGTAATCGCCGCTTGAGTTAATCCAAGGTGTTGGTGGCCAAATGCCAGTAATACATTTCCATCCCAAATGCTATCAATAACCGGTAACGAGTCGACTGTTGAAGGCCGATTCCCCATCCACTTTTCTCCTTGCTTGAGTGGATGTAACCTCGATTCAAACATCTCATCACCTAACTGAAAAAGCATTTCTGAACGTTTCATATTGGGTGGTGACTCTACATCGGCATACTCAACAGTGCCTGCCAAGCGTAGCCCGCCAGACATCGGAGTCATGATGAATTTTCTATCGGCAGAGCTAATAGGAAATGGCAATACATCACGCTTGTCATCCACCATTAGGTGATAACCACGCTCGGCTTGAATAGGCACTTTGACTCCGGTTAGCTGCCGTATCAAAGGCTTAGAATGTACACCAGCGGCAACAATGATTCGGTCAAATGAATACGTTTGAGACTCAACCAGCACCTCGCCATTTTTCGCCAACGCAGATACACCTTTTTGTAAAACCATACCGCCAAGAACTTCAAAAGCTTCACTTAGCTCAACACAGAGCTGATAAGGGTCTAGCGTATGACCTGTATCGGGAAAAAAGACGCCGACAAAAACCTTATGGCTGAGATCAGGTATCCTCTCTCGAATCGCCTCTTGTGTCCAAACTTGATACGCCACACCGTTTTTAGCCAGTGAGTTAAGCGTACTTTGGTAGTCTTTAAACAGTTTCTCGTTTTCAAAAGTGAGCAATGAACCATTCATTTTTATTAGATGCGCTTTTCCGATTGAATCAAGCATGCCACGCCAACTTGCCACTGACCGCTCGTTAAGAGTTTTAATCGCGTTTTTTGCCTGCTCCGCGGCTGATGGCTTTGTTTGTAATAGAAAACGAATCATCCACCCGATAGTGCTTGGAATATCTTGCCAACGGATCGAAACCGGACTTTTGGGATCTAGCAGCATTTTAGGTAATTGTGAAAGCAGCGCTGGCGTTGCAAGAGGGAAGATTTGCTCAGTCGCGATATGGCCTGCATTTCCCTTAGAGCATCCATTCCCCACGCCATTGGGATCAAAAATCGTGACTTGATAACCTTGCTGCTGCAACTTCAATCCAATTGATAAGCCGATAATTCCCGCACCTATCACGGCGATCCTTTCCTTTTTGGTTTCATCCTTGACCAACATAAATATGCTCCGAGTCACACTTGAAAACGTAGATTGTATACAATATATTTTACATTACGTTAACATCGTTATTGTTTAATTCAACCATTTTTTCAGCAAGGAGCGAAAAATGAGACAAGGAACTTTTTTCTGTATTGATGCCCACACCTGCGGCAACCCAGTTAGGCTGGTCGCAGTCGGTGTGCCTCCACTCGAAGGCAATACCATGAGCGAAAAGCGCCAATACTTTCTTGAGCATTATGATTGGATTCGTCAGGCACTCATGTTTGAGCCTCGCGGACACTCAATGATGTCGGGGTCAGTTGTCTTGCCTCCTTGCAGCGATAACGCAGACGCTTCAATTCTGTTTATTGAAACCAGTGGCTGCTTACCAATGTGTGGCCACGGCACCATTGGAACCGTCACTACCGCTATCGAGAATCGCCTTATCACTCCCAAAAAAGAAGGCCGTTTGATACTTGATGTCCCAGCAGGACAAATCGAAGTGCACTACCAAACAAAAGGTGACAAGGTCACGTCAGTGAGGATATTTAACGTACCAGCTTACCTTGCCCACCAAGACGTAACCGTGGACATAGAGGGCTTAGGTGAGCTCACTGTCGATGTTGCTTATGGCGGAAACTATTACGTAATCGTCGATCCTCAAGAAAACTATGCCGGACTTGAACACTACTCTCCAGATGAAATTTTGATGCTTTCACCAAAAGTTCGCGAAGCGGTATCTCGAGCGGTTGAGTGCGTACATCCAGAAGATCCAACAGTGTGCGGTGTTTCTCACGTGCTATGGACCGGAGAGCCCACTCAAGAAAACGCTACCGCTCGAAATGCTGTGTTTTACGGCGACAAAGCGTTGGATCGCTCGCCATGTGGTACGGGAACAAGTGCGCGCATGGCGCAATGGCATGCAAGAGGCAAACTCAATCAAGGAGAAGACTTTGTTCACGAAAGTATCATCGGCAGCCTATTTCAAGGACGTATAGAAGGCATTACCGAAGTGAATGGCAAAGCGGCTATTTTGCCAAGTATTGAAGGATGGGCACAAGTATACGGTCACAACACAATATGGGTAGACGATGAAGACCCATATGCGTACGGATTTGAAGTGAAGTAATAAGGATAGTAAGGAAGAATGATGAACCCACAAGAACCAACCACTTTTTACGCAGTCAACGCCTTTACTGGTGAGCCTCTACCTATAGCGTTTCCGGTACATGGAGAGCAAGAAGTTAATCAAGCCTCCTCAGCCGCCCAAAGCGTAGCGCGTGAGTTTCGCCAACTAAGCAATGCAAAACGAGCGAGCTTACTTTGTTCTATCGCCTCTGAATTGGAAGTGAAGAGTGAAGAAATCGTTGCTCGTGCTCATTTAGAAACTGCCCTTCCCGAAGCACGTTTAAGCGGTGAAATAGGACGTACCGCGAGCCAATTAAGACTATTTGCCGAGGTTGTGAGATCGGGTAATCACCATCAAGCAATTTTCGATACGCCAAACCCAAACCGTCAACCACTGCCAAAACCAGATATTCGCCGTCAACAAATCGCAATTGGCCCTGTAGCCGTGTTTGGTGCGTCTAATTTTCCGCTCGCATTTTCTACGGCAGGTGGTGATACGGCTTCGGCACTGGCAGCTGGCTGTCCTGTGATTGTAAAAGGCCATACCGCCCACCCTGGCACCAGTCAACTTGTTGCAGAGTGTATTGAGGCTGCACTTGAGAAAGAGTGCTTACCGCAAGCCATCTTCACGCTATTGCAAGGTAACAAACGTGCACTTGGCCAAGCACTCGTTACCCATCCAAAAATTAAAGGGGTTGGGTTTACAGGTTCAGTCGGTGGTGGCCGTGCGCTGTTCAATCTAGCCCAGCAAAGACCAGAGCCAATCCCCTTCTATGGCGAACTAGGGGCGATTAATCCAACATTTATTCTCCCTTCAGCCATACGGGCAAACGCATCATTGGCTGAAGAATTTGTGGCTTCTATGACTTTGGGCTGTGGACAATTTTGTACAAAACCAGGCGTTGTATTTGTCTTGAATAGCCCAGAAACGCAAGCCTTTATCGAAATCGCTCAAGGGTTAATTCGACAACAATCAACGGCCACTTTGCTAACGCAAGGAATCCGAGAAACGTATGAATCCGAAGTGGATAAGCGAGCTTCCGAAACAGGCATTAACGTCACTCGTTCTGAACAAGCAGAAGCGACCAATGTCTCACCAGCACTGTTCGTGACGGACAGTAAAAACTGGCGTGAAAACCCGCAATGGGAAGAAGAAATATTCGGTCCTCAATCGTTGATCGTAATCTGTGAAGATTTCGATGACATGTTGAAACTGAGTGATTCACTGACTGGCTCGCTCACCGCAACCCTCCACGCTACCGCTGAAGACGAAGAACAAGCCAAGCAACTGCTTCCAAGTTTGGAAGAAATCGCCGGACGCCTTGTATTCAACGGTTGGCCAACTGGCGTCGAGGTTGGTTACGCTATGGTTCATGGTGGACCATATCCGGCTTCAACCAATTCTGCCTCAACATCTGTCGGGGCAGAGGCTATTCATCGTTGGTTGCGTCCCGTCGCTTATCAAGCTTTACCAGAATCTTTATTGCCGGATTCATTAAAAGCGTCGAACCCACTGGGTATTCAACGCGCCATAGATGGCAGTGTGTCCCAATAAAATCACCAAATGGCTCAAAAAGGCATCAACTGATGCCTTTTATTTCACTCTACTTCTCAAAACCTTCTTTCCTAGTTGGTTTGTGCCAGAAAAACAATAAACTACTAAAGTAAAATGGATTGGATACAATATTAATTTCACGGGAGACTTCAATGTCACAGAAACCTGTTTTTAAAACGCGTACTCAGCTCGTTGAGGAAGCAATTCGAACTCAGATCTTGAAGGGCGAGTTAAAAACTGGTCAACCTTTACGTCAAGATGCGTTAGCAAAAGAGTTTAATGTTAGCCGAATTCCTGTGCGTGAAGCGTTAGTTCAATTGGAAGCACAAGGACTCGTTAGCTTTGAACCTCACAAAGGTGCGACGGTCACTGAACTATCTCCAGAGAAAATCAATGAGCTATTTGAACTGCGCGCTGTCGTGGAATGCCACATTTTAGAGCGCGCGATTCAAAATATGACAGACGCTGACCTTGAACGCGCGCGCGAAGTTCGCGAACGTTTCGAGTCAGTAGTGAACAGTGGCGACGAAGTAGAAGAATGGAGCAACTACAACTACGAGTTCCACAAAGCCCTATATGCGCCAGCCAACATGCCTGAAACTATGGACGTCATTTACAACCTGAACACAAAGTGTGACCGATACATACGCATGCAGCTATTGTTTACTACAGGCATTAAAAAGGCAGAAGAAGAGCACTTAAACTTGTTTGAAATGTGCCAAAATCGCGATATCGAAGGCGCCAAGTACCTGCTGAAAAAACACATTCTAGAAGCGGGCACAGCGATTCGAAACCTGCTGCTTGAAAGGCAAAATATCAGCCAGTAAACGGAATAACGAATAAGGTGATATTCAAGGATGAATGTTGGACCAAAGTTTTTACTCGCAGCGCTACGACAAAAGATTAAAGAAGAAGGGCTTTGCTACAATTCCTTGTCAGAGAAAAGTGGCATCCCTTTATCTAGTATTAAACGCCACCTACATAATCCAGCTTTAGGTTTGGATAAAGTACTTATTTATCTGAACTACCTGAATACCGATCTCATCGAACTCGCAACCTTAGCCAACGAGCTTCAGCACCAAAACGAGCAAATGCTAACAGATGAAGAGAGCGCCCTTTTCGTTGAGCATCCTTATTTACTTGATTTTATTTATATGCTGACTTCTCGTGATATTAAACCGCAAGAGATAGCCCAAACTTACGGGCTTTCTGATACAAGCTTACGATTCTATTTACGTATCGCGGAAATTCTAGGATATGTCGAAAACTTCGGAGACGGCTTGTTTTACCGTTCTGGTCGTCGATTTATTATGGAAGAAGGTACGGCATTAGACACCTTATTCAAAGAGCGATTTCAACAAGATTCGCTTTCTCATGATATCAACCCAGGCGTATGTATAGGTCGCATTAGGCTCACCGAAGAGCAGAAAGTGCAAATAGAGAACGAGCTTTGTAATAAATTAGCGAAACTTAACGCAGTTAACACTTCCAACAATGAAGGTGAACTAACAAATATATTAATGCGCTGCACTCCCGGTGCTCAGATATTTTTCGCTGATGATTTACCTAACATTGACGGAAGCCTATTAAAGCACGTCGCTCAACTCACTAAATTAAGTTAAAGCATCAGACAAATAAATCAAACAAATCCCAGATAACATCATATACCCCTACCAAACTATTGATTCAAAGCGTTTCCTGAATCTAATTCTGATTTTTATTTAGCAAGCATCGCTTAGTCAACTAAGAACTTGTCTTAATTTCACACTTATTAATTGTCTTGTTAGCTCTTTTGAAATAGACAGAAAACTTAAGTAATGACTAATTTAGCTTAAGTATAAAAGACAACTTTTTTACGTTATTTACCTCACACTATTTAACTATAAATTTGCAGACGAACAAATTAAATTAATACATTCACCTAGCTAATAAAAACAAAAGCAAAACACATAATTATAATTCTATTATTTATAAGGACATAGAAAAGTGAAATTTAAGTATTCTTTAGCAACGGCAGTCACTCTCGCATTATTACAAGGCTGTGGCGGTGGCGGCGGTGATGGTTCATCACCTACTCCGTCCACTAGCAGTGCAAACGGTCCAACATGGAAAGCCGGTGATTTTAGCCAACCGTCGAAAACGTTTATCAACCAATGTGAAACGCCCCGCGTCGGACTGGACCCATATGACAACTATGCCGCCTATCCAGATAAATTGGGCTCTGCATTACACGAAAAACTCTTTTTAAGAGCTTTTACTAACGAAACGTATCTATGGTATGACGAGGTTCCTGATAATAATCCAGCAAACTACAAAACTGTTACTGATTACTTCAATACGCTGGTCACCTCTGCTACTACCGCGACGGGTAAACCAAAAGATCGCTTCCATTTTACCGTCCCTTATGAAGATGATATGAAATCATCGCAATCCGGTTTAGTTGCTGGATTTGGTTTTAACTGGGCATTCCTACGTGGCGTACAACCTCGAGACGTTCGTATTTCCTACACTGAAGAAGCCTCGCCAGCTGATAGAAGCGGCATTGCTCGTGGTGATAAGCTTCTGAAAATCAATAATATTGATGTGGTTAACACCGGTAGTCAGTCCGACATTGATTTTATTAACAAAACGCTCTTTAACCCTGACATCAATCAAGATTACACCTTCACATTTGAGAGTGTTGACGGTCTAGAGAAAACCGTGACGCTTACCGCCTCTGATGTCATGACCTCTCCAGTTAAAAATGCCAAAGTGATTACACACAATGGTATGCGGATCGGCTATCTGCAATACAACTCCTTTGAACCAAGCGCTCAAGCCCCGCTTATTGAGGCGTTCAGTATGCTCTCAGCAGAGAATGTTGACGAGATCGTCGTTGATTTACGTTACAACGGCGGTGGCTTAGTCCTTCAGTCCTCGCAAGTAGGCTACATGCTAAGCGGTGCTGGTCAGAACCGAGTCTTCAGTGAGTTGATTCATAATGACAAAGTGATGCGTACCATTAAAGATGGGGATAACATCTATCGCTTTACGAATCTAGCAATAGACTGGGCAGCACAGAAATATTCGGATCAAGTGCTTCCGACACTGAACAAAAAGCGCGTATATGTGCTGACTTCAGGAGGCACGGCTTCCTCAAGTGAACTGTTAATCAACGCTTTGCGCGGCATTGATGTGGAGGTTATCCAAATAGGTTCAACAACCACAGGTAAACCGTATGGGTTCTCACCAGAACAAAACTGCGGCACTATGTACTACACTATTCAGTTCAAGTCGGCGAACGAGAAAAAATTTGGCGACTTCGCTGATGGTTTTATTCCTACTCCAAAGAGCCAAATCAATACCGAGCTAGGCTTAAACAATAGAGTGGAAGGTTGCTGGGTCAATGACGACCTAACAAAACCATTGGGCGATCCGTCTGAAGGTATGCTTTCTGCGGCACTAAACTACATGGAAACTGGAACCTGTCCGCCAGTATCCCCTTCAAGTTTCAACGCCATGCCGCGTAACATTTCATCTCCGGAGTTAAGCGATCTTCGCTCTCCGCTACGAACAGAGGCAATTCATGTTGAGATCAACTAACTTTTTACGAATGCTGATTCGGGTTGTGCTTTTCTTAGGCACTTCGATTTCTTTGATAGGATGCCAAGCTATGTCACAAGAACCCGTTGAAGCATTGAGTAAAAAGAACTCTCCGGAAACAGTCATAGAGATTCAAAACGCGATCGCAGAAATCCAAGGGACACCAGCACCTAGAGTCGCAAATAACGTATTTGAATCCTCACCGCATTTGTTGATTGAAAAAGGACGAGTAAAAGGGAACAACAATCAACTGTTGGATGGCAGCTATACGGATCTTCCAGACCAATATACGTTGCAGATAAGAGGTGAAACCTGTGGCTTGTACTATGCCAAAACAGATACTTTTGTCTCTCTCAGTTCACTAGATTGTGAGCCCATCATTAAGTTTTAGATCTCCCAAAATAGAAGCCCGCTGATATCAGCGGGCTTCCTACTTTATTGTTCAGTGTGAAACGGTCAACGTTACTTTAGTTCAATCCATGCTTTGCGCTGTTGCTTATCCATGTATGACCAAGCTACAAAGCGGCTCACTTTCTGCCCTTGACTCATTTCAACCACACGAATGGCTTTCACACCCAATTTTTCAAGCTGCTTGCGCATCGGGCGAACGTTGTCTTTTTTGGATATAAGTGTTGTAAACCACAAGACCTGTGCGGCAAAAGCTTGGCTTTCATTCGCCATTTTTCGGATAAACGCCGCTTCTCCGCCTTCACACCACAATTCAGCGTTTTGACCGCCAAAATTCAACGCAGGCTTACTTGTCTTTACTGGTGCGGTTTGAGGTTTTAGCCCTTTCTTGCGCTGGTTTGCTTTTAGATTATCGATTTTACGCTGGCTGCCCATAGCGGCATCTTCCGCCGAACGGTGGAATGGCGGATTACATGTCGTCACATCATAACGATCATTCGGTTGAATGATACCTCGATAAATATTGGTATCATTGTATTGCTGTACCAGTGCAATTTTTCCCTTCAAAACACGATTGTGCTCTACGATCGTTTGAGCCGATTGGATGGATTTTGGATCGACATCGCTGCCCGTATAGTGCCAACCGTATTTTGTTACACCAACAATCGGATAAATACAGTTTGCTCCCACGCCAATGTCCAACGCTTTCACTTTTTGGTGCGCGTACTGACCTTTTACTTCACCATCAAGAAGTTCTGCCACTCGGTGAATGTAATCAGCGCGGCCCGGAATCGGTGGGCAAAGGTAGGTGTCGGGAATGCCCCAGAACTCGATACCATAATACGCAGCAAGCAATGCTTTATTGAGAATTTTAACAGCGTTAGGATCAGAGAAGTTTATGGAGTCTTCCCCTTTCGGATTTTTGATAACGAATGGCTTTAACTGTGGTTCACTTTCCACGAGTTTTTTAAAATCGTAACGACCTCGATGAACATTACGCTCATGCAAACCATTCTTCGCTATTTTTATGAACTCGACTTCGCTCTTTCCTGCAGGCTGCGAGGATTTGCGCGCAACTTTGTCTTTAACACGCTTCGGCTTGGCTTTATTCGCGTCTTTATTCTGACCCGCCATTGAAGTCTTTGGCTTTGCTTGCTTCGCGTTGTGATTATTGTTCTTCATTCAAATTCGCTTTTAAATCGAGGTAAATCATAAACAAACGAGCATCAAATTCGAGTTGGTGATACTCAGGCTCCATGTAGCAACATAGCTGATAGAACGCCTTGTCGTGGTTTTTCTCACGAGTATGCGCCAACTCATGTACCACCAGCATTCTTAATAGTGGCTCGGGCGCATCCTTAAATACATTGGCAATGCGAATCTCGTTTTTCGACTTCAGCTTACCGCCATGGTTTCTACTGATAACACTGTGCAAACCAAGCGCACTGTTTACCGCATGAATTTTCTTATCGTAGACGACTTTACTGATTGGCGCGGCTTTCTTCATGTAGCAGTTTTTGATTGCCATGGCGTACTCATAGAGCGCCCTTTCGCTTTTGATTTGGTGCCTATCGGGATAACGCTTTTCGAACCAAGGAACAAACTTGCCACTCGTTATCAATGAGCTCACCTGCTCTACGATGTTTTGTGGGTAGCCTTGAATGTATCGAAGTGACGGATGCATAGAATTAACGTCTGTTATGACAAAATAAAGGCGCTCAATATACCTGAGATAAAGGACAGTTTCACCTTAGCTTTCGCCTTTCATTTATTGTGAAAGGCCGTTAAACTTCGCCTCCCAATGATAATGGAGAGAAATTCAATGAAACGTGTCGTTCTTTATGTCAAAGACAAATGCCCTCACTGCAAAGATGCTCAACGTTATCTGGATTCGAAAAATATTAACTATCGTTTGTGCAATGCTAAGATGCAACGCGGTCGCAAAGAACTTGATGCGCTTGGTGCTCGTTCAGTGCCAGTTTTAAAAATTGGTGATCGGGTAATGATTGGCTGGAACCCAAAGAACTTCGAGAAGATGTACAAAGGCGACTAGTGCTCGGACGATGAATCTGCGCTGCGTTTAAACGTAGCGCTTGATAAAGTCGATAAACGTTCGATCTGCTATTGATAAGTACCCCTGCTTGCGCCAAGCAAGTGCCAGATCCAGCGTCACTGGTGGTTCAAACGGTAAGCCAACAACGCCCGACTCATGTTGAGTCACCAATTCCAGTAACGCGGTAATCGCAAACTCTTGTTTTACAATACTCAAAATCAAAGGCAGTAAGTTGGTCTCGAATGATGACTTCATGGTAAACCCATGCTCCTCACTCACCTGATCCAAAAATTCGCGGTGAAAATAGCCATGCTGAAACATAACCAAATCGTGTTCAAAGAACTCATCAAAAGTAAGAGCGTGTCGCTGGGCTAACTCATGCTCAGGTGAAACAACTGCGACCATTTGGCTAGTAAACAAATGGTCAGTTTCTAGGTCATCAGGCACGTTATCACAACTGATCACACCGATATCGAGTTGACCATTGAGCAGCATACGACGAATCGATTGAGTCCCAGCTTCGACCAAGGTCAATTTTAACTCCGGGAACTGGCTTTTAAACGCCATCACAATTCGTGGAAAGAAATAACTGCCCATCATTGATGGCGTCCCGAGCCTTACTTCGCCTTTCGCTAAGCCTTTCAACTCATCAATCGCGAGCTGCGCGTCGTGCAACTGTTGAATCACCCGCTTGGCATGTATAAGTAGCGTTTCGCCCTCTTTCGTTAAGCTGATTTTTTTATCATCACGGCGAAATAGGGTAACGCCCAAAGACTGCTCAAACTTTTTGATAGAAATGCTTAATGCGGGCTGGGCAATATGCAGGGCTTTCGCCGCATGGGTAATATTTCCATGTTCAGCGACCGCCAGAAAATGTTTAAGTTGTTTCGATTCCATTAGATCATAAATATATGGTGTCCATATTTTTAATATATTTTTTTAATTTATAACGAACTGATAGATTGATCACAGTCTCTCCATTTGCTCACATTAGGCAGGATTCATGGTCAGTTTTGGCACACCGGAATACAAACGCATTACGCTCTCGCTAGCGCTTGGTTCCTTCTTGGTTTTTTCAAATTTATACCTACTACAGCCAATGCTGCCCACTTTTGCCCAAATTTTCACGATCTCAGAAACGCAAGTGAACTGGTTATTTGCGGCCTCAACACTCGCTCTCTCTTTTAGCCTCGTTCCAATGGCTGTGTTGTCAGAATCAGTGGGACGAAAGCCAGTCATGATGGCTGGTCTGTTTTCGATTCCTACCCTTTCTGCTTTGATGCTGTTTGGTGACTCATTCCTGTTTTTGGTGGTATGTCGAGCACTGATCGGTGTCGCGCTCGCCGCTTTTGCTGCGGTCGCCGTGGCTTACATGGCAGAAGAGCTCGACAAGCACGCTTTCTCGATGGCAATTGGAACGTACATTGCGGCTAACTCATTAGGCGGTATTGCAGGACGTATTAGCGGCGGCTTATTGGCGGACAATTTCAATGTTGATGTTGCCATTGAAGTTATGATGGTGTTCACTCTTCTTGGTGTCATTGGCGTTCACTATTTATTGCCAACACAGCGCAACTTCACCCCGTCATCAAGCAGCTTGCGCCATCAAAATCGTGCGCTTATTGGTCATTTTAAAAACCAACGCGTGTGGTTCGCGATGCTGATAGGAGGACTCAACTTTGCTTTGTTCGTCAACCTTTACTCCGTAATGGGGTTCCGTCTGGTGAGTGAACCTCACAATGTGCCCGTCGGGTTGGCCTCACTGATCTTTATTTGTTACTTGGGAGGAACTTTCTCCTCTCGTTGCGCAGGCCACTGGAGTAAACGTTATTCATCAATCCTCGGCATGTTCTTGGGCGCGATAGTGAGCATGACGGGGATGTGGATTGCGGCGGTTGAAAGCTTGACTGCAATGCTATTTGGGTTGTTGCTGATAAGTTTTGGTGCCTTCTTTACTCATACCCTCGCCTACGGTTGGGTCGGTCAGAATGCCACTCGCGCCAAAGCCACCGCGACTGCGCTCTACTTAGTACACTACTATGTAGGCGGTAGTTTGGGAGGATTCTTACTTCTTTATTGTTGGCAACATGGTGGTTGGTCGAGTGTTCTTATGGGGGGAAGCGCAGTCTACCTAGCAATGTTTGCTGCAATTGCGTATTTGAAACACATTGCCGAAAGAAAGCACACTGACCAAACACCTGACGCGGCGAGTTTAAAGAGTAGCTAAGGTACGCTCATTTACGTAATACCTCTCTGGTTACTTGGATAACCAACTCTGTTATGCTTGCGCTACTTTAATAAAACCAGAAAGTCGTATGTCAACGCGTTCAACACAAAACACAGATATCGAAGCGATCACTCAACAGGTCAACCAATGGCTCAACGATGTGGTAATCGGGCTCAACCTTTGTCCGTTTGCTGCCAAGCCGCAACGTAATAAACAAATCAAAATCTTTGTTAGTGAAGCGACTCAAGAAGAAACGCTTCTTGAAGATATTTTATTGCAACTGATTGAGCTGAGTAACACAGAGCCCGAACAGCTTGAGACCACGTTGGTTGTGGTTCCCAACATGCTACAAGATTTCTGGGACTACAACTTTTGCATAGATTGGGTTGAAGGATTAATTAAGCAGCAGAACTGGGAAGGTATTTTCCAAGTAGCGACTTTCCATCCTGATTACTGTTTTGGTGGCGCAAGGCCTGAAGACGACGAAAACCTGACCAATCGTTCTCCTTACCCGATCTTCCATTTGATTCGCGAAGAGAGTATGGAAAAGGTACTAAAACACTATCCTGATCCTGAATCCATTCCCGATACGAACATCGCTCGTGTTTCCGCCCTTTCAGAGGAAGAACGTAAAAAGCTGTTCCCTTACCTATTTCGTTAAGCACCACTATTCCCCAAAGGCAGATTTATCACCAGTTAGATGCAATGCCCTTGGGGTTCAAAGTGCGGTTTGGTATCATTGCCGCTTCAATCGATTCAATGGAAATTAGAATGCAACTGTCAAAGCTAACCCAAGAGATTTTTGATCACTTATACCGTGATATCACCGAGTTCCGTAGTACGTTCGACTTACCAGTCGCAGACGCTGCAAGCCTTGATACGCAAGCAGACACACTACACACCTCTTTGGCGATCGAAGAGCTAACAGAGCTAGCAGAAGCAGATTGTAAAACTGAGCAAGCAGATGCCATCGTAGACAGCGTGTATGTATTAATGGGCCGTCTCGTTCATCTTGGCCACAGCAAAGTAGAAGACAACCTGGCGATCAGCTACTTAATTGATCTTCTATTAAACGTTGCGGTAAACCGTGGTATCGAGTTTATTCCTTGCTGGGATGAAGTGCACTCAAGCAACATGAGCAAAGTATGCCGTAACGAGCAAGAGTACTCAGAAACAGAAGCATTCTACGCAGAACAAGGCATCAAGTTGATGGCGGTGCAGAAAGGTGAATACATCATCGCGAAATGCGCCGAAGATTTCGTATCGGAAGGTAAAACCATTCGCAAAGGCAAAGTACTCAAATCTGTTTACTACCGCCCAGCAGATCTAAAACCGTTAACTCAATAAGCGTTGAGTTTGGCTATCTCGATTAAAAAAACGACCTCAAGTAGGTCGTTTTTTATTGTCCCTAAATACTAATCAAAGATTAAATAAGGTTGCTCATCTACAATGACCTTTTTGACTTGAGTATTGAACACTTCCCCGAGAGCTTCTTCCGTTAGCACAGTATCGGCACTTCCTGATGAGTGCAGCACACCGTTGTTAAGCAGCAATACTTTATCTGCGTGCTTTAATGTGCGATTGAGATCGTGATTAGCAACCAATACTCCAATTCCCTGCGCCGCCATAGCGCTAATCAATTGATAGAGCAGACCCTCTTGCGCAATATCTAACGGTGCTGCTGGCTCATCCAAAATTAAAAACTGCGAAAAAGGATTAATGGTACGCCACACCTGCAAACATACACCTGCTAATCGGACACGCTGCCACTCACCACCGGATAATGTTTGAATACTGCGATGAAGCTTATCTTGCAGTTGTACCAGCTCCACCACCATATTGACGGCATCACGCACTTTGATATCCGCAATCTCAGCACCACTTGGCAGAGATAAAGCGAGATACTGAAACACATCAACATTAAACGCTGGGCGCGATTGCTGACACAAATAACCTCGAACATGAGCTTGCTCTGACAACGGTAAAGTAAGCAAGTTTTTGTTGCCAACGTACACTTCACCACTCATACCCTCTCGGTGACTTAACGTACCAGAAATCGCAGCCAATAAAGTGCTCTTACCGGAACCATTAGGCCCAACTACATGTACGATTTCGCCAGCTTTGCATTCAAAAGAAAGAGGCAATAATCGACTACCAACCGACATATGTTTAACGTGCATCATGACTCTTCACCAGCATCCAGATGAAAATAGGTGCGCCAATCGATGTTGTCATGACACCTAAAGGTAACTCTGCGGAGTCCAATAACAGTCTTGCGCCGATGTCAGCAAATACAAGCAACGCAGCACCAGATATTGCAGAAAGTGGCAATAAATAACGGTTTTCCGTACCAAAAGCCAAACGCAACAAGTGCGGCACCACCAAACCAACAAAACTGATGATGCCACCCAAAGCGACTGAACTCCCCACCAAAACAGAAATGGCGAGGATCAGTTTCCAACGCATTTGATGTACATCGACTCCCAATTGGGTCGCATGAATCTCACCCAGCATCAATTTATCAAGCGATTTGCCTTTACAACATAACCAGATGAGCACCGGTAACATCACCAAGGTAACGGTATGTTGATACCAACTCGCACCGCCAATACTGCCCATTAACCAATACATCAGTTGGCGTAAACTGAGATCATCACTAAAGTAAAATGCCCAGGTCACAATCGCGCTCGATAAAATACCCAATGCGACCCCAACTAAAAGCAATCGAGCCGTCGTCAGGTGCATTGCCCTTGCTATCGCCACCAAAACAAACGTGAATAACATCGAGCCTGCAATCGCTGCCAACATAAAAACAATCGGGGTAGGAAGAACAGGTGACGCGAACATGATTAAGACCATTGCTAAGCTTGCACCACCAGAGATACCAAGCACGCCAGGTTCAGCCAACACGTTCCCAAGCAACACTTGTAACGTCGCGCCAGATACCGCTAACGCAGCACCAATAATTGCCGCAGACACTAACCTCGGTAAACGCAAGTCCACCAATAACTTCTGTTCAAATGCAGATAAGGATTGAAAAGGAGAAAGGAAAATTTCTCCGACCATCAAGTGAATGGCAGAGAGTACAACGAGCACGATCGACATAACCATCAGGTTACGTTGCCAGCGTCGTTCCTTGTTCAGGATAAGTTGTTGAAAATCCATAGCGACCGATAAAAACAAACGAGGCTTAACCTTACAGTTAAGCCTCGGTAAATTGCAATTAACTTCTCAAAGCAATGTTGGATTAATCGTAAACCAACTCACCCTCTTCAAAACGGGTTTTCACTTCACAAACCATCAGAGCTGCACGTTGACCTATTGCGACGTGGCGGTTCGGGAAGACAATCGCTTCGTTTTCATTCTTCGCCATTAATGGTTTGTCGCCATCATGACCAAACACTTCGCCGTGAACAAATGAGGTGAAGTTTTCAACATTGTCGTCGAACATAAAGTCAAAGTCTTCGTTCAAACGAACGATTGTGCGACTTACGCGATACTTAATGCATGGTTTTGGTAGGTGTTCTGGCTTCGTTTCCGCAATCAAATTACGTAAAGACAAATCAAACGCGGTCAGTTTATCGAGGTCATTTTCACCGATACGAGCCACACGGCCAAGCTCCATTGTGAGAGCCTGCGCACCAAAGTTCTCGGCACTGTACCAGCTAAACGTGCTCGATGGTGAGTTTGACAGGAGCACTGCTTCAATGTGTGCACTGTCCAAGAAATCGATCAATGCTTTGCTGCGCACAGGATGACGAGTCTTGGGACTTACTGCAAACGTATAGTGCTTCGAGCCTCTAATCGCGCAGTGTAAATCAAGGTGCCAGCGTGTTGTCGGGTCGGTATCCTGATAAAAATCTCGAACAAGCAGCTTAAGCGTATCGGCGATAACAAGCTCTTTTGTCTGTTTGTGTTCTTTTTCGTCAAACAAACGGTTGAGGTTTTCTTCAAGGAATCGCGTGTGCGCCAGAGTGGACTCTGGGTGAGCGATAATGAACAGACAACGGGTATCGACCGTCTGGAACCCAGATTCTATGTCTTGAATAATGGAATCCACCAGCTCCATCGGTGCGGTTTCATCTCCGTGAACCCCACAAGAGATGATGATGTTCTTCGTATCCTGAGTATAATTCGCAGGGATTACTTCTAATACACCACGCTGATAGAGTTTAAGTTTTACACCGTTAGAAAGCACCTGCTCCGCTGGTGCGACATCAATATGAACATCTAACGTGTCAGTTAAAAACGATTGGCGAAAGAGAGACTTCGTCATGCGTTACTCCTTAATAGCACGGCGGATATGTTAATAAATTGTACAAAGGATTTTTGTTGCTGCGATCTCACTTATGAGTAGAAATCACTATTTCCCTCGAAAATCCGATGCCTTTTCGCGCCAGGCACTCAAATCAAGCATTGAGGCGTTTAATTTTCAAACAATTACAAAGTGTTAGGGCTGTGAACTTTACCACAGCCCTGATTAAGATCATTATGATTTGATCAAATTTTTGTAGCTATAAAGCAGATTATGCATCAACACTGCGAAAAACTTAGCCGCGCTGTGCGAGCAAACGCTCAAACTCATCGACTTTTTCACGCACTAGCTCAACACTCTGCTGCCAAAACGTTGGCTGGGTTAAATCCATCGACAGGTGCTTTTCGACGACATCTTCCGCCATCATGCAGCCTGTATCGCGCAGCAAATTGATGTAATCGGTGTAAAACGCTTCGCCTTTGGTTTCTCGCTGTGCATAGATACCCTTGCTAAACAAGAAACCAAATAGGTATGGGTAGTTATAAAAGCTCACGCTATCAATAGAAAAGTGCAGCTTGCTTGCCCAGAAGTACGGATCCGGTTCGCTCATTACGTCGCCATACCATTCTTTCCAAGTTTCTGACATCAACTCACAAAATTCATCTGCGGTTAACTCTCCATCCTGGCGGCGTTCATAGAACGATTTTTCAAACTCGTAGCGAACCGGAATGTTGATCATTAAAGCTAGCGCAGATGACAACTCTTCCCACAACATTTCGAGCTTTTCATCAACGCTCTCCGCTTTCGAAATCAAATGATCACGAACGATGTTTTCTGCAAAGATAGAGGCGGTTTCTGCTAACGTCATTGGGTAGTAAGTTTGGCAAAGTGGCAAATCACGAATAACCCAGTTATGGAACGCATGGCCAAGTTCATGTGCCAGAGTCATAAGGTCTGAACGGCTGCCACTCCAAGTCATAAACACAAGTGGTGTTCGCGTTGCTGGCAGTTTGGTGCAGTATGCGCCAAGACGCTTGTTAGCATTTGGCGCGGCATCAATCCAACCATTTTGTACCATCAAACGGACAAACTCCGACATCTCAGGGTTTACTGTTTCAAATGCTTCACAAATAACATCAATCGCTTCATCAAAGTCGTAAACCTTCGCTTCACCGCTCAAAGCAGGCATAGCCGCCAGATGATTCCAAGGCTTCATCTCATCCAGACCATGTACTTGCGCCATCAATAAACCTGCTTTCTGACCAATAGTTCGACTGT
The DNA here is from genome assembly GCF_033338715.1 of Vibrio sp. Vb1337. Classification (NCBI taxonomy): domain Bacteria; kingdom Pseudomonadati; phylum Pseudomonadota; class Gammaproteobacteria; order Vibrionales; family Vibrionaceae; genus Vibrio; species Vibrio sp. Vb1337. The sequence goes on along the minus strand of NZ_JAWOTD010000001.1, from coordinate 104,090 downwards.
CTTTGGCTACTGTCATCATCGCATTTAAAGTTTCAGCTTGGATTCGGCTACCATGCAAACTCGGCTCTAGGAAGTGAACTTCACGCTTCGTAGAACGCTTTTTGTTTTCAGTTAAGCGCCATCCTGCTAACGCATTCAAAATCGCAGCGAATGATTCTTGGTGCGTTTGCATTGCATCTTGTACGCCACGCCACGCGGCTTCTTGACGCTCGAATTCAGAACCATAAAGAATGCTTGCCGCTTGAGAAAACCCAAGCTCTTCACTATTACCATCTGTGTACTCAAGCTTCACTTTCAATGAGCCAGTCAGGTTATCGTATAGGTTACCCCAAGCCGATTTGCCATCCACACTCATCGCAGCCAGTAACTGTTCTTCTGCGTTGCTAAGACGAGTATCCGCCAACTTTCTAGAATTCAAGATAGAAAAAGCTTGCCCACTGATATCAGGATTTTCATGGTCTAACACGCGCAAGATAAACTCTTCGTCGGCATGAGTTAATGTCAAATCAAAGGGACTGAACGCTTGGGAAAGCTCCGAAAAGATGCGGGTCATTTTACCAAGTAACGATTTCGCTTCGGCGTTTGTTGCATCAACAGAAGCATAACAACTCGCAAAATTTGCAACTGTACCCGCTAAACGACTCGCAGCTTCATTGGTCAAAATCGCATTTTGCATGATCTCTACGTTGCCACAATCTACTGATTGTTTATTCAAAAGATCAATACATTGTTCCACAAGAGCAATATCGTCTTGAATTCGTGGGTCAGAAAGGTCGTTATAAACGATGGACAAATCCCAACTCGGCGTTGTCATTTCTATATTTCCTTTTTATGTAACTGAGTCAATTTTCGCTTCCTGCACCTAGCAGATGGGCTTCCACTGACATCTTCCGTGACTATGCCCGTAAGCAATATCGTTCTGGGCATTTTAATATTTATAAGTTAACGAGTTAAAAGAGGTATGCCAATCGAACGCACCGAGGCGTAAATTTGCTCATCTATGGTAATTGTTATATGCGTGACAGAAGCGTTTCCTATCGACAACGTCGAATACCACCTTGGATTACGCCAATCTAACTCCAATACATGAGCAAGAATCATACGAATGACGCCACCATGCGTGACGATAAGGAGATTGTCATTGATATCGTTGATGATTTGAGACCAAACGCGACATATGCGCTCAGAAAATGTGCTTAAGCTCTCAGCATTCGGCAACGTATGTTGTGCTGGCGATTGCCAAAAAGCATCTAGCTTTTTCCACTGCTCAGTGAGCCGATCAAAAGGCATACCATCAAAATCACCAAATGCCATCTCTTGTAAAGATTCATCCGTCATTACTGGTAATAATTGCTGTTCAGCAATGATGTTTGCCAGTTCTTGACAGCGTGAAAGTGGAGAAGAAATTATTCCACCCACACCTCGTCCACTCTCAGCCCAAGCCCGAGCAATACTCTCTTGATCAGCAGGCGTAACTTTTACATCTGTTTGGCCATGGAGTCCTGGTGGAGCGTCTACTTTTCCATGACGCACAAGATAGATATTGAGTGTTTTCATTTTGTTCCATCCTACTCTTTAAGAACCAACGGCAAACCAGCAGCAACAAAGGTAACGCGATGGCAAACACTGGCTAGTTTTTGATTCATCCGTCCTGCATTATCCACAAAATAACGACTAACCGCCCCCAAAGGTACAATGCCCATTCCAACCTCGTTAGAGACGAATATTAACGTCGCATCTGAGCCACGTACCATCTTTATAAGCTTTTCAATTTCTGCTTCTAGCTTCTCATGGGAACATTCATCACCTAACTCAAATATCCAATTGTTGAGCCACAAGGTTAAACAGTCGACCAATACAACATCGGTGGTAGCGAAATTTGTCAGTAACTCAGATAAATGAAGGGGGCATTCATGCTCTTGCCACTCGCCCCCGCGTTGCTTTTGATGATGCGCTATTCGCTCTCGCATTTCTTGGTCAAATGGCAGCGCGGTTGCAACATAGTGTAATGATCGATGAGAAGCGACCGATAATTGCTTAGCTGTTTTTTCTGCCAAATGCGACTTCCCAGAGCGCGCGCCACCGAGTATCAATTGCTTCATGAGGAGTGATACAACCCAATCATAGTGAGATAAATAAGCAGTTCCGACAACTGTTGCGCTGCGCCAAGGCAATCCCCCGTAAAGCCGCCAATTCTCTTGGTTAACCAACGTTTGAACATCAAACGAAATACCACGAGAACAAGCGATATCAAGATCGCATCCGCGAAACCAAGCACAAGCAATGTTACGCCACCAGTAAACAACAAAATGGAGACTTCTAGAGAAGACTGGCGACTTGCTAGCGGTTTACTTTTCGACGTATCACTGTCACTGACATAAGGCATGTCATAAATAAGCGTCGCTGCTAGTGCTCGGCTTGCGGTGTAAGCGACGACAATGACCAACCAAAAGTGCGGCAAGTTAGCCAGTTCACTCCAAAAAACATACTTAGCCAATAACGCCATAATGAGAGTGGCGGCACCATAAGTGCCAATACGACTGTCTTTCATAATAGAGAGGCGTCGCTCTACGGTCATGCCACCGCCAATGCCATCCGCCATATCGGTCAAGCCGTCTTCGTGAAAAGCCCCAGTTAACAATAAGCTAAACACCATCGTTAATACTATGGCAACCGACTCTGGGAAAAGAATTGAGGTGAGCGAGAATACCAAAGCGCAAAGCGCTCCAAGCACGAGACCAACTAACGCAAAGTAACGGCCTGCCTGATTCATGCGTTCTTCACTGTAAGGCAACGCTTGGGGCACGGGTAAGCGGCTAAAAAAACTGGTAGCTAATAGAAATAACTCCCACTGGTATCTTAACGATGACGGCATGACTTTCTCAGAATTATCAGGGACTGACACTAAACTGTAACTCCTGCACTCTCAAAGCTCGCCATTTTGTTGTAAAACTGGGCAGCAGCTTTTAACAGAGGCAAGGCAAGAGCGGCTCCTGTTCCCTCCCCTAGCCGTAAACCAAGGTCGAGCAGAGGTTCTGCTTTTAGATGTTCCAATACAAATTTATGTCCATTTTCTTCAGAGCGATGGGCAAACAACATGTATTCACGCGTTTCTTCGTCTAACAACGTCGCAATATAAGCCGCTACCGATACGATAAACCCATCCACTAAAACTGGAGTTTTAAGCCGCTTGGCTTCTAAAAAAGCGCCCACCATTTGTACGATTTCAAAGCCCCCAACCTGTGCGAGAATCGCTTTGGTATCAAGACCTCGACATCGGTTTACCCCCTGTGCTACCAGTTTATATTTGCGGCTCAACTGCTGTTGATTGATTCCGGTGCCAACGCCAACACAATAATCAATATCTAATGAGCTCAGCGCCGATAACAGTGCTGAGGCCGAACTGGTATTACCGATGCCCATCTCGCCGAACATTAAGAGGTTTGAACCATGCAAAATGGTATGCTCAGCAATCTTCGCACCATATTCTAAACCTAACGCCACTTGTTCTGGGGACATCGCGGATTGTTTAGAAAAATTAGCCGTACCGTTACCCAGCCGTTGTTCAACCAAGTTGGGATGGGATTTAAATTCTGGAACCAGCACATCAATAGGAGCCAACATGCCGCAATCTATTACTTTGAGTTGAATGCCATTGATGTCGCAAAAACAGTTGATGGCTGCGCCGCCGGCGAGAAAGTTAGCCACCATTTGTTGAGTGACTTCGCTTGGCGCAATGCTCACACCCTCCTCTGCAACGCCGTGATCTCCAGCAAATACCAGCATGCTCGGTTTGCAGATAGCGATGGAATCAACTGGCTGAGGTTTATCCTGGCTTTGAATAAGAGCTAACTGCAGTGCCACCTTTTCCAATAAGCCTAAAGAACCGACGGGTTTGGTTTTGTTATCTATGCGTGCTTGTATCTCCGCAGCAAAAGAGTCATCCATTTTTTACGTTCCTTTGATGTTGTCTGGGTGAGAGGTGTTCTGTTGTTCAAGAGGTCTTGTTCAGCGACAGTTTTTGCGCGCCCACTATTGTATACACTTGCATCCAATTGGGGCAGCGCTAATCAAGTTTATCTCAGGATAGTCTGCCGAGTTCGCAGAGCGTCTCACCTTTCTTGCACGAGATTATAAGTAACTCGTTGAAATCCGCTACAATAGCTTAGACTATGTTCCCATATAGGAGAAAAGATATGGATAACAACACCTGCGCAATCATCGCCGGTGCAACTGGCTTAGTAGGCTCAAAAGTCATTGCAAACCTCATAAATCAATCAGGTGTTGGAACATTATATTATCTTTCTCGCCGCCCACTCGATGGCGTCCTAGATGTGGACAACAAGCTTATTCCTCTCATTGATGCAGACCTTTCTATCCACCAATGGGATGAGAACCAACCAACACCAACCATCGGCTTTATCTGTTTAGGCACGACCCTTAAGCAAGCAGGCAGTAAGGATAATTTGCGTAGAGTAGATGTTGATCTGGTGTGTAAAGTCGCCCAACAAATGAAAACAATCGGAGTCAAACGCCTTGCGGTTGTTTCTAGCCTCGGTGCAAATAGTAAATCGCCATCCCATTACTTAGCTTGTAAAGGACAAATGGAACAACGAATCGAAGCTATGGATTTTGAGGAAATCGTATTTGTTCGCCCAGGCCCGCTTGTTGGTCAACGTCAAAACCCAAGAATGGACGAGAAGTTAGTACAAACTCTGTTTAAGGTAATTCGCCCACTTATGCTTGGCAAATTGTCCAACTTTTTACCTATTCGAGCAGAAGATGTCGCTAAAGCGATGATTTATCAACTTTTCAGTTATCAAGAAGACTCGGTGGTTTACTTACAAAGGAAAGAAATGCGTGACTTACTGCATCACTACGAATAACCATTTTGTACAATTAACGTGCTAATTCACGCTCTCACGCGACTTAGATCTCGTTTTTATATTCATTTTAGATCTAGCTAATACCCGTTTGTCATTTTTAAAGTTATATCACGAGCGTTATCTTACGCTCCATAAATAAATCCGTATAAAACCCCGTATAAAAAACAACCGCCACTTCGGCTGGTTGATAAGGTCAAATTATGAATTTTGCAGTGATAGCCTCTCTAGCCGTCTTTGTTGGCATATTGTTCTTTCTATTTAATCAACAACAAAAGAAACACACTCTTTCACGTCTCGTTTTGATCGGTCTTGTTACCGGTTCTCTTTTTGGTCTTGCTTTGCAACTCATTCACGGTGAAGGCAACAGCGCAATTGCTCAAACACTTGAATGGGTAGGCATTGTAGGCAGTGGCTACGTTGGTCTACTGAAAATGGTCATCATGCCACTAGTATTGGTATCGATGATCTCTGCAGTTGTTAAATTGGAGAAAGGTGGCTCTTTAGGTAAAATTTCTGGCCTGACCATCTCTGTTCTTCTAGTAACGACTGCAATTGCTGCACTTATCGGTATCTTGGTGACAACAACATTTGGCCTGTCAGCAGAAGGGTTAACTGAAGGTGCGCGTGAAACCGCTCGTATCGCCGTTTTAGAAAGCCGTGCCGGTACAGTAAGTGACCTAACTATTCCTCAAATGCTAGTTAGCTTCATTCCAACCAACCCATTTGCTGATCTAACAGGTGCTCGCTCGACATCGATTATCGCTGTAGTGATTTTTGGCGTGTTAACTGGTATCGCCGCTCGTAAAGTGATGATGGAAAAAGCAGAGTTGGAATCACCGATTCGTACTTTGGTAGAAGCTGCTCAATCTATCGTTATGCGACTAGTGAAGATGATCATGGCCCTAACGCCATACGGCATCGCAGCACTGATGGCAAAAGTGGTAGCGACATCAAGCGCAGGCGACATCCTAAACCTACTTGGCTTTATTGTGGCGTCTTATGTTGCTATCGCACTGATGTTTGTTGTTCATGGCGTATTGGTCTCTTTTGTTGGCGTTAGCCCTGCGGAATACTTTAAGAAAATCTGGCCTGTACTGACCTTCGCGTTTACATCTCGTAGCTCAGCAGCAACAATTCCACTAAACGTAGAAGCGCAAATCACGAAGCTTAACGTACCACCAGCGATTGCAAACCTATCAGCATCGTTTGGTGCCACTATCGGCCAAAACGGCTGTGCGGGTATCTATCCTGCAATGCTTGCAGTGATGGTAGCTCCGACAATGGGCATCAACCCACTTGATCTACACTTTATCCTGTCATTGATTGCGATTATCACCATCAGCTCATTTGGTATTGCAGGTGTCGGCGGCGGTGCGACGTTTGCAGCCTTGATTGTTCTTCCTGCAATGGGCTTGCCTGTAACCATCGCGGCACTGCTTATCTCTATTGAACCACTGATTGACATGGCACGTACCGCACTAAACGTTTCAGGTTCAATGACTGCGGGTACAATTGCTAGCCGAGTGCTGAAGTCACCAGGAAGTGAAGCAACATTGGAAGAAACACGAGCATAGAACTCAAATTCCTTCCAAAGCGATAAAACATAAAATATCAAGCCGATGGTTCGCCATCGGCTTTTTTCATTTTCAAAAATTCAACTTGCATCTTTCGTTGCTAGTCAAGGCGTTGAATGGTCTAATACTGTCATCGGTTTTGTAAACGGTAAGCAGAATGCACCAAGATAATCAGCCCACTTTTTTCTTCTTTGATTATGAGACATGGGGAACCAACCCCGCGAAAGATCGCCCAAGCCAGTTTGCTGGTGTTCGTACAGATGAAAACTTTAATATCATCGGCGAGCCTTTAGTCATGTACTGTCAACCACCGGCTGATTATCTTCCGTCTCCTGAAGCTGCGCTTATTACTGGTATTACTCCGCAAAAAACGGTTCAAGAAGGCCTTTCTGAGCCAGAGTTTATCGCTAAGATTCACACTGAACTCGCGAGACCAAATACCACCAGTTTAGGCTACAACAGCATTCGCTTTGATGACGAAGTGACCCGTTATACTTGTTATCGCAACTTTATCGATCCATACGCATGGAGTTGGCAAAACGGTAACTCACGTTGGGATTTACTCGATGTACTACGCGCGTGCCATGCCCTTCGCCCAGAAGGCGTAGAATGGCCAGAAAACGAAGATGGCTTCACTAGCTTTAAATTAGAACATTTGTCCGTGGCTAACGGCATAGAACATAGTAACGCGCACGATGCCATGGCAGATGTGGTTGCGACTATCGAAATGGCAAAGAAAGTAAAAGCAGCGCAACCAAAATTGTTTGATTACTTTTTTTCTATGCGCCAAAAGCGCAAGCTCAATGATTTAGTCGACATCGTCAACATGACACCGTTGATGCACGTTTCAGGCATGCTAGGGCGCGAATGCCAGTACACTAGCTGGATTGTGCCTGTTGCTTGGCATCCAACCAATAATAACGCCGTTATCACCATCGATTTAGCGAAAGACCCTCAACCTATTCTTGAGCTATCCGCAGAAGAGCTGCACGAAAGACTCTACACGAAGCGCGAAGATCTTGGTGAATTGCTACCAGTGCCAGTTAAACTAGTTCATTTGAACAAATGCCCTATTCTCGCCCCTGCAAAAACGTTAACGGCTGAAAATGCAGAGTCTATTGGCATTGATCGCCAACAATGTCTCGCCAATCTCGCTTTGTTGCGCCAACATCCTGAAATTAGAGAAAAGCTGATTAGCCTCTTTTCAGTCGAGCGCAAATTCGATAAAAGTGATGACGTCGATACACAACTTTACGACGGGTTCTTTTCTCCAGCCGATCGCGCAGCTATGGATATCATTCGCGAAACCGATCCGAATAATCTTGCTGCATTAGACATTGAATTTGATGACAAGCGCATTAAACCTCTATTGTTCCGCTATCGTGCGCGTAACTTCCCAGGCACATTAGACGAGCAAGAACAAAGACGCTGGGCACTACACTGTCGAGAAGTGTTTGAAAGCCAAATTGAAGAGTACATGCTGAATTTAGAAAACTTAGTTCACGAACATGAAAGTGACGAAAAGAAGATTGCGATATTAAAATCCGTGTACCGTTATGTAGAGAGCTTAGCTTCCTAACTCCTCCTAATACAAGCGCACCTTATGGTGTGCTTGTTGTTTATATACTGTCAAAATGATTAAAGAACGATTCTTACAACTGATCCAACTGCTCATTTCAATCTTCCTCATCATGGGAGCACTTGGCATCGGAATTACCATTCAAAAGTTCACTGGCGTTTCCGTTCCAGGAAGTGTCATCGGTATGCTCGTACTGTTTTTCTCCATGACTCTTGGGCTTGTAAAAGTCGACTGGGTCAAACCGGGCGCCACGCTATTTATCCGCTATATGATCTTATTGTTCGTTCCTATCAGCGTCGGATTAATGCAGCATTTCGACCTACTACTCGCCAATGCGCTCCCTATCATCGCTAGCGCGGTTGGCGGTTCACTCATTGTACTGGTCAGCCTCGCTTGGCTGCTGGACTACTTGCTAAAGGAGAAACACTGATATGTGGTTAGTTGTTACCATTGCGGTTTTTCTTATCGCTCGTCAAATGGCAATCAAAGTGAACAATCCTCTAGCAAACCCTTTGCTGATCAGTATCGCAGTGCTCATTCCTTTGCTTACTTACTTAAATGTGCCATTTGAAACGTATTATGCGGATAACGAAGGAATTAGCTTTTTGCTTCAACCTGCTGTAGTTGCTCTGGCTTATCCACTATATGAACAACTACCACAAATTAAAGCAAACTGGCGAATCATCACTTTCGCTTGCACAGTAGGCAGTGTGATGTCGATGATGACAACCACCTTGATCGCAGTCGCTTTCAAAGCGGATATCAGTTTAATCGCAAGTCTAGTGGGTAAATCCGTCACTACGCCAATAGCAATGGAAATTTCGAGTCACCTCGGTGGTGAAGCTGCCGTTGCGGCGATCTTGGTTCTGATTGTTGGTTTATTGGGCGCGATTTTGGCATACCCAATTTACAACTTAATTGGAATTAAACACCCGATTGCACGTGGCCTAACAATGGGTACCGTGTCTCATGCCTTAGGCACCGCGACATGTGCAGAGAAACAGCCCATTGATGCCGCGTTCTCATCACTCGCATTGGTTTTATGTGGGATCATAACTTCTATTTTGGCTCCAAGTTTTTTTGCTTTGGCGGTCTGGCTATATCAATAGTTAAGCGCTCTCGGTCTGCCCTCCTTCCGGCAGGCCGTAGCCTTTCCGCTTCTTCCTTACCCTTTTCAAAACCCTATCTTATCTATCAACCTCACCCAGTAATATCGTGAAGGGACTTGATCGAGATATACATTCATAGCGTTAGCATTCTAGCTGCTACCACTCGCTCTAGATTACGTAGGTATAAAGTAGCATAGCGGTAAAAGTCGCGTTGGTAACATACTCCTGCTCCTTGGTCATATGAATATATACTGATATGGTTAATTGTGAGACGGAGATAACGCTTCACACCTGTGCAATCGAATACATGTGTGAGCTCACTCTAATTATGTAACAGAATTATCAATTGCATTATTTATCGTGATCTAACGCACGGAACATTTCTATCTTTCACATAGAATAACTGTCCATGCAATAACAAGGATTCAACATGAAAAGTCGCATTGAACAGGCGCTAGCAGGCGCTCCAGAAGCACTTTCCAAACAACTTGCTCCTATCATCCAAGCTGATGATTTTGATGCTACGCTTTCAGTTCAACAATTTGAGCAGTTGCTTTCAGCTACCGGTCTATCAGACAAAGAGCTTCGTGTTGCGCTACTTCCTTTTGCCGCAGCGTACTCCTATGCTCCCCTTTCTGACTTTTATGTCGGCGCTATCGTTCGTGGTCTTTCAGGTCGCCTTTACTTCGGTGCCAACATGGAATTCTTTGGTGTACAGTTGGGTCAAACGGTTCACGCAGAGCAGTCTGCGATTAGCCATGCTTGGATGAAAGGCGAACGTGGTGTTAAGGATATCACTATCAACTTCAGCCCATGTGGTCACTGCCGCCAGTTCATGAATGAGTTATCTACCGCAAACGAGCTTAAAATCCAGCTCCCAGAACGTGAAGAAAAGTCACTTCATGAATACCTGCCTGAAGCCTTTGGACCAAACGATCTCGGTATCGAGTCCGGCTTAATGGCAGAAGTTAAACACCAATTCTCATGTGATGATGAAGACGCACTCATCCAAAGTGCAGTTGAAGCGATGAACATGAGCCACTCTCCATACACCAACAACTTGAGTGGTTTAGCATTAGAGATGACTAGCGGCCGTGTATTCCAAGGTGCTTATGCAGAAAATGCAGCGTTTAATCCTAGCTTGCCACCGCTACAAGTTGCGCTAATCCAAGTTTTACTTGCGGGTGAAACCTTTGACAGCATCAAAGCCGCTGCATTGGTAGAAAACTCTGAAGGTAAGATCAGTCACTTAGCCGATACGCAATCAACGTTGGAAGCGTTGAATCCAGATATTCCGCTTAGTTTTGTCAACGTATAAACGACAAATTCAACAAAGAGCTCTACAACATGTAGAGCTTTTTTATTACCTAAAAACCAAAAGCAAACGTTTGCTTTGTCATAAAACTTCAGTATGATCTCCTGCAATTTCTGTCTCATGACTCTATTTTGTAAGGGAACACTATGTTTGGCACTGCAACTAGCGCAAATGCTACCCGTGTATTACTTTTAGGCTCTGGCGAACTCGGTAAAGAAGTCGCCATTGAATGCCAGAGACTTGGTTTAGAAGTGATTGCTTGTGATCGCTATGCCAATGCTCCAGCGATGCAAGTCGCTCACCGTAGTTATGTTATCGACATGTTAGATGGGAACGCCTTAGAAGAAGTTATTACGAAGGAACAACCTACTTACGTCGTACCAGAAATTGAAGCCATCGCAACCGGCAAACTGGTAGAGCTTGAAGAGAAAGGACTGAATGTTGTTCCAACCGCTAAGGCAACCAGGCTAACAATGAATCGTGAAGGTATCCGACGTTTGGCAGCAGAAGAACTGGAATTGACGACTTCACCTTATCGTTTTGCAGATAACTTTGAAGACTTCAAAGCCGCGGTTGAGCATGTGGGTATTCCGTGCGTGGTGAAGCCTGTGATGAGCTCTTCAGGTAAAGGGCAAAGTGTTATCAAGACCGAAGACGACGTTACAAAAGCATGGGATTACGCTCAGGAAGGCGGGCGTACGGGTGCAGGTCGCGTTATCGTGGAAGGTTTTATCGACTTCGATTACGAAATCACTTTATTGACCATCAGAGCCGTTGACGGTGTGCATTTCTGTGCTCCAATTGGTCATCGTCAGGAAGATGGCGACTACCGCGAATCATGGCAACCGCAAACTATGTCAGAAAACGCAGTAAAAGCAGCTGAATACACGGCTGAGAAAGTGGTAAACGCGCTCGGTGGCTACGGCATCTTTGGTGTAGAGCTATTTGTTAAAGGCGATAAAGTCATTTTCAATGAGGTCTCTCCTCGCCCTCACGATACGGGTATGGTTACAATGATTTCACAGGAAATGTCTGAGTTTGCTCTCCACGTGCGCGCGTTTACCGGAATGCCAATTAATAATATTGTGCAATATGGCCCATCTGCGTCTGCTGTTATTCTTGGACAAGGGACTTCCACAAACATTCGCTTTGAAAACCTAAGCAAAGCTTTAGCTCAACCTCAAACACAAGTTCGTCTATTCGGTAAGCCAGAAATCGATGGTCGCCGCCGTTTAGGTGTTGTCCTTACGCGACGAAAAACCACCGAAGAAGCCGTTCAAGATGCTGTTGAAAGTGCTTCAAAAGTGAATATCATTTATTAAATACGAACCACTCATACAAAAATAGCGCAGCTCAAATTGCTGCGCTATTTCGTGTTCCAAACCGAAGAGAGCCTATTCACTCTCGATTAAGTACACTTCTTCAGAGAAGCGACTTAAGCCTTTTTTCGCAATTTTAGGATGATTCTCGTCAGCTTCATCTACGTTCAAACAAGTAACTTTGTAACCTGAAAATAACTGCTCTATCTCTTCGACCGGCACGCTAAATGGAGGCCCCGCCATCTCTTCTTGAGGATAGTTGAGTGTGACAAGCAAAATACGACCGCCTGGGTTCAGCAGTTGCTTGAGACGCTCTACATACTCCTCTCGCATATCTTGCGGTAAAGCAACCAACGCGGCGCGATCATAAATGATATCGGCTTGAGATACTGGTGCAGTGAAAAAGTCCCCAGTATAAATAGAGAGCTCATCAAATTGATAAAGCTCGTGCATGCCATTAAGAGGCGTTACCGTTGGCGTGTAAAAATGTTCAGCAAAAAAGGCACGCACAGCAATATGGCTTAGCTCAACACCTTCAACCGAATCATGCTTCATCGCTAGCCAAATCAAGTCTTCTGACTTTCCACATAAAGGAACTAACACTTTATCTTCACGCTTTGGATTAGTGTGTTTCCAATATACTGGTAATAGCGGGTTTACATCTTCCAAGTGAAATCCGATTTGATTGCTGGCCCATTTGTTATGCCAAAATTCTTGGTCTCTCATTTTACTTTCTACTTGTCGGCTGTTTTCATTTTGAGAGGTAAGACTAACGTTTTTTTTCAATTTGTCTATGCCGTTCATCTTTGGTTAATACTGCGGTGATAGGATGTAATCGGTCTCATAGGAGACGCGCCTTTATCTGATAATCAGAATAAAGAAAAGAGAAATGGTGATCTAACGCACGATTCTACTTCAAGATAAAACTGAAACCTTGGAATCTTTCGTAATGGCCCCATTTATAAGTTAGTACCTGATTTGCCGAACTTAGCGACCTTTATGTTCCCTATTTTCTAAGTACAAGCAAGTTAAGGAGAGTGAATGAGCTTATTTCTTCGTACTACAGCATTGATGCTTTTGGTACTTAGCCGTGCACCGGCATTTGCCGCACTTCCAATTACCCCTGCACCTAGTGGCGAACAAAATCGTTCAACCAGCCAAAACGAAGTTTGTTCGAAACTTTTTAAACACAGCCTTAGCGGTTTATACGGCATTCAGTCAATCGACACCACGCCAACTCAGCCATATTCTGACTTCGACATTCTTTACAGCAAAGCACACCAAGCACAATTTGAACTTGAAACTATCTGTAAAAGTACCGCACTTCTTAATGACGCTCAGCCATACTTCGCAGGTGTAAAATCCAAACAACGAGCAGAAGAAAAGATAGCTTTAGAATTAGGTGGGAAAGTTGAACGTATTACTGACCTAGCACGTGCAACGATTGTAGCTGAAGACGTCGCCAGCTTAGTCTCCATTTATGAAACGTTAGAGCGTGAAACAACGATTGTGAAAGTAAAAAATCGATTCAAAAAACCTGGCCCTTCAGGATATAGAGACTTGAACTTGCTCGTTCGTTTACCAAAAACAAACCTAGTAGCCGAAGTTCAACTGCACTTGAAAGCAATCGCAGATGTAAAAAGCGGTCCCGAACACGACCTATACGAAAAAATCCAGAAACTAGAACGTCAAGCGATGTTGGAAAAACGTGAGCTAAGCGAAATAGAGCTTGCTTCTATTCGCAACATGCGTACACAGTCTAAGAACTTGTACCAACAAGCATGGCAACCATACTTAACAACGCATCTAGAAGCGGCGTAACCGATATCATTAGGCGTCTCTCATAAACAGAAAAACCACCGCATTGCGGTGGTTTTCATTTGTATGCACACGAATTTTACGCAAAAAAAAGACCACGCCTTAGCGTGATCCATTTATTCGGCTTACTGTACTTTCTTCAGGTTTTCTACACGAGCTTTTAACTTCTGACCCGGGCGAAAAGTCACTACACGTCGAGCAGTAATTGGAATATCTTCACCAGTTTTCGGGTTACGACCAGGTCGTTCATTCTTGTCACGAAGATCAAAGTTACCAAAACCTGACAGTTTTACCTGTTCGCCACTTTCCAGTGCCTTACGAATCTCTTCAAAGAACACTTCCACCGTTTCCTTGGCGTCCCGCTTACTAAATCCTAATTTATCAAACAGGTTTTCTGCCAGTTCGGCTTTTGTGAGCGCCATAAAACTTTCCTCAAAGCTATGTTAAACAATGCTACGTTAGTGTAGCGCCAGAGCAGTTTTACCCTACCAATTCAACAACATATCGGGGTTACATCAGGAAGTGTATGACAAGCTTATGATTTTCGCCAACTTTTTTCTTGGCGAACAAAAGGAATAGCACTACGTAAATTATTGTTAAACGCCAGGAATTTGATATTTTTGTTTTTGTTTCATCTTTATCAGGAAAAACATCCAGATTATAAAACTAAAAGTAGTTTAAATATCAACATTAAACACTATTTAATAAAAATATCAGATATTGGTTATTTAACAGACACTTGACATAGAACTTGTCGTAAATTCAGTGATTTGTATGTAACTCGATACGTAACAATTAGATTAAAAGGTATGACCACCTGTACTTTGCAACTGTGCTTAGAAAGCTTGATTAAACCCACGCTTCTCGCTGTTTAACGATGACGCCATATATAAAGATTGATAATGTGGAAGTTCGTGTATTTCCTCATTAGCTTCTTACACTGCTTCTAGGCGACCATGATTAATCAAATCATAAATATTCTTTTCCCTGTTTTTGCTCTTGTCGGAGTTGGCTATTTGGTCGGTCGTTACATCAAGCCTGACTTTCGCCCAATAAACCGCATTAATATTGAGGTATTTACGCCAGCACTGGTATTTTCGTCACTCGTTAGCATGCCGCTCGATTCAAATCAGGGGCCGCTTCTTTTGGCGGCAATTGTCGCGGTTTTAATTCCCGCACTACTCATGATCCCGGTATGTCGATGGACGTCACTCTCGTTTAAAACCTGGGCGCCACCACATATGTTTCGCAATAGCGGAAATCTAGCTATTCCTTTGTTTACCTATACGTTTGGAGAAATTGCGCTGTCGTCAGCAGTGCTTTTATTTGTCGTGTCAGCATGCTTGCATATCAGCTTAGGCGTAATGCTGCTTAGTCATGGCAACCCTTTTAAGCAAATAGTCAAGATGCCAATCTTTTTAGCAGCGTCGCTGGCTCTGTTTCTCAACGTGTCAAATGTGGGTGCATGGGCGCCTTTATACGAAGCCACGGCTCTACTTGGGCAAGCGGCCGTACCCGTGATGCTTTTATCTCTGGGGGCACAAATGTGTCATTTAAGGTTGGACGGTTTAAAGATTGGTGTGTTGTGTACCGTGCAGTCACTGGCAACTGGTGCTGTCGCTTTTGCACTTATTTATTGGTTAATTCCCCTTCCAACGATGCAATTGCAAATGATGGTGCTCTTCACAATGCTGCCGCCAGCCGTCATGAATTACCTATTTGCGGAAAGGCTGAATATAGAACCCATGAAAGTGGCGTCAATGGTACTATTTGGCAACTTTTTCAGCATTCTTACGCTGCCTCTTCTGCTTAGCTATACCCTCTCACTCGCTGCCTAACCGCCAATAAGCTATCGTTAGCGTGTATTAGCTGAAAAACAATACGTTCCTAATCTCGGGTAAGGGCCATCCCTAGTTTGGTCTAGTATTTTAAAGTAATGAGGGATGGTGCGAGCAGTAAGGAACTTGAACAACGATAAGGTAATCCTAAAAATAAAAAACCCTGCCAAACTGGCAGGGTTTTCATTTCTTAAGAAGATACGTTACGCGAGATTAGTCACGCAGAGACGCACCAAACTTCTCAGAAACGTGAGCAACGATAGCGTCAACCGCACCAGCGATATCTGCATCTTCAAGCGTACGCTCAAGTGACTGTAGAGTCAGAGCGATTGCTAGGCTCTTCTTACCATCTTCAACGCCTTTACCTACGTAAACGTCGAACAGTTTCGCATCTTTAAGGAACTCGCCACCTTGCTCTAGACAAGCGTTAACAATGTCACCAGATGCAACAGCTTCATCCACTACTACCGCGATATCACGACGGTTTGAAGGGAATTTAGAAAGTGCTACCGCTTCTGGGATCACTTTGCTGTTGATTGCAGACCATTCGATTTCGAATACGATAGTACGACCGTTTAGCCCGAACTTACGCTCAAGCTCAGGGTGAACTGTACCGATCACGCCCACTTCTTTGCCGTCTACGATGATTGCCGCAGATTGACCTGGGTGAAGTGCTGGGTTAGCTTTTTTGCTTTCAGGTGACAGTGCAGCGAAAGAGTACGCTTTTTCGTTCGCAGATAGCTCTAGAATCGCTTCTAGATCGCCCTTAAGGTCGAAGAAATCAACAGTGTTGGTTTCGATATCCCAGTGCTCTTCACCACGAGTACCAGCAATAACACCTGCAAGCATAGGCTCTTGACGCATGCCGTTTTCTGCAGATTCACATGGGATGAAACGTAGGCCATATTCGAATAGACGAACGCGTGGCTGTTGACGCTTCTGGTTGTGAACAACCGTGTTCAACAGACCTTGGATAAGACCAAGACGCATTGCTGACATGTCTGCAGAAATTGGGTTTGGAAGTACGAGAGGCTCAACACCAGGTACAACTAGCTTTTGCTGCTCAGGCTCAACGAAGCTGTATGTGATTGCTTCGTGATAACCACGGTCAACAAGAAGATCACGAACGCGTTTCAGTGGAAGATCCGCTTCAACGTGGTTGTGCATCTTAAGTGCTGCTGCTGGGTTTTGGTTAGGAATGTTGTCGTAACCGTAGATACGGCCAACTTCTTCAATCAGGTCTTGCTCGATAGCGATATCGAAACGCCATGTTGGCGCTACTGCCACCCAACCTTCTTCAGAAGCTTCAACAGTCAAACCTAGGCGCTCTAGGATTTCTACTACGTCAGCATCAGCGATGTGGTGACCTAGTAGGTTGTCTAGTTTAGTACGACGTAGAGCAACTTTGTTTGGCTTAGGTAGGTCTGCTTCAGACTCTACTGCAACAACAGGTGCTACTTCACCACCACAGATCTCAACTAGAAGCTGAGTTGCACGCTCCATTGCGCTCACTTGTAGTGCGTAATCCACACCACGCTCGAAACGCATTGAAGAATCAGTGTGCAGACCGTAGCTACGAGCGCGACCACGGATGTGGTCAGGTGCAAAGAATGCACACTCTAGTAAAACGTCTTTAGTCTCAGTTGTTACACCTGACTCTTCACCACCAAAGATACCTGCGATTGCAAGTGCTTTGTTGTGGTCCGCTACTACTAGTGTATCTGCGTTTAGTTCTGCTTCGCTGCCGTCAAGAAGTGTTAGCTTCTCACCTTGCTCAGCCATACGAACTACGATGCCACCTTCGATCTTCGCTAGATCGAATGCGTGCATTGGTTGGCCTTGCTCTAGAAGAACGTAGTTAGTGATATCTACCACAGGGTCGATAGAGCGAATACCACAACGACGCAGTTTCTCTTGCATCCATAGTGGCGTTTCAGCTTGAACGTTTACGTTCTTAACTACACGACCTAGGTAACGTGGACACGCAGCTGGCGCTTTCACTTCGATAGACACTTTATCGTCGATTGAAGGGGCAACTGCTTCTACTAATGGCTCTGTCACGTCAGCACGGTTTAGTACGCCAACTTCACGAGCTAGACCACGAATGCTGAAACAGTCAGCGCGGTTTGCTGTTAGGTCTACGTCTACTGTTACGTCGTCTAGACCTAGGAATTCACGGAAATCAGTACCGATTACTGCGTCTTCTGCTAGTTCCATGATGCCGTCTGACTCAACGTCGATACCTAGTTCAGTGAACGAACAAAGCATGCCGTGAGAAGGCTGGCCACGTAGTTTCGCTTTTTTGATTTTGAAATCACCTGGAAGAACAGCACCAACTGTTGCGACTGCTACTTTCAGACCTTGGCGACAGTTAGGTGCGCCACAAACAATGTCTAGAAGCTCTTCTTCACCCACGTCAACTTTAGTTACGCGCAGTTTGTCTGCATCTGGGTGTTGGCCACATTCAACAACGTGACCGACTTTAACGCCAGTAAAAGAACCAGCAACAGGAAGAACGTCGTCTACCTCTAGGCCGGCCATTGTAATTTGGTGAGTTAGCTCGTCAGTAGTAACCGCAGGGTTTACCCACTCACGAAGCCATGATTCGCTGAATTTCATGTTGATGAACCCTCTGGATTACTTGAACTGTTTTAGGAAACGAAGATCGTTCTCGAAGAACGCACGTAGGTCGTTCACGCCGTAACGAAGCATTGTTAGACGCTCAACACCCATACCGAATGCGAAACCAGAGTATTTTTCAGGATCGATACCTACGCTACGTAGCACGTTCGGGTGAACCATACCGCAGCCTAGTACTTCTAACCATTTACCGTTTTTGCCTTTCACGTCTACTTCAGCTGAAGGCTCAGTGAATGGGAAGTAAGATGGACGGAAACGTACTTCTACTTCTTCTTCGAAGAAGTTACATAGGAAATCGTGCAGGATGCCTTTCAGCTGAGCAAAGTTTACGTTCTCATCAACCAGCATGCCTTCCACTTGGTGGAACATTGGCGTGTGCGTTTGGTCGTAGTCGTTACGGTATACACGGCCTGGTGCGATGAAACGGAATGGTGGTTTACCATTTTCCATCGTACGGATCTGTACGCCTGACGTATGAGTACGAAGCATCAAGTCTGGGTTGAAGAAGAAAGTATCGTGGTCAGTACGCGCTGGGTGATCAGCTGCGATGTTTAGCGCATCGAAGTTGTGGAATGCATCTTCGATCTCTGGGCCAGCCTCGGTGTTAAAACCAAGTTCGCCAAAGAACTTCTCAATACGCTCTACAGTACGAGTTACTGGGTGTAAACCACCGTTTTCAATACGACGACCTGGTAGTGTTACGTCGATTGTTTCTGCTGCTAGTTTCGCTTCAAGCTCAGCATGTTGTAGTGCATCTTTACGAGCTGCGATAGCTTGCTGAACTACGCCTTTCGCTTTGTTGATCTCTTGACCAGCTTCACGGCGTTCTTCTGGTGGTAGTTTGCCTAGGCTTTGAAGTTGAGCAGTTAGCTCACCTTTTTTACCCAGATACTGAACACGCACTTCATCAAGTGCGACTAGCGATTCGGCAGCTTCAATTGCAGTGCTCGCGCTAGCAATGATCTCTTCTAGATGTTGCATCGTTTCCTCATCTACCTGTAGGTAGTGTCCATAAGGGAGTGATTGGTTTTTTGATAGCTGTACATAGTAGCCAAACCGGGCACCAATGCCAAATTGAATTACGAAAAGAAGAGGTTATTGAATAAAAAGAGCACAAAAACGTCAAAAATGTCATCTTTAGTTAATCTGCCGTTTAGTTGTGCCCTTTTGTTTTAGAAATAGTATTGAATAGATAGCTCGATAAAATCGTCATCTCTAGCGAAGTAGAGCAAATCATTTGGTGTTTCATTTTTAAACAACCAAGCATCAATTTGCCACTTAACGTGATTCGATATTCGGCTCGATGCTTCTAACTTAGCATTGTAAACATCATCGTTATCTAAATCCTTCGTTATTCCCGTCAATACTTCCGTTCCGTCCTCATCATTGAGCGCCCAACGAATACCTGCAAACACATCATTTTGACCGATAGTTTGTGCGTTGTTCCCACGACTGTCATAGAGGTACTCACCAATAACTCCCACATCCCAAACCGTGTCAAATGCACCGACGAAGGTATACTCAAAACCCGTCACAAGACCGACATGATTATCAGCGCTATCTCGATAAACACTTTCTAGTTTCCATAACCAATCGCCAACAATTCCTTGCACATCCAGACCGACATGACTCATCAGAGCGTAGTAAGGCTTTAATTCTCCGTACTCTAAACGAAAGTAAGGATCCCGGTTTGTTCCATATAAATAGCTTAGGCCTACGTCCCAATCGCCAAGCATTTTCGAATATCGAAAAGCCACATCTACGTGCTTCTCTTCTCTGCTTGATTCATAGATAGCATCATCAGAGACAACGGGTTCGGTTCGCAAGCGGCCATCTGTACCCGCAAACGTTCGTTCCCTAAAGTAAGGTAACAACATTGCGTGGACGGTGCCCCAGTCTTTGAAAGAGGTAAAATGTAACATCGGCTGACCGAGTTTATCTTCACCATCGACGGCTTCAATGGCATCTGTTTGGTTTACTACATCAACTAAATGGGCTGATTCAGTCACTCCCCAAAAGACCTTACTAATCCCAACTCGAAGCTCATAATCATCCCAATAAGTCAGATAAAGTGCCTCTCGTATGTCACCATGACTTCGCTCATCGTCTAGACCATCCAGACGATAGAAAGGTGTGAAAGTAAAGTTTGCATCACCATTTTGCATCTCCCAGTAAAATTCTGGCTGCAAAACCAATGACGTTTGCGCTTTGCTCTGACCCTGAGAGCCCGTTTTAAAAAACTGACGATGCTCAATATTGACTTGTCCTGCAAGCTCGACGGCAGTCAGAGGCATCGAGTAAAAAAAGGCTGCTGCACTAAGCAACAACCCAGCATTTAATCGCTTCATTTTTCCTCCACTACCTCACTCGCTTCAACACATTCTTATGAAAGTCATTGTCTTGTAATCCAGTGTTAAAACGCATTTCGCTAGTCGTTAGCTCAGTACTTTTTCCTGTTTGATGGTTTGTCATCGCCATAGTATGCGCTCGCCAATATTGGTTGAGATATTGCTTGTAATCGGAAAAAGAAAGCGTTTTTAACAAAGAGCCTTTGCGGTCGTAAAACTCAACTTTAAGTGGACGATAATGCGCTTTATCTAACCATACCGTTTGCTTGGTATAACCTGAGTTCTTATCGGTCGGAATTTGCTCTACGACGAAAACATCTTGCCCGTTTATGCTGTCATCTTTTAGGTAGTTGAAACGGTATTTTTCAATCTCAAAGGAACTGAGATCCTCATACGCGAATTCACTGCCCATAAAAGGACCTGATTTGTTACGCGAGGAAATACGTTTCACACGTTTCAGTGCAGGAAGGTAAAGCCATTGGTCATCGGCACCCTCCGTATGAGAATGGTTAAGAAACGCCGTGCCTTTTACATCTCTCGGTTCATCAAATATCGTGAGCCCTTTGTCACCATCGCCATCAACTTCGAGTGATTGTAAGCGCATTAAACGTGTGCTGCTTTCTCCTTGCGCGTTTCGCAGAATCATTTGCATCGTAGCAACAGAATCCCCCCACCCTTCATCACGGGCTTTGCGCTCTTGGGCAATTTCTAGTCCTTTGGCTTCATCCGCCAACACCGCATGACTCATAATAAGCGAGACAGAAAGTACTGATACTTTTAAGGCATTTTTTACTAAATTCATGTTCGATCCTTTAATTCGTTATGACTGAGTAACAGTCTTGGTTTGAGAGCCAGTTGATTTAAGCTTATTTCGGCGCTCCACCTCGTCGTAAACGCCTTTGTCAAACAACATCAGTAGAGTCGGTAGGAAGATGAAATCCACAACAAGGGCAATAAAGATGACAATGGCACTCAGCTTTCCCATATCGGCATTTAAACGGAAGCTCGACATCGCCAGAACAGAGAAACCAGCAACAAGCACGACCGTCGTAATCCAAAGTGCGCGCCCCACGGTACGAAAGGCGTAGCGAACCGCTTGCTCCGCACTGTGGCCATCTTTACGAGCGTGTTGATATTTAGAAAGAAAGTGAACGGCGTCATCGACAACAACACCAAGCGTTAATGTCACAACGACAGACAATCCCAAGTTAATCTCGCCAGAAACCAGCGCCCAAATACCAAAACCAATAAGCGCAGGAGCAATATTCGGGACAAGACTAATTAAGCCAAGCTTGAACGAACGCAAGGCAAAGATCAGTAATGCAGAGATTAAGACAAGAGTAATGGGCAAGGTTGACAGCATGCTGGCCATATTCGTTTCACCAATATGCGCAAACATCAATGAAGGACTAGACGCAACAACATCATATTGAGGCGCGTTTTCGTTAAACCATTGGTAAATGCGATTTTCCAAATCAACAAGCTCGACGCTGCCCAAGTTCTCCACGGTGAGAACCATCTTGATCGACGACTTATCTACATTGATTTGGTTGTTCAAATCTAAACCATACGGTAGTGACATTTCATAAAGCAGCAGATATTGAGCCGCTAATTCTCTGTCTTGAGGGAGCGAGTAATAAGCCTGATCATCTCCATGCATGTTCTTGTTTAGGCGCTTATAAACATCGCTCAAGGTCGCAACATGGTCCGTTTCTGGCTGCAACCTTAGCCAGTCAGTAAATTTACCCACGGAATTGAGAAAATTAGGATCGGCAATGCCCTGCGATTCGTTGGTTTTTATCGCGATACTGATGTTCGCCATGCCACTGATTCGCTCTTCCATAAAATCAGCCGCTCGGCGAAATTCATTGCTATGGCCAAAGTACTCGACGGATTCATCATTGACTTTGTTCAGCGGAATCAAGCTCGCACTCGCGACAATAACAAGCACCGACAACGGCAATAACGCATGTCGCTTTGACACCACGAAATCTCCTAAATGATCCATAAAGTGCTTTCTTTCATCAGAAGTATCCGACTTCACCGTAACCGGAAGGATATTAAGCAAGGCGGGAAGTAACGTGATGGAAAGGAAACAAGCAACCATGACGCCAAGGGCTGATAGGTTGCCGAAATCTCTCAGGATTGGAGAATCCGACATATTCATCATTAAAAAGCCGATCGCGGTGGTAATGGAGGTAATCAAGATAGGCATGAAATTGAGCGCAATACTTCGCTCAATAGAGTGGGCTTTACTAAAGCCGTTTTGCATAGACTGACGCATTGTCGCGATGATGTGTACACAGTCTGCGACGGCAAGCGTCATCACCAAGGTAGGCACATTAACAGTCGCCGTGCTTAAGAACATACCAGCCCATCCTGACAAGCCCATTGTAACCATAACCGAGCCGATAATAACGATGAGCGTCGCGATGACGCTAAGCAATGAGCGCAACATGATGGTCAGAAACACCAATATCACTAGTAACATAGTAGGCACTAATGTTGCACTATCATCTTGGGCTGCGGTCATAAACGCGTAGTTCATTGCAATAATACCAGCCTTGTGGAATTCGGTGTCTGGGTACACTTGCTGATAACGCTCAATCATTCCGTTTATGTAAGCAACCACCTCTTGTACTTCAGCAGTTTTATCTATTTCAGGGAGTTGGACCGTAATGTTTACGACCGTGACATCTCCTTTTTCAGAAATCAGTGAACTTTTCAAAACCGGCTCACTCAACGCAATACTTTTGACTTTCTCTATTCGTTGAGGTGTCAATTCATATTCGCTATACAGTAAGTCTTCGACAAGAAGATCATCTTCAAACGCTTCGGTATGCTGGTAGTTGGCGAGGGAATCAACGCGGGTGGAGTATGGAACTTGCCACGCCTCGTCAGTGATCTGCTGAATAAGAGATAATGTGCTAGGAGTAAAAACAGTGCCGCTCTTTGGCGCTATAACCAAAGCAAGACTGTCAGAATTTGCAAAGGTGGTTTGAATTTCATCAAACGCAAGTAACTGCTCATTTGTTCCATCAAAGAAGATGTCGTAATCTCCTCTAAAGTAAAGATTTTTTCCTCCAATGGTTGCTATGACAATCAATAAAACGGTAGCAAGCATCACCAATACACTGTAATTCGTTGGTAGCTTACCCCACCCTGAACGGGCGTATTGTTGAACGTTGTGATGTGGCATCACACTCTCCTTTTGTGACGTTTCGTCAAATTTAAAAACTAAAAAAACAGCAAATGCTGTAAATAACCAGACAAACTCGACATGCAAACTTTAGATCGAATGAATTTGGCTACATAAGTCAGTTTTTAGTAACTTCCTATGCTTCTCGTGATCATTGGCTGAACGCCAACCTTCGAGATTTAATGACGATTCGTCACAATAGTGCGATAAAAAAGCCAACCATAACGTCAGATTGGCCTTTCCAGTTTATTAGCGATTCACTGACTCTAAATAAGCAAGCTCTTCACTAAATAACTCCTGCTCCACTCGACGCCAGGTTTTACGGTAGTCCCATTCTGTAGATAAAGGCGACCAACCTAAACCATCAAGTAACATATTCGCGTTGTGCAGTACTGAGAATGGGTCTTGAATTCGCTGAATACATCGACTGTTCGATGCATTTTGCGCCAAAGCGTTTGAACCGAATGCAATAGACCAGTTGGCGAATACAATAGCATCAGAACCAATTGCGGGAGAAAACTTAAGATCACCACATTCTACCGCATTGTTCACCAGCGCATCAGCACCATCTATTACTTGTTCTTCCAAGTTATTCAGTTCATTCACACGTTTAGGCGAAGCCTTCTCTAGAACCCAAGGCGTCTTTGCAACAATCGCACAAGTTGATAGTACTGGCTCCATACGAGCGTAAATACGATAACCTACATGCATCGCAATGATTTTTTCTCTGGTATTGCCATTAAATTTGGCGGTACGTTCGAAAAATATTGCTTCGCTTTTCAGCGAATGAATACAAAGCGCAAGAATCACATCTTCTTTGCTGCAAAAATGATTGTAGATCGTCCCTTTAGAATAAGGGCTTGACGCTGTAAGCTTGTCCATCGTTAAGTTGGCAAAGCCTTGCTCTTGAACTAAAGACTTAGCCAATTGAATAAGCTCTATCTCACGATCAGCAATCGCCTGTTGCTTTTTTGTTAGCCCTGAAGACACACGACATCCGTCTTGCTTGCTATATTTTTTACAGCGAAAGTTAAACATAATCCTTTGATCCGTATACCAACACACTCCCAATAATTGTAACACGATTCTTTAATACAGGAACGCAACTAAAGTTGACGAACCGTCATAAATGACACTTCGTCATAATAGATCAAAAAACAAACATTTCAAGTATGAATTTATAATTAGAAGATAAATAGCTACCAATTATGCATACCCAAGTAGCTACAGGATGCTTGGTTCAACGAGAATGGTTTCTTTGTAGAGGAAGCGAGAGAGGCTTTGGGAGGAACAACGAAGGAAATCAGCATGTTAAAAATAACGAAAGTAGATGCTGAACAGGTATTATTCGAAATAAGCCCAACACACTTTAAGTCTGAATTAAGAGCAAACACCGCTGAATGCCCTACTTACAAAGTATTTGCTGTCTTAGGCTTTTTCTTTTGCAACGCCCTTTCAGAAACTCTCTTCAAAAAAGGCTCAAAATCTATATAGATAGGCTTGGCTTATCACCTGCAGCTGCGATGGCATAACGAATATCATCAATAAATCGCCCCTCTGTCTCAATAATGCCGTCAGAGAATGTGACTGGCTGATGTGGCCCAGCAAGTAGAACAATATTAGTAAAATCAGAGACATTAAAGTTCTCTGCTACAACATTTTTGGAATGAAAATCAATGACGGTCTTTGCAACTTGATCTTCCAGTAACAAAAGCTGTTCTTCAGTAATTTTCATACGCGCCAAAGCAACGCGAACACACTTATCGTGGGTAGTCGTCTGCTCTTTTATGATTTCGGTATATTTGTCGTTGAGCTTGGAGTTCTCTGCATAGCTATAATATAAAGGCCCGTGCAGCGTTATATTTTTATCTTCATCAACGTAAACGAGATCCAACAACTCTAATGCTTTTAAGTAATCAGACATGCTCTGCTCAGACAAGTCATACTTTTTCTTTAAAATAGAATAACCATCTTTACCTCGTAGCATTCTCAATTCACGATAAAAGTCGTAAAGGTGAGGGAATTGAAAGAATACCTCATCCTGCGTACGACTAAAGTAATCCTCGTCTTCACCTTGCAATTGATTTGCGAGCTTTTGTAGTTCATCTAACGTGCAATCAACCGCTCTACAATATTCCAGCAACTTATCTAAAGCGAGATTCGTGCTTGTAAGATGTCTCTTAAAGGTAGATAGTGGCATACCCATTTTCTCAGATAGCTCTCGATATGTTAGCCCTTTTGTTTTAATCGCTTGGCGTAATGCGGCTAGCAAGTATTCGGGAGTCAGATCTCTCATCTACAATTCCTTTTGGCAATGTTACAGCTGTATAGTATTTGTAACAATTTAGAACCGCTTGGCAAGGTATAAGTTCATATTTTTATAAGAAAAACATGAATTAATATACTGAAAGGAGAATTCACACAACAAATGAAAAATTCAATATGAATTCAATTTCATTATAGGTATAAAATAATATGCAAAATAAAAGTAAAGCAATCACTCTAAATTATCATGATTAATTTTAATAGTAACGTAAAGTTGAGAATATAAATCTATTCGCTCTGCAAAAATCTAGAATAATTAACCTAAAAGGAACAGAACGGTAAATGCATAATAATTCACCGCTCTCTATTAGCATTTTTGCAATGCTATTCAAGTAGACTAGTCCGCTAGTTTCACTGCAGTACCAAATGCCAAAATTTCCGAAGAACCATCTACGATTGAGCTTGTGGTAAATCGAATCCCTACAATTGCATCGGCACCTTTAGATTCAGCGTCCGCCACCATGCGCTGTATAGCAATATCACGCGCGTCGGTCATCATTTCCGTGTAACCACGAATTTCGCCGCCAACAATGCTCTTGATACCCGCCATGAGGTCACGGCCAATATGCTTTGATTGAACAACATTACCAGTTACAACCCCTCTGATTTCAGAGATCTGCTTGCCAGGAATGCTTTCGGTCGTTGTGTAGATCATTTTTAATCCCTTATAAACGTAAAAATTTATACCCAAGCTACCTTATAACTAACATAAGATGCTAACCAATAAATTGAGAAGACTGATAAACAATACTCTAAATAGCCAAGCTAAAAGTCATTTGGGTATAAATTTTAGCAATAAAAAAGGAGAGCTAATGCTCTCCTTCTCTTAATCCTAAACTGCTAATTAAAGAGCAGCTTTCGCTTTTTCAACTAGAACTGCAAATGCAGCTTTGTCGAATACTGCGATGTCCGCAAGGATCTTACGGTCGATCTCGATAGATGCTTTCTTAAGACCGTTGATGAAACGGCTGTAAGATAGACCATTTTGACGAGATGCCGCATTGATACGTGCAATCCATAGTTGACGGAATTGACGTTTCTTAGCGCGACGGTCACGGTAAGCGTATTGACCAGCTTTAGTAACTGCTTGGAAAGCTACGCGGTAAACACGTGAACGCGCACCGTAGTAACCTTTAGCTTGTTTTAGAACTTTCTTATGACGTGCACGAGCTTGTACACCACGTTTTACGCGAGGCATTATGCTTCTCCTAAACTAAACGATTGATAACTAAAAAGAATTAAGCGTATGGCAACATACGGATTACTGCAGCCACTTCACATTTTGGAAGGATTGCATTTGGACGTAGTTGACGCTTGTTCTTAGTAGTACGCTTAGTCAGGATGTGACGTTTTGTAGCGTGCTTGTACTTAATACCACCAGCAGTTTTCTTAAAACGCTTAGCAGCACCTTTGTTGGTTTTCATCTTAGGCATGATGAATAACTCCGCATTGAGTAGGTTTAATAAACAACGTAATTAGGGCGAACAAAACCCAGCCATATACCTTTATATAAAGGAAAGCGGCTAGGTTTTAATTACTTGATGAGCCGTTAATTACTTCTTTTTAGGGGCTAGCACCATGATCATCTGGCGACCTTCAATCTTCTTAGGGAAAGATTCAACTACAGCAATTTCTGCAGTATCTTCCTTAAGACGATTTAGAACGTCAACACCGATGTCTTGGTGTGCCATCTCTCGGCCACGGAAGCGAATTGTTACTTTCACTTTGTTGCCTTCTTCAAGGAAACGCGTCAGGTTGCGTAGTTTTACCTGATAGTCTCCAATATCAGTTCCAGGACGGAATTTTACTTCCTTGATCTGGACCTGCTTTTGCTTCTTCTTCTGCTCTTTAGCAGTTTTGCTCTTCTCGAAGAGGAACTTACCATAGTCCATCACACGACAAACAGGTGGCTCGGCGTTAGGACTGATCTCAACGAGATCCATACCAGCTTCTTCAGCAGCTGCAATGGCTTCTTGAATCGATACAACACCAACTGATTCACCGTCAGCGCCTGTTAGTCGAACTTCACGAATACCACGAATTTCACCGTTGATACGGTGCGGGTTTTGTTTTACCGGCTGTTGGCCACGTCTTCCGCCTTTAATAGCTTATTCCTCCAGATTGAGCTTACGGCTAGAGATCTCGTCTTGGATGTATGCAATAAAATCATCCACTTTAAATTTACCAAGATCTTTACCTTTACGAGTACGCACTGCAATTTCGCCAGCTTCCATTTCTTGGTCACCAACAACAAGCATATACGGTACACGCTTCAAAGTATGTTCGCGGATTTTAAAGCCAATCTTCTCATTTCTCAAGTCCGCTTTAGCTCTAATTCCACTTTTTTGTAGTTTTTGTACTATTTCTTGAACATAACCTGACTGTTTATCAGTAATGTTCATAAGAACTGCTTGTTCTGGCGCCAACCAAGTTGGGAAGAAACCAGCATATTCTTCGATAAGGATACCGATGAAGCGCTCTAGTGAACCTAGAATCGCACGGTGAATCATTACCGGTACAAGACGTTCATTGTTTTCACCTACATAAGTTGCACCTAAGCGACCTGGTAGGTTGAAGTCTAGCTGGACAGTACCACACTGCCACGCACGGTCTAGACAATCGTATAGTGTGAATTCAATCTTAGGACCGTAGAACGCACCCTCGCCTTCTTGAATTTCGTATGGGATATCCATCGATTCAAGAGACTGCTTCAATGCTTCTTCAGATTGATCCCAGATTTCATCTGAACCTACACGTTTCTCTGGACGAGTAGACAGTTTCACTACGATGTTGTCGAAACCAAATGTTTGGTACGTATCGTACACCATCTTGATACAGTTTGTTACTTCTTCTTGGATTTGGCTCTCAGTACAGAAAATGTGAGCGTCATCCTGAGTAAAGCCACGTACACGCATAATACCGTGTAGTGCACCAGATGGTTCGTTACGGTGACATGAGCCAAACTCAGCCATACGTAGCGGTAGGTCGCGGTACGATTTTAGACCTTGGTTGAAGATCTGTACGTGACCTGGACAGTTCATTGGCTTAATTGCGTATTCACGGTTCTCAGAAGAAGTTGTGAACATTGCATCAGCGTATTTATCCCAGTGACCTGAGCGTTCCCAAAGAACACGGTCCATCATAAGTGGACCTTTCACTTCTTGGTAACCGTACTCATCTAGCTTAGCGCGGATGAATACTTCTAGATCACGGAAGATAGACCAACCATTGTGATGCCAGAACACCATACCCGGTGCTTCTTGCTGCATGTGGAATAGGTCTAGTTGCTTACCAATCTTACGGTGATCACGCTTCGCCGCTTCTTCTAGGCGAGTTAGGTGCGCTTTCAGTGCTTTCTTGTCGTGGAAAGCCGTACCGTAGATACGTTGAAGCATTTTGTTGTCGCTGTTACCACGCCAGTAAGCACCTGCAACATTCAGCAAAGTGAAGTGTTGACAGAAGCTCATGTTAGGAACGTGAGGACCACGACACATGTCGATGTATTCTTCATGGTGGTAAAGGCCTGGACGGTCATCACGAGATACGTTTTCGTCTAGGATTTCCACTTTGTATGGTTCGCCACGTGATTCAAACGTATCACGCGCTTCCTGCCAGCTTACTTTTTTCTTAACCACTTCGTACTTGGTTTTCGCTAGCTCTTTCATACGCTTTTCAATCTTTTCAAGATCTTCTTGCGTTAGAGATTCGTCTAAGTCGATATCGTAGTAGAAGCCATTGTCGATGGTTGGACCGATCGCCATTTTAGCTTGAGGGTAAAGCTGCTTAAGAGCGTGACCAAGAAGGTGAGCACAAGAGTGACGAACGATTTCTAGACCGTCTACTTCATCTTTAACTGTGATGATTTCAAGGCTTGCGTCTTCTTCAATTAGATCACACGCATCAACGCGGTTACCGTTTACACGACCAGCGATAGTTGCTTTTGCAAGACCAGGACCGATCGATTGCGCAACTTCCATAGTAGAAACTGGGTTGTCAAATTGACGCTGACTGCCGTCAGGAAGAGTAATAATAGGCATGCTATGTCCTTTACAGTGGTGTTGCACACCAAGCAACACATGTTATTCAAATTAGAAGCTATTTGTTGAAAATAGTTGAGAGTCAATAAAGGCCTCTCGGTAACACGAATACCGGACCGTTATCGAAAATGGGATTGTACCTAGCTCACATTTAGAATGCAAAGCGCGATTTTGTTTTGTCATAAGAACTTAACCGCAGACCCATCACGACAATCTGATCATGCTTTTTAAGAGACCGCATAACTTGTAAACGGAATTGCCCCTCAATGAACTTACACAACAAATTACAATATCGCCTATTACGTTTGAACCGATACAAAGCCTAACACGCTTGGCGAGAGCTCAACGTGCGATTTAGGTATATAGTTGTTTTATAGAGTAGTTTGTATGTAGGTATTCATCATGGTCTATTTCAAATCGCGCTTTATGGTGCTTCTAAGCACCTCGATATGTTCTTTGCAAGCCTTCGCATCAAATGACTTATATGGCCCGCTGCGTTCTTACGCACAATCCCCAATGCAAGTGGTTAGTCACACCAACATACTACGTTCAGGACACAGTCTGCCCTCTGGTTTTGTCGAAGCCTATGGTTCGGGAACCGTGGCAAGTGTTTGGGCTCATACTGATGAATACGCACTGGATTATTACCACAATCAAATCGAATTAGGCAGCAAATGGCAAGTCAGCAACCGTTGGCAGTGGGAGCTCAACTATCGATGGGTCTTTGCCGCTGACAACCATTTAGATGGACTGACGAAAAGCTTCCATAAACTTTTCGGTATCGGACAAAATGGGCGGGATAAAGTAGACAGAGATCGTTTTTACATTTCAATGCCGCAATATGATGTGCTTGAAGATGATTTCGAAGGACAAACACTGGCCAATAACCTATCTACTTACTTACAGTATCAAGTGTTCCAAAATGAACATCACGGCCTATCGATTGGCGGCAGTTTGTATTTTAACGATGTGGCTCACGGCACTTTTCAAGGTAGCAGTTTCGAGCAAGGCTTCCAATTAAACTACAGCTACTTAAGTGATGCTCATGCATTTTATTCGATGATTGGCATGACTTTTCGCTCGGATGACCGTGCCTTACTCGATCTGCCCTATCGACATAATACGATTGCCATTGCGGGTGGGTACCGTTATGCCTTAGAAGATAACCATCACCTGATGTTGGAATATCATTGGTATCAAGGCTCAACAGAAGGGCCCACAGAGTTTGCTGATGCCTCTAATGAACTGGTATTAGGCTATCGATATCTAATGGAAAATTCAGCGCTTGAGTTTTTAGCCGTAGAGAACGCAAGAAACATGGATAACAGTACCGATATCGCTTTTACAATAGGATATCGGTACATATTTTCATCAAGTTGATGAGAGCTATAGATTTAGCGTTGGTGCAACTGCGGCAGCGACTTGAGCATCGGTTGCATTGATCGGCAACGTAAACGAGCGATATTGGTCACCAGCCAAGCTGAGCGAACGGTCAATCTCTGCCAAACAATGCATGACCTGCCCTTCCAGAATAAAAGAGAGCTCAATTTCTTTTGATGAGATAAAGCCGCTGTTACGGAATTCTAGCTCTTGATAAATACCAGAGCGAGAGGCAAACGAGCCACCGCGCAAAAAGCCTTTTTCAACATCGGCTTTAACCATAGTGAAGCCAGCTTGCTCGATCGCTTGAATAACCCGAGATGCTACTGGTAGTGGTTTCACTTCAATATAATCACGGTCACGCGGATCAATTGCAAAATCAATATCTAACGTCGTCTCGACCCAAACATGACATTGATTCTTAAGTGCGCTAACCGCAGTAATTGGCGTTTCATCATGCAATTTTAGCTCAAACGGAACCTGCTTTTCTTCATTAGGTCGAATCACAAAAGGGTCAACTGCTTTCAATTGATCAATAGTGAAGGTTTGGTAACTTACGCTATCATCCACTTCGACTTTCATTTCCGTGTTCAATTTAATCGTAATAGCATCAATTTGTTGTTCGACGTCTCCGCCTTTGATATGAACATGCCCTTTCAGCGTCGCTCCTTGAAACACGCTCATTTCGTCCAAAGTGGTATCTACTTTTGCAGAGCCGATCCCCAGTGATGCTTTCAATTTTTTAAACATATTTTTCCTTTTTTAGCGATTTTTCTTCTAATAATCGTTTGTTTACACAATTGTTTTCTGCTGTGCAAGCAATAGACCACAAGAAAATGTTTGAATTCAATCATCAATCCAAATAATGCTCAGCAGCAAGAGTCATTCAGCTCTGCAATAGGATTGCTCGGTCACTAAGCGGTACATTCGTCGAGAAATGTTTGCAATTTGTACCTAAATTAAGCAGTATTTGTATAGTCAAATAAAGGGAGATCATTATGTCTGCACCACTCTACATTCAAATTAAACAATTTATCCTGGATAAAATTGATGCTGGAGAGTGGGTAGTTGGTCATCGCATCGCCACCGAGATTGAGCTTACCGAGCAATTTGGTGTCAGTAGAATGACAGTGAACAAAGCAATTCGGGATTTAGTTAATGAGGGCCGATTACAACGTCGCCCACGCTTAGGCACGTTCGTGTGTGATCCTGGTGAAAAGTCAGAATCTCCCCTGCTAGACATTCGAAACATTGCCGAAGAAGTCAGCGATAGAGGGCGAAAGTATGGCAGTAAAGTGCTCAAACAGATTGCCATAAAAGCAGATGACAACATTGCGACAAAACTCGGCGTTATGCTAGGCACGACAGTGTTTTACAGTGAAATTATTCACTATGAAGACCAAACGCCGATTCAATTGGAGCTCCGCTGGGTGAATAGCCAATATGCCCCGAGTTATTTAAATCAAGACTTCACACAAATCACTCCAAATCAATACCTGTCAGATAATTGCCCACTCAGCGCGATAGAACATACTGTAGAGGCAATTGTGCCTGAAAGCCGTATTAAGCAAGACTTAAAAATGCAAGCCAATGAACCTTGCCTTCTCTTGAATCGCAGAACGTGGAGCCAAGATAAGTTAGTCAGTACCGCCCTACTTTATCACCCTGGTAACAAATATAAGCTGAGCTCAAAAGTGCTCATTTAAGGACAAGATTTGTCCTCTAGATCTACGTTTTGATCACATTTTAGCAACATCAATCTTGTCAGTGTTCTTATTTTGCTCTATTTATTTGTATATACATTTAATGATACAAATAAACACAGGGACACAAACATGGATTTGCTGATTGAAAACGCACGTCTAGTTACCATGCAATCGGGAGAGTGCGGATACCTTCCAACGCCTCCAGCGCGCATTGGTATTCAATCTGGAAAAATCGTTGCGATCAGTACTTGTGCCATTGGTGAAGACGCACCGCAAACCGAGTCTCTGCTGTCTGCCCAACATTACGCTCAGAGTATCGACCTTCAAGGCAAGTTAGTTCTGCCAGGTTTGATCGACTGCCACACTCATCTTATTTACGCGGGCAATCGTGCCAACGAATTTGAAATGCGCTTAAACGGCGTGCCATATCAAGAAATTTCCAAACAAGGCGGTGGGATACTTTCAACGGTGCATGCGACGCGTTCAGCAACCGAAGCGCAATTAGTTGAGTTAGCGTTGCCACGTTTAGACGGGCTACTCGCGAGCGGCGTCACTTCTGTCGAAGTGAAATCAGGCTACGGATTGACACTGAATGATGAAATAAAAATGCTCCGTGCAGCCAAAATGCTTGAACAAGAGCGCAAAGTTAAAATCACCACTACACTTCTCGCCGCTCACGCCATTCCGCCAGAGTTCCAAGGTCGTGCAGATGATTATATTGAGCACATTTGTCAGGACATAATCCCTGTTGTCGCAAAGGAAGAATTAGCTACGAGTGTCGATGTTTTTTGTGAATCGATTGGTTTCAATCTTGAACAAACAGAAAAAGTGTTTGTAGCTGCAAAACGCCACGGCTTAAAGGTTAAAGGGCATACTGAGCAACTTTCCAATCTCGGTGGTACAGCCCTCACTGCACAATACAACGGTCTGTCAGCGGATCACATCGAGTTTTTAGATGAGCAAGGTGTTAAAGCACTTGCTCGATCAAACACCGTCGCCACTCTATTGCCTGGCGCTTTTTATTTTCTAAGAGAAACTCAGTTACCACCGATTGAGTTGTTGAGAGAGCATAACGTGCCGATGGCAATTGCTACGGACGTCAACCCAGGTACATCACCATTTTCTGATCTCACACTCATGCTGAATATGGCGTGCACGCTATTTCGCCTTACACCGCAAGAAGCACTGCGTGGTGTAACGCAACATGCAGCCAAAGCTCTGGGTTATCAAAACTTACGTGGCGAAATCAAAGTAGGGTTTGATGCGGACTTCTCTATCTGGGATATCGAAAGCCCTGCGGATTTAAGCTATCAAGTCGGAGCAAAACGTCTGGTAGGTCGTATAGTAAATGGTGAATACATTTCACACGGAGGCCAATAATATGTCTCAATTCGACCTACACTCTCCCCTATTTCATTGGCAAGGCCGTCATGATACCGAGGACGGCAAGCTTGGTCAGCGAATTCATCACGTTGTTCAACGCCAAAAAGCAGATGAGTTGAGTGCCGTTGCGCATGGCGTCTCATTACTCGGTTTTGCTACCGACGCTGGCGTTGCGAGAAACAAAGGACGCATTGGCGCGAAAAAAGCGCCAGACTTAATCCGACGAGCACTCGCTAATTTAGCATGGCACCAAGACGCCCCACTATATGACTTAGGTACTGTGGTGTGTGAAGACGACTTACTGGAAGAGAGCCAAGCTCTATGTGCAGCAACCATTTCAAGCGCACTGCCCCATACGCCAGTCATCGTGCTAGGTGGTGGGCATGAGATTGCGTGGGCCTCGTTTTCCGGCTTAGCGGAATATTTTAAAGCGCACCATCCAGAGAAGAAGCCTAAAATCGGCATTATTAATTTCGATGCGCATTTCGATTTGCGCGCATTTGAGAGCAACCTCACCGACATAAGACCGAGCTCTGGTACACCCTTCAACCAAATTCATCATTTTTGTCAACGTAACGATTGGGACTTTCATTACGCTTGTATTGGTGTAAGCCGTAGTAGCAACACTAAAGCGCTATTTGAAAAAGCAGATGCGTTAAATGTTTGGTATGTAGAGGACAATCAGCTCTGCTACTTAAACCACAGTTATCACTTAACTCAGCTTCAGCATTTTATTGACGACTGTGACTACCTCTATTTGACCATTGATCTAGATGTATTTCCTGCCGCAACCGCACCTGGAGTCAGCGCACCAGCAGCTCGGGGAGTGAGTTACGACACTATTGCACCCTTTTTAGAGCGAATTCTTCATTACAAAAATAAGCTAATGCTGGCTGATATCGCCGAATACAACCCAAATTATGACGTCGATAGTCAAACTGCACGATTAGCTGCCCGTTTGTGTTGGGATATCGCCAACGCAATGGCGGAAAAACAGCACAAACCATAATGCATCCCAGATGCCACTGATTATTACGACCAAGCAAGTACTTGGTCATCACGAGAAACTAAAGGAGTCTGAAATGACACAGCGCCAGGGACAAGATCCACGACTTGATACAAGCAGAACAATTCGTGCACCTCACGGAGATAAACTGCGCGCAAAATCTTGGCTAACCGAAGCCCCTCTTCGTATGCTGATGAACAACCTTGATCCTGATGTTGCAGAACATCCACATTCACTGGTTGTATATGGCGGCATTGGCCGAGCAGCGCGAAACTGGGAATGTTACGACAAGATTGTTGAAGTACTTGAAAGACTCGAAGATGACCAAACGCTTTTAGTTCAATCAGGCAAGCCTGTTGGTGTTTTCCCTACTCATAAAAATGCCCCACGCGTGCTTATCGCAAACTCAAACCTTGTTCCGCATTGGGCAAACTGGGAACACTTCAACGAGCTCGATAAACAAGGCTTGATGATGTACGGCCAAATGACCGCTGGCAGCTGGATATACATTGGCTCGCAAGGTATCGTACAAGGCACATACGAAACGTTCGTATCTGTTGCAAAAAAACACTTTGACGGTGAAGCAAAGGGCCGTTGGATTCTAACAGGTGGTCTTGGTGGCATGGGTGGTGCTCAACCTCTCGCTGGTACAATGGCGGGCTTCTCCATGATTGCAGTAGAGTGTGATGAATCACGTATCGATTACCGCCTACGTACAGGCTATGTCGATAAGAAAGCGACTTCTTTAGATGAAGCGCTAGCTATCATTAAAGAGTCAGACACACCAGTATCGGTTGGTCTACTAGGTAATGCAGCAGACGTTTTCTCTGAGCTGGTAGAACGTAATATCACGCCTGATGTCGTAACAGACCAAACGTCTGCACACGACCCGCTCAATGGCTATTTACCACAAGGCTGGAGCATGTCTCACGCAGCAGAAATGCGTTTGCAAGATGAAGCAATGGTCGTAAAAGCAGCGAAAAAATCCATGGCTGTGCAAGTTCAAGCGATGTTAGAGCTGCAAAATCGCGGCGCCGCAACACTCGACTACGGTAACAACATCCGCCAGATGGCCTTGGAAGAAGGCGTAGAAAACGCATTCGATTTTCCTGGCTTCGTTCCAGCCTACATTCGTCCTCTATTCTGTGAAGGTATCGGTCCTTTCCGTTGGGCTGCTCTCTCTGGCGATCCTGAGGACATTTATAAAACCGACCAAAAAGTAAAAGAGCTAATTCCAGATAATCCGCACTTACATAACTGGCTAGATATGGCTCGCGAACGCATCCAGTTCCAAGGTTTACCTGCGCGTATTTGCTGGGTTGGTCTTAAAGATCGTGAGCGTCTTGGTCAAGCATTCAACGAAATGGTGAAAAATGGCGAACTTAAAGCGCCCGTTGTCATTGGTCGAGATCACTTAGATTCTGGCTCTGTAGCAAGCCCGAACCGTGAAACCGAAGGTATGATGGACGGTTCTGACGCCGTATCAGACTGGCCATTATTAAACGCGCTACTCAACACGGCGGGCGGCGCAACTTGGGTTTCACTACACCACGGTGGTGGCGTAGGTATGGGCTTCTCGCAACACTCAGGTATGGTTATCTGCTGTGACGGCAGTGAAGATGCCTCACAACGTATTGCCCGCGTGCTGCATAACGACCCAGCAACAGGCGTGATGCGTCATGCTGATGCGGGATACGATATCGCTAAACAATGTGCAGCAGAGCAAGGGCTAGATTTGCCAATGCTCAACGAAGAACTGAAGAAGCTCAAGTAAGGATGAAAGAGATGTTAAATTTAACGCTAAAGCCAGGTCATATTAGCTTAAACGAACTACGCCAAGTGAGCCGTTCACCAGTCAACCTTACTTTGGATCCTGAAGCCATTCCGGCCATTGAAGAAAGCACACAGGTCGTAGACCGAGTCATCGCGGAAGATAGAACGGTTTACGGAATTAACACTGGTTTTGGGCTATTGGCTAACACACGAATAGCACCAGAAGATTTAGAAACACTGCAACGCAGTATCGTTCTTTCTCATGCGGCAGGTATCGGTGAGTTTATGTCAGATGAAACGGTTCGTCTGATGATGGTATTAAAAATCAATAGTCTGTCTCGTGGCTTTTCTGGGATTCGCCTAAAAGTCATTAATATGCTGACCGACCTAGTCAACGCACAAGTTTACCCTTGCGTACCTAAAAAGGGCTCTGTTGGCGCATCAGGTGACTTAGCTCCTCTAGCCCATATGAGCACTGTATTACTGGGAGAA
Source organism: Vibrio sp. Vb1337 (assembly GCF_033338715.1). Taxonomy (NCBI): domain Bacteria; kingdom Pseudomonadati; phylum Pseudomonadota; class Gammaproteobacteria; order Vibrionales; family Vibrionaceae; genus Vibrio; species Vibrio sp. Vb1337. The sequence continues at coordinate 66,363 of NZ_JAWOTD010000001.1, read as the reverse complement.
GGACAAGCTCGCCACAACGGTAAAATCATTTCCGGGCAAGAAGCATTAAAAATCGCAGGTCTAGAGCCTATCACTCTGGCGCCAAAAGAAGGCTTAGCGCTACTAAATGGGACTCAGGCATCCACAGCGTTCGCATTGGAAGGCCTGTTTATCGCGGAAGACCTTTTCGCGTCAGCAACCGTTTGTGGTGCAATGTCTGTTGAAGCCGCTCTCGGCAGCCGACGTCCATTCGATCCGCGCATTCACCGTGTACGTGGTCATCGCAGCCAAATGGACGCAGCACTCGCATACCGTCATTTGTTAGACACATCGAGTGAAATAGGTGATTCGCACACTAACTGTGAAAAAGTACAAGACCCGTATTCTTTGCGCTGTCAGCCTCAAGTGATGGGTGCGTGTTTACAGCAAATCCGCAATGCGGCGGAAGTATTACAAGTAGAAGCGAACTCCGTATCAGATAATCCGTTGGTGTTTGCTGAAGATGGTGACATCATCTCTGGCGGTAACTTCCACGCGGAGCCTGTTGCAATGGCAGCCGACAACCTAGCACTTGCGATTGCCGAGATCGGCAGCTTGTCTGAACGTCGTATGGCATTACTTATCGATAGCGCGCTATCAAAACTGCCACCGTTCTTAGTCGACAATGGTGGTGTGAACTCTGGTTTCATGATTGCTCAGGTTACCTCCGCTGCGTTAGCAAGTGAAAACAAAACACTCGCTCACCCAGCGTCAGTAGACAGCTTGCCAACATCTGCAAACCAAGAAGATCACGTCTCAATGGCAACATTCGCGGCTCGCAGATTGAAAGAAATGGGCGAAAACACTCGCGGTATTCTGGCTGTCGAATACCTCTCAGCAGCACAAGGCCTAGACTTTAGAGCGCCAAACAAGTCCTCTGAGCGTATTGAGATTGCGAAACAAATGTTGCGTGAAAAAGTATCGTTCTACGATAAAGATCGCTACTTTGCTCCAGACATTGAACAGGCAAATACTCTGCTTAAGCTGGCTATTCACAACACGCTCATGCCAGAGAGCTTGTTACCAAGTGTTCAATAACCAAGCATAACTGGATTTCATCGAATAAACAGATAATGACTTGAAGGCTCTACGTTCTGCGTGGAGCCTTTTTATATACGATTAAACATATTGATGGCACTATTTATGAACGCCTGTCTACTTTGATGGCTATACTTTACAAGATAGACGAGCGAAAAGGTCGTTGTTTATTGTTTTCACAAATAAAAGCGTTGCTAAAGTATGCGTTTTTAACGGTTTATCCGCCGAAATAGTGTCTTATTGTTAGGATACGGTGAAGTTTTCACTGGATGGACCATTGCTACGCAGATATTCGCATATAATCCCACACAGTTTTGGTTACTACGTAAAAATTATGTTTCTAACACCTTATTTTTCAAACACTAATCACCAGTTTCAGTTCACTCGCGAACAAGCAAGCCACTTTGCAAAACGTGTCGCAGGTGACTACAACCCAATTCATGATGAAGACAACAAACGCTTTTGTGTCCCTGGGGATTTACTTTTCGCTGTGCTTCTCAGTAAAGAAGGCGTTAGCCAAAAGATGCGTTTTAACTTCTCTGGCATGGTAAACGATGGTGTAGCACTTCATATTGAAAATAAGTGTGACAAAGAAAGCGCTGTTGTTGACGAGGCAGGTAAAGAATACTTACACATGTCCCGTGAAGGTGAAACTAACCACGATCCGGCATTTATTGAGCATGTAGTGACAAATTACGTGCAATTTTCTGGTATGAACTTCCCTCACATCATGGTTCCTCTTATGGAAGAGAAGCAAATGATGATCAACTGCCAGCGTCCATTAGTTATTTATGAAAGCATGGAAGTCGAATTTTCACGCTTAGACCTTACGCATCCAGAGGTGGATTTCACTGGCGCAACATTCGACGTAGAAGGAAAACGAGGTGTAGTCACCTTAAACTTTGCGTTTAAAGAAGACGGTGAAGTCGTTGGTAAAGGTATTAAGCGCATGGTTGCAAGTGGCTTGAAGCCATATGACCAAGAAGCGGTTGATGACCTTGTACGCCGCTTTAATGAACGTAAGGATGCATTCCTAGCAAAGTTCGTTAAGGCAGCCTAGTAGACTGCCCTATCAGAAGCGCACAAAAAACGTGTTTACTAAAAGAAAGCCCAACGTCGACCGTTGGGCTTTCTTTTTATGTCTCATCCAAACAAAACTAAACGCAATGCTTAGAGCCAACGACGAACATGGTTTTTATAATCCACATACTCTTCACCAAACAATCGCTCTAAAACGCGTTCCTCAGGCTTGATTTGAAACCGATTCATATAACTGACAAATATCACGCCACAAAGCACCACACTCAAGTGCTGCCACCACAAACCAGTTGCTATGATTAGAAGCAATAATGCCATGTACATAGGGTTGCGTGAAAAGGCAAACACACCAGTTCTTACAACAGAAGATGCCGCTTCAGGTTTTACTGGGTTCACTGTGGTTTTTACTTTGCGAAATTCATACACGCCAGCAATGCCCATGTAGCCAGACAACAAAGTTAATACACCTACTACAAATTCAACAAAGGGTACTCGAATGTTCATGCTCGGCGTCAAAACTTTAAGTCCGTACATCAAAAGTATGACTAGCAAAAACACCACAACAGGTGGGACTTTGAGTTCAAGTTTTCTCAAGATTCATATCCTTTGAAAGGGTCTAAATACGGTTTCTAAAAAGCCCAGTAAAACTGGGCTTGATCTAGTCCGATTACAACAAAGTTAACAATGCCTGAACGGGATGCTTGGGCTTCGTTCCTTCAAAGCGTTTCACTTGGCTGCGGCAAGAATAGCCTGTAATCAAACATCTCTCGTTATCCAACTTATCTAAGCTCGGCTTCCAGCTTAAATTGTAAATGTCTTTCGACATCGACAACTTATCAACCTCATGACCAAACGTACCCGCCATACCACAACAACCAACAGGTACCGTATTCAAAACTGCACCAAAGTGAGCAAAAATAGCGCCCCACTCTTTTTCCGCATTTGGCATTTTGGTTTTCTCAGTACAGTGCGCAAACAGATACCAAGGTTCCTGCGCCTTATGCTCTCCGCTTTCAAACGCTTCTAATCTTGGGTAAAGCCATTCGTGGGCCGTCAGTACATCGAAATCACCTCGCTTACTGCCAAGCACTTCAGCGTATTCATCTCGATAACACAGCACCAATGCAGGGTCGACACCAACTAATGGGATATCCAAATCCGCTACCATCGCCAAGAACTTCGCTGTGTCGGCTGCTGTGCCCTTAAACTGACGTAAAAACCCTTTAATGTGTTGTGCTTTACCATTCGGCTTAAACGGCAGAAGTACCGGATGCATACCCAGCTTTTTCAATAACTTAACGAAGTCTTCAACGACATCAGCGTCGTAGTAGCTAGTGAATGGGTCTTGAACAATTAAAACATGCTTGCTCTTTTCAGACGAAGACAAACCACTGAGCGCTTGCAGATCATAAGGCGTTGTCAGCGACTCTACTCGTTGTTTCAAGGTGGGTACTGATAACAACGGCGCATCGACATACCCGACCGTAGATGCCGTTAAACTTTTCACCCACGACTGCTTCAAAACACCATTTACGACACCTGGCGCTTTTGCCATCATCGGCAGCATAGTCTCAATGTTGGCAACCAGATAGTCTTTTGCAGGACGTTGATAACGAGAGTGATAGATGTTTAAAAAGCGTGAGCGAAAGCTCGGAACATCGACTTTAATCGGACACTGACTCGCACACGCTTTACACGCCAAACAACCATTCATCGCTTCATACACTTCGTGAGAGAAGTCATACTCGTGACGACGATTGATAGAATGACGTACGCGGTCAATCATGGTTTTGATTGATGTTTTGTTTTCTAGTGTTTGCTTTTCTAAGTCAAGGATATCAATGCCTTGCTCTGTGAGCTGACGCAACCACTCGCGAACCAAACCCGCACGACCTTTCGGTGAATGACGACGATCGGCTGTTACTTTCATCGATGGACACATTGGCGAGCTAGTATCGTAGTTAAAACACAAACCGTTACCGTTACATTCCATCGCTTGTTTAAAGCTGTCACGTACTTGAACGTCAATCTGACGGTCATAGTAACCACGTTTGGTATCGGTAACTTTTACTAACTCTGCATCACTATCAAGCGGCGTACAGATTTTGCCCGGGTTCATTTTGTTGTGTGGATCGAATGCCGCCTTCACACGTCTCAGCTCAGTAAACAACTCATCACCGAAAAACTCAGGGCCATATTCTGAACGGAAACCTTTGCCGTGTTCACCCCACATCAAACCGCCGTATTTCGCCACCAGCTTAACCACTTCATCAGAAACTTCGTGCATCAATGCTTCTTGGTGCGGGTCACACAAATCCAACGCAGGACGTACGTGAAGCACCCCGGCATCGACGTGACCAAACATGCCGTAATTCAGAGACTTGCTGTCTAACAGCTCTCGAAACTCTACAATGAAGTCCGCCAGATTTTCTGGTGGCACACAGGTATCTTCAGCAAATGCGACCGGTTTAGCGCGGCCTTTTGCTGCGCCTAACAAACCCACCGCTTTTTTACGCATGTTGTAAATACGCCCGATACTCGCTACATCGTTACAGACTTGGTAACCGATGATGCCCGCTTCTTCTGTTTCCAGCATGGTATCGAGCTTGGCGGTCAGCGATGCAACCTGCGCTGCAACTTCTTCTTCGTCCTGACCTGCATATTCCACCATATTGATGCCAAGCATCTCTTTATTTGGAACATCGGTAAGCAAATCACTCACGGTGTGCCAGACGATATCTTGCTTCGCGAGATTAAGCACTTTCGAGTCAACGGTTTCTACAGACAGCGCTTTCGCCTCTACCATAAACGGTGCATTACGCAGTGCAGAATCAAAGCTGTTGTATTTAACGTTAACCAAAGTACGTGCTTTCGGAATTGGCGTCAGGTTAAGCTTTGCTTCGGTAATAAATGCCAATGAACCTTCCGCGCCGCACAGTACTCGTGTGATATCGAAACGGTCGTCGTCTTCATTCAAGGCATTTTTTAAATCGTAGCCCGTTAAAAATCGGTTAAGAGGAGGAAACTTATCTACGATCTGCTGGCGTTTTTCACGACATACGGATTCCGTTACTCGTAGCGCCTTGGCAGCAAACTCGCCTTCTTTTGGGTAGCCGTTGGACAGATCTGATTCTAAAACTGAGCCATCAGCAAACACCGCTTGTAGCGACAAAACATGATCGGATGTTTTCCCGTATTTCAGAGAACCTTGACCAGAAGCATCGGTGTTGACCATGCCGCCAATCGTTGCACGGTTACTGGTAGATAAGTCTGGAGAGAAGAAGTAGCCATAAGGGCGAACTGCGTCATTTAACTGGTCTTTCACTACACCAGTTTGTACACGAACCCAGCCTTCTTTCTCATTAATCTCAAGCACTTTGTTCATGTGGCGAGACATATCCACCACAATACCTTTGGTTAGCGACTGACCATTGGTCCCCGTGCCGCCACCACGAGGTGAAAAGGTAATTCGTTCGTACTTTTCTTTATTGCTCAGTTTCCCGAGGAGAGAAACATCTTCTGTCGTTTTGGGATGAACGACAGACTGAGGAAGTTGCTGGTAAACACTGTTGTCAGTGGCAACCGCTAGTCGACTTGAATATTGGCTTTCGATATCACCAGTGAATCCGGCGTGCTCAAGCTCTTTCAGAAAACTAAGAACAAGAGGATCGACATCAGTTTGCGAGTGTAATCTTGGTAACATTTGCTTCCTGCCCCTACGACGCTGATCCGATCAGCTGCGGGTTGTGTAATTATTTGCTCACTTCTCATACAAATTGGCGCTAAGCGAAAAAACACCACAAAAGAGTTAGTGAAGTAATATTCTTTGAATTTCGTCACTTTACAACATTTAAAAAGACGAGCAAATCAGAATCTCGATACAATAATTAAACTTATGCTTTATTTTTTCACGCTTGATGCCTTACATTGGGGAACGAATCGCGTTTCTAGATGAGTTTTCAGAATGAAAAAAAATAAAATTGTGACCACTGAAGATATCCTTCTCAAACTTTGCCAGTCTGTTTCTGGCGTACTTACTTCGGCGACATCTTCTCAAGTAAATTATTCAGCAATGGTGCAAAAAATCCACAAGACTAGCCTCAAACCAGATTTTGGCTGTTTTGTTCTGTTTGATGGCGGATTTACCGGGCTAGTTGTGATTAATTTTACGGCAAAAGCCGCACTGGAGATCTACACCAACTACATGCGTAATATGGGCATGCCAGAAGAAGAACTGGCAATATCTCATACTTCTGACGAGGTAGGCGATGTTCTGGGTGAACTCATGAATCAACTGGTCGGAGACTTCACTAATAAAATTCGTAAAGACCTGCAAACGAACATCACACAAAACCAACCAAAAATGCTGGCGCTGAATAAGCAAGTTATCTTACAAGTTGATACCAACCTTGACCGCCCTCAAGCGCGCAGAGTGACGTTCTCCACCGAAAACAACAATATTTTCTATCTCGAGCTAGCAATGGATAAAACTGAGTTCATCCAACTGGAAGAGTTTGAAGTTGCTGAAGACGAAAACCCAGACGACATTTTAGAGGCAACACGTAAACAGTTGGCTGAGAAAGAATCTAAATCGTCGGGATCAAACGATGATGCCGATGACTTGCTCAACCAGCTCGGGTTGTAATTCTAACGAATCTTAATGAAGAATGGCTTCTTAGACACAAGTACGGCTTCATACTGATTACGACGAACTAAAACGCCAGCCTCGCTTAATGCGAGGCTTCTTTTTATGTGCAGAAATTATCTTCAGTCCCACCTTGTATTTCGTTTTTATGTCAAAAAAGGTAATATATCTGACTTCATAAATTTTCTGCTTTCGTTACTGGTTGTCGATGGATAAACAAAAAGCTCTGAAAAAAATCGCCAAGTGCTTAGAACTGGGCAATTCCGCTAATGTTAATGAGGCTGCCAATGCTATCAAAATGGCACATCGCCTCATGCTTAAATATGGTCTCGATAAAGACGATATTGAGTTCATCAGAATGGGAAAAACACAATCTTCTCATCTGCTACCAGCGAACATCAGTTCTACCATATTGCGAGTGATTCGCGGCATTAACACAAAATTCGGTGTCGAAGCAGTATTGTTGAATCACAAAGGGCTCAAACGTGTCGAATTTATCGGTGAAGCAGATCGCGCTATTTTTGCTGCATTTGCTTTCGATATTGTTTATCGCGAGATGAACGAAAGTACCGGACAATTCCGAAACAGCTTTGCTGGCACCGGCACCTCTTCTCAGGAAGTGACTCGCCGTGTGAACTCATTTGTATCTGGCTGGGTGGAAGGCGCGATTGAAAAATTGCCAATTATTTCTCCAGATGAAGAGTCGGCCAATAAAATTAATGACTATATTGATAAAGAATTCCAAAACATTGACCGCGAAACGTTCAAGAAGCAATTGAAAGAAGCGATGAAAAACCTAACTGAAGACTACGAAGTGGGCTTAAAGAAAGGTAGAAAGGTTTCAGTTAACCGTGGAGTGGGCGGCGAACAAGCACGCAAAATGTTGGGCGATTCATCGAAATAGCCAGAATAGTAAAGGATTCACATAAGCAGCAATGACTTCGATGTCGATGGGGCTTACTTTGAGAGCTTTGGCAGTATTGATAGGAATTTTCTTACAGAAACTCTTATCAATCTTACTTTCTCATAACAAATATCAATGCTTGTTTATTCATAATTCGCATCCCATTATGAGGCATGGTTTCGCCTCAGTTTTATACGGAGATTTTCCCTTGAAAAAGATGCCTATTGCACTAGCTCTAGTGCTAGCTCTTACTGGCTGTCAAGCCACTCAACGCCAAAATGCAACAACGGGTGAATACGAAACTAACTCCACCACGCAAGGCGCGCTTATTGGTGCGATCGCTGGCGCAGCAATCGGCCTAGCAACGGGTGATGATGCTAAAGAACGTCGTCAGCATGCACTCATTGGTGCAGCCGCAGGCGGAGCGACTGGCGCTGGCGTTGGTTACTACTTTGACCAACAAGAAGCGGAATTACGTCGCGCTTTGCTAAACTCTGGCGTACAAGTTCAGCGTGTTGGTGAAAATCAGCTTTTACTGCGTATGGAAAACGGTATCGGCTTCTCTTCAAGCTCTTACCAGCTTGATGCTAGTATCCATAACACTCTACGCGGTGTTGCTCGCATCCTAGTTGAGTACCCAGATACCAGTCTCGTTATTGACGGTTACACGGATAGCACAGGTAGTGAGTCATACAACCAAACGTTGTCAGAGCGCCGTGCAGAGTCCGTACGTCAATTCCTAGTATCTCAAAACGTTGCACCTGGTCGTGCAATTGCACGCGGCTACGGCGAACGTAACCCAATTTGCTCAAACCAAACTTCTGAAGGTCGTGCGTGCAACCGTCGTGTTGAAATCCAGATCTTGCCACTGAAGTAATTTGGTTGCACCATAACGGTAATAATAAAAAATTACCGGAGCAGGCCTAACCATTATCGTTAGGCCTGACATATTAATGTCTGTCAAAACGTCTGCCCTACTCTGCTTATTTAGCCTCAGCTTTTCTGGCTACTCACTTGCCTCTCAAGCTCCAAATGACCCCATCGAACAATACGAGTACGCACAACAATTATTGGCATCAAACGAAGCTGAAGCCTCACCAGAAACGCGCTACTGGCTAGAGCAATCCGCCAACCAAGGTTACCTCCCTGCACAAAAACAGCTCGCGAACGACTTTGCTAAAGGGATAAATGGCGAAAAAAATGAAACACAAGCGTTATATTGGCTAACCTCTATCGCACTCAATGACCCAACCGATCGTGGCTTTCTTCTCGCCGATTTTATTCAGCGCAATCCAGATAAGGTCACAACTTCTCAATTGACTGAAGCCTTGTATCAAATGGCTTCTCAGCATAATCCAGCAGCAGAACAAGCTTATAATCAACTGTTAGAGCAGCGCTTCAACCAACTGCGAGCTAAACAAGTCTCGCAAATAAAGTCGCTCGATAAAAAGGCTGAGCAAGCACAGGAAGAGAAAAGCACAGTTGCAAACCCCAAAGTAGAACACTCGCAGTTTTTATGGCTGATCTGGCTAGCGGCGATACTCATCATCAGCGGCTTAAGTTTTCTCGTAATCAAGAAACTTAAGCAGAATAGAAAAGCGCTTGAAACCAAAGAGGAAAGCCAAAATCAACGAATGGCGAAAAAAATAAAAGAGCTAGAGTTTACGAACAAGCAACTGAAACGCCAGCTAGAGAAAGTATTCAAAGAATTTAAGAAATCCAAAACCCAGGCAGAGAACCATAAGCTAAGCGTCGCGTGTGCTATGTTTGGCTACACACCACAACACATCCCTGATTTACAAGCAATCAAGCTACGCTATAGACAGCTATCAAAGCTTTATCATCCTGACACAAGAGGCAGTGAAGAAGAAATGAAGCGACTCAATCATGCCTTTAAGCTCGTCTCACAAAATGTTACAAAACAGTAAAAATAGGTCAGGATACTTTGGCTAGCATGCTTTTAGACCTATATAATCAAGCGCCGCAATCGATCTCCCTCTCAAACAAATTAACAGACATTTAACTTAAGTCGCGCTTTTATGCCATAATGCCCGGCGCAAAATAACACCTAACGACTCAAATTAATCTAGGTGGGGAGAAAATCAATGTTCACTGAAGAAGGCACCTGTGATTGGTGTAAAAAACCTAGCCTTGTAACTCGTCACGATTATTTAGATGGCAAGCACCACTACTCATGTAAAGCTTGCTACGATATGGCGAAAATCGACGTGCGCCTATTTAACCAAGGCGAATTACAAATGCGCGAACGCTTGCAACGAGCGAGCTAAGCAAGACGGAATCAACGGAACTGATTTTCAAAGGCGCCTTTTAAGGCGCTTTTTTGATCGGCCAAGCCCTATTTCCAATCTCTATCTCGTATTCCCTCCTATCTTACATAGCACGTCGCATCGGTTATCAGCCCTCTCCCACTGTATACAAACCATTGTCCGTGAAAAACACCTGTATATACAGTAGTAAACCCCTGTATGTCTCTCGTCCAGTTTTCTACTCACCTCACATTTTTAAATTGATGTTAGACATATCAAAAATGAAAAACAACCACATAAATTCAATTACTTAGAATCAAATCCTTTTATTTCCTTCTCAAAAAACCGCAAATAACTTTTGAGAAACTGGTTGATCAGGTCACCAAAACAAACTACTGTATACACATACAGCATGTATAAAGGAACAGTAAGATGCAGTTACAAAGTCAATCTCATACATACTCTCGTTACAACGTATTGGCACAAGCAACTAAGCCCATGGCCGTTTCGGATCAGCTTCTATCTAAGCTGGCTGTTTTATCGCAGCAGAAACAATGGATTTTGTTTACAGCAGACTGCCCTCGTCCAGACTTTGAACAACTCACTGCTTCTAATATTTGCTGTAAAAACGTTATTCAAATGAAGCCCTCTCAACAGCTTTCAGAAGTCGAGATCGTGATCAAAGCCATCCGATCAGGCAATGCCAGTGCTGTTGTTGCATCAAATAAAATTGCACTTATGAATCAATCTATGTTGCGCGACATGGCGCAGCGCTATCAGTGTGAAGTCTTTTTCGTCGAAGGCAGAGTTAATAAGTACCACTAATAAGTTCGACGTTATCCATCCTGCATCTCGCCTCCTTTTTAAGGGGGCATTTTTTTGTATTAAAGAAAACAAGCAAACGTTTGCTTTTTCTCTGGCGAGTTAAAATAGTTCTGGTATGATGCCCACATTCGATTTATTCAGCGCCCACATTTTGCTGAATATCTTCTCTTTCTGACGTTTGATTAAGATGATAGGAATGTCGCAATGAGCCTTGCTAATCAAGTACTTGCCGTCAATGACGACCTGCCAATTCGCACCCATAAACCCGTTCATAGTGGAAAAGTTCGTTCAGTTTACTGGTTAACTGAAGAAGACAGCGCCCGACTGATCAAAGAAAAAGGATACGATGTCGCTCCAGATGCGCCTTTGGCTATCATGGTGATTAGCGACCGAATCTCTGCATTCGATTGTATTTGGCATGCTGAAGGTGGTCTTAATGGTGTCCCGGGTAAAGGGGCTGCGCTTAATGCGATTTCTAATCACTGGTTCAAACTGTTCAAAGAAAATGGCTTAGCAGATAGCCATATTCTAGACATTCCTCACCCTTTTGTTTGGATTGTACAAAAAGCCAAACCGGTAAAAATCGAAGCCATCTGCCGCAAATACATCACGGGTTCGATGTGGCGCGCTTACGCAAATGGCGAGCGCGAGTTTTGTGGAATCCAACTTCCTGAAGGGTTAGGAAAAGACAAAGCACTGCCAGAGTTGCTAATGACCCCATCCACAAAAGGCATTCTAAAAGGCATTCCCGGTGTGCCAGAAGCGGATGACGTAAATATTACTCGTCAAAACATCGTAGACAACTACGAAGCATTTAACTTCTCAAGCGCTGGCGATATCGCACTCTACGAAAAATTGCTGAAAGAAGGCTTTAACGTTATCAGCCAAGCGTTAGAAGAAATCGACCAAATCTTTGTCGATACCAAATTCGAATTTGGTTATGTTCATGATGCTGCTGGCAATGAAAAGCTGATTTACATGGATGAAGTGGGTACACCAGACTCGTCTCGTATATGGGATGCTAAAGAGTACCAAGCAGGTCACATCGTAGAGAACTCAAAAGAAGGTTTCCGCCAGTTCCTACTTAACCACTTCCCTGACCCAGATATCTTGCTAGACAAAGAACGTATGCCAGAGCGTGAAGCACTCGCTCGTGATAATGCTTTACCCGTCGAATCTTTGATGGCGATTTCGAGCACCTACATTGGTATTGCCGAGAAGATTACAGGCAAGCCGATTCATTTGAGTGAGAATCCGAAAGCGGAAATCATCGAAGTTCTGAGCAAAGAATACGGATTGATTGACTAGCACTGTCGCTAGATTGCTAAACGCTTTCCAATAAAAAGTCCGCACTAGCTTGCGGACTTTTTTCATATTAGGTTCAGTTTAGCTGATGTTTAACGTAGTGCCATCTGTTGTAAAGGCTGACTTAGTCGTCACCTGATATGTTTTGTCTTTAATCGTTGATACGAAATACCAGGTCGACTCTGCCTTGTCGGGCGTAAAAGTAACGCGCATAAAGCCACGCTGTTTGATGTCTGCCCACTGTAATTCTGACACTAAGTGCGGCAGCGTGTATTCCATTTGAGCGATCGCAACAGGGTCTAACGCGAGGTAGGCCTCTAACCCAGGGGAACTCACAGAGCTAGTCGCAAACTCTACCCCGATAGGATGCTTAGATATGTCTTTAAGCTCACTTGCCCATGCGTTGTGCGTATCTCCTGCCAAACAGACAAAGTTACCACTGCTGGCTTTGGCCAGTTGATAAACGCTCTCTCGCTCAACGTAGTAACCATCCCATGCATCTAGGTTATATGGCAAAGCAATGGTATCTAAACTTGGGTCAGAGAGATAACCCGTAATCGCAGAGTTTACCGCTAATAACGCCTCTGTTTTTTGTTCTTCAGTGGCAGTAAACAATTGAAACATCGCGGTCATAACCGAACTTGGCAACTCCATACGAGACATTAACACTTGTTGCCCTAGCACATTCCAAGTTGCGTCGTGCGTACTGAACACATCCATCAGCCAAGCGAGTTGGTCAGCGCCTAACAGCTCTCGGTCTTGACTGCGCGACTGAGCAACTAAACCGCCAATAGCTTCCATCGTTGGTGAGCTGAGCGAGAAATAATCCAACGGTTTATCACGCCCCACAAGTCGCGTGTCGAGCATCATCAAATTGACTAAACTTCCAAACGAAAACTGACGGTAAATCAGCATGTTTGAGAAAGTGTTTTCACGAACGGGCAACCATTCTGTCCACGCGGCAGCCGCAGCTGCACGACGATCATTAAAACTGCCTTCCTCTTCTTGATGGTTTTCCGCACCATTTTTCCAAGTATCATTTGCAAGCTCATGGTCATCCCAGACAGCAATCATTGGTAGGCTCGCATGTAACGCTTGCAGATCAGCATCTTGGCGATATTGCGCATACCGTTTTCGGTAATCATCTAAGGTAATGCATTCAGTGCCTTTGCTTGGCTCTCGCCCTAGTGCCTCAGCATCTTCATTAGCGTAGCCACCAGCACCATACTCATATATGTAATCACCGAGATGAAGCACCACATCAAACGGGTCTTGCTCATGTTGATTTAAAATCTCTCGGTACACATGGAAATAGCCAGCAGGATAGTTTGCACAAGAAACAACCGCCATGGATGCCTTTTCTACACCATCTTCTGGTAATGTTTGAGTTTGCCCGACTTCGCTAGTGACATCACCAACCATGAATCGATAGTAGTAACGAGAATTTGCGTTGAGATTTTGAACATCGACTTTTACCGTGAAATCTCGGCTCGTGTCTGTGGCAAAAGTGCCACTTTGCACGATATCAGTAAAATTTTCGTTAGATGAAACTTGCCAGCTTACATCTGCGTAGCTCGCTGAGGTTGTAACACGAGTCCAAATGATTACTTGTGTTTGAGTAGGATCTCCACTCGCCACTCCGTGCTCAAAGGTAACCGCAACAGATTCACTAGCATCGCTACCACAGCCCACCAGCCCGGTAACAATCGCCGTTGAAGAGGCAGCTTTCATAAAGTCTCGACGAGACAAAGACATATTGACTTCCTTTCTTATTGTGTTTGTTTTTATGCCCAAATGACGTGGTGACTCAATCATCCTTGTGTGCCAATAAGGGACGTTAATTCGAACTTACAGTACCAACCACTTAGTCGGTAATTTGTCCTAAAAACACAAAGTTAGAAGCTAGTTATGACAATTGCATTTCCAAACGTTACATTTTTGTTAATTTAAGTGCAAATACTCTATATTCATCACACTTCCAAGACCTGTGACAAAAACCTCAAAATAAAAAAGCGACCTACTTTGAGGTCGCTTTTCATTGCACTATTGTTAAGTGGTACATCGATGAAGTGGAAATGCTCAGCCTAAAACTTGATGTTAAGGACATCTTGTTCTGACGTATCCACCTTCAACTGACTGCGAGATTCTATGTACTCGATTTGCTGAACATCGAGCGAATATGGCATAACGACTCGCAATTCATTGATCCCTTCATGTTTAGCTAGCTGGGTTAAGCGGACCAAATTGGATTCATCACTTTTACGAGAAGACATCGATTTTAATGCGGCATCCCACAACCGATCTTCAGGCTTGCGCAATTCCGCAATGTTCTGTTTCCACATCAAACCGAAAATAGGCGCGATGGTGGCAAATGCCTCTAAAAAGGTCCATTTTTTACTACCTGTCGCTCCTAAAAAGCTAGTGTAGTCGAATTCAATGCACGTCTTTCCTTGTTGATCCATTCTATGCCCCCGACACTCGAAAATGAGATATACCAAATATCGTTCAACTGTTTTGATATAGCAATGGGATATAAAACATTCGTCTTTTATGCCCTAATTTACATACAAAAGGAAATATTAAAACCAGCTTTGTAACAACTGATGTACAGCTTCGCCATATATAAGCATTCAATTGATTAATATTTCAATTAAGAAACTAAAAACAACACGCAAGTAACGCTATCAATATGAAATTATTATAGATTCACCAAGAAAATATCAATTCTTGTCACAACGTCATCCGCCGACCTACTTTACATCAATCACTCGACTGGCCTTTTTATACTGTATCTTCCAACCCGCCCAACGTGGCAGCTCCCAACGCTTCGGGTCTCCCTTACGGTTTCCCTCTCGATAAACGACCTGTACCAGCTTGCGAGACGCGTAATACTCGACATCTAGTTGGAGTTCTGGCAGCAAAAGTTCTAAAGGGTACTGCTCCGTGAAATCGTCGTATTCCCATTCTGGAACACCGTTAAATGTTAAGTCTTCTGGTTCAAACAACGCCATATCATCGATGTTTTCAACGCCTAATGTTTCCAACTGATCCTTTAACCAGCTAGAAAATGTCAAGGAGGCCAAGTCGTTAACCTCTTCTCCTTCGACATTAAGGCCCAATGCGTTGTAGAGTTTCCAGTGTTGGATTTGCTGTTTTCTTTGAGAAGCAAAACCTGGTAACAGTGTCTCGTCTTCTATCATTTCGACAATAGAATGAACAGCAACATCACCTTTTAACGCTTGATGTTCAGTACAGATTGTTCGCCCGGCGTAGACCAAGTGCATTGTTGCTCTTGGCGTATCTTCTTCATAATTCGTCTCACCTTGTTGCCACTCCCCAAATTCAAGTTCGCGTAATAATGTCAGCGGGATAGGCATCATAACCGATGCGAGGTTCAGTGTTTGCTTAACGCCTCGTCCTGGCACGCTATGGCTGTCTAGCACGATTGCCGCTTCTTCTTTGTCAGGAAAGCGGCTGTTACGCCCAACCAGCATCTCGACTACGCCATTTCCTAGAGCATCCCTTCGACGAGCTCGTCGGACAAACACAAGCTCAGGGTGCAATGAGGCGATGGAGAAAAAGAGCGCTTCACGTTTATATCGAGAGGCAACGTCAAGTTCCGGTAATTCAAATACTTCTCGCATTTGTTTCGCTAAACCTTGTGCCTCTTCGAGTGCGCTGGCATCAATGACAATGCCCGGAAGTCGCTCCCCCCGAACCAAACGGATCAACAAAGAGGCATCACATCCGTATGGCTCCTCTTGAGATAGAAGCTCAGCAACTTCACCACTTTGTCGCTGATAGAGCTGCGCAGGCACAGATAAGGCGGCAGCCAAATCAATCATTGCTTCCTTCTCTGGCTTCGCTTGAATTCTGGTAACGAGATCGGCAAACAGTGCATCAATGGGTAGTGGATATACTTTTCTCCCGTGCTGCGTGACATTGCCATCCTCATCAATCGCTTCCATGGATAACAGCGTCGAATGAGATGCCTCTAGCGACTTTTCTGGAATTGAGTCGAGAAAATCGAGTGTTGAGAGACGGTACCCACAACAAGCCGCTGCCAGCATGGGCTCGACGAGCTCTTCTCTGTGTAATTCTGGAGGTGTCACCAACTCTAAAGGCGCGCGCTCACCATATAGACGAATACAAGCCCCTTCGGTAACGCGACCTGCTCGCCCCATTCGCTGCGCGGCACTGGCCTTAGAAATGTTGGTTAATGTCAGTGCTGTACGTCCATTTCGTTGTACAGTTCTGCGCTCTAAACCACTATCGATTACCACACGGATATTAGGAATGGTCAGAGAGGTTTCCGCGACGTTGGTTGCCAATACGACTTTCCGTTGCTTTTGTACCGTCAGCGCACGATGTCGTTCTTCATCACTGACCGAGGCATGAAGTTTAACCACCATGACATCACTGCTGCTTTGTAGCATCTGCGCGCATTGGGCGATCTCTTTACGTCCTGGGAGAAAAACAAGAATATCGCCATCTTCATCTTCCAGTGCTTCTTTTACCGATCCGACAACCTCCTGTTCACATCCCTTTTTGTTCGGTAAATAGCGGCTGTCTGTGGAACGATGTGTCACCGTGACTGGAAAGCAACGTCCCTCCGAACGCAGACGCTTAGCATTCAGGTAACGAGCAAGCTTTTCGCCTTCTAAGGTAGCAGAAGTGACGATCAATCGATGTTGATTTTCTTGCTTCAAAATGGCGGTTAATAGATCAATATCCCAGCGTCGCTCGTGAAATTCGTCCACTATCACGACATCAAAGTCTGCTAGCTTGTTTTCCGAAAACCAACGCAGTGCAACCCCCGGAGTCACAAATACAACTTCGGTTTTTTCATCAAAGTAGGCATGAAGCTTGATCGCGTAACCGACTTTGCGACCTATTGGCTCTCCAGATTGCTCCGCAAGAAATTCAGCCAGCGAGGTACAAGCAATTCGACGTGGTTCAATAACCAGAACGCGTCCGTGTTTTGCCGCCCACATGGGCAAGCGGGTAGATTTACCCGACCCGGTTTCGGCTTCCACCACAAGATGGTTAAGGCTTACATGATGGTCAAACTCAGCTTGCAGGCTGTCGATAGGTAGTTGAAACATAGAAATTGGATTTGATTTGATGATGCAAAACATTATACCCAAGTAAAAAAATCCTGCTTTAGGTATCTCTAAACAACCAATATTGCCGATATTTTCGTCGGTCTCTGAATTTTTTTGCGACATTACATTGATGTGCATCAACGCATGTTTACAACTAAATAGTGAACCCGTTAAAATTTGGTGCGCATCCTTCAACCCTACATAAGGCACCCAATGAACAACGATAAACGCCCACTATATATTCCATATGCGGGTCCGGCTCTTTTAGCAACCCCTCTTTTGAACAAAGGCAGTGCATTCTCTGCTGAAGAACGTAGTTCATTCAACTTAGAAGGTCTGCTTCCAGAGTCGACCGAAACTATCCAAGAGCAGGTGGAACGTGCCTACCAGCAATACAAAAGTTTCGAAAGCGATATGGATAAACACATTTATCTGCGTAATATCCAAGACACCAACGAAACATTGTATTACCGCCTAGTGCAAAATCACATTTCTGAGATGATGCCTATCATCTACACGCCGACTGTTGGCGCAGCATGTGAAAACTTCTCTAACATTTACCGTCGTGGTCGCGGTCTGTTCATTTCATACCCGAACCGTGACCGTATTGACGACTTGCTGAACAACGCAGCAAACCACAACGTTAAAGTGATTGTTGTGACAGATGGCGAACGTATCCTTGGCTTGGGTGACCAAGGTATCGGCGGCATGGGTATTCCTATCGGTAAACTGTCACTATATACCGCGTGTGGTGGTATCAGCCCTGCTTACACGCTACCAATCGTGCTTGATGTGGGTACCAATAACCCGCAACGCTTAGCTGATCCGATGTACATGGGTTGGCGTCATCCTCGTATTACGGGTGCAGAATACGATGCATTTGTAGAAGAGTTTATCCAAGCGGTACAGCGCCGTTGGCCTGATGCTTTGATCCAGTTCGAAGACTTTGCTCAGAAAAATGCGATGCCTCTTCTTGAGCGTTACAAAGACCGCGTGTGTTGCTTCAATGATGATATTCAGGGTACTGCTGCTGTTACTGTTGGCTCTCTACTTGCAGCTTGTAAAGCAGCAGGAACTCAGCTTTCTAAACAACGTATTACCTTCCTAGGCGCAGGGTCTGCTGGTTGTGGTATCGCAGAAGCGATCATCGCACAAATGGTATCGGAAGGAATTTCTGACGAGCAAGCTCGCTCACAAGTTTACATGGTTGACCGTTGGGGTCTGTTACAAGAAGGCATGCCTAACCTTCTTGATTTCCAACAACGCTTGGTGCAAAAGCATACCAATACGAAAGAGTGGGAAAATGAAGGAAATGGCTTCTCACTACTCGATGTTATGCGTAACGCCAAGCCAACGGTATTAATTGGTGTTTCTGGTGCGCCTGGCCTATTTAGCCAAGAAGTCATCGAAGAAATGCATAAACACTGTAAGCGTCCGATTGTCTTCCCACTGTCGAACCCAACAAGCCGCGTGGAAGCGACACCGAACGACATCATTCGTTGGACAAATGGTGAAGCACTGGTTGCAACAGGTAGCCCATTTGAGCCAGTGGTTCATGAAGGTCGCACTTACCCTATTGCACAATGTAACAACAGCTACATCTTCCCAGGCATTGGCCTTGGTGTACTTGCTGTCAATGCAAAACGTGTCACTGACGAGATGCTAATGGAATCAAGCCGTGCGCTCGCAACATGTTCTCCTCTAGCAATCAACGGTCGTGGGGCTCTACTTCCACCACTAGAAGAGATCCACTTAGTATCGAAAAAAATCGCATTTGCCGTTGGTAAAAAGGCAATTGAACAAGGTGTCGCATTAGAAATTACTGATGAAGCATTGAACGTGGCGATTGAACAGTCGTTCTGGCAACCTGTTTACCGCCGCTACAAACGCACTGCGTTCTAAGCTTGAGACAATTCGTTTAATAATTAGCCCCTACCATGTAGGGGCTTTTATTTTTTTATCATCCTAACCAGATTTTGGCATAAATGGGCTTCTCTCTTTTTGTTTCTATCAGATATGATGAGAACTACATTTTTAGTTAAGGATATAAAACGTTTTGTTGTTTTCTCGCATAAGATCAAAGTGGAAGCTGAAATTTTCCTGGAAGCGATTTGCTTTGATTTTGTCGATCTCTGCACTTAGTCTGCTTGTTTCTGTTGTTGCCATCGACCGATGGGTAGTTTTACAAGCCAAAGAGAGCATTTTCACTGAATACGAGCAAATCCCTCAACATGAGGTTGCCGTAGTTCTTGGTACCAGTAAGTACATCGGAAAGATCCTCAACACTTACTACACTCATCGCATTAATGCGGCGATTGAGCTTTACAACCAAGGCAAAGTAAAACAGTTTTTATTGAGTGGCGATAACGCCCACCGTTCATACAACGAACCGTGGACAATGAAACGCGATTTACTTAAAGCAGGCGTGCCTGAAGAAGTGATTCACCTTGATTATGCTGGCTTTCGTACCTTAGATTCGATTGTACGAGCGAAAAAAATTTTTGCTTCGGAGCGATTTCTGATTGTGACTCAGCGCTTTCACTGTGAACGCGCACTGTTCATCGCTGATGCTTACAGCATTGATGCACAGTGTCTCGCGGTAGCAGGGCCGACGGCCAACAAGCAAAAAACATCGATGCGTGTTCGAGAACTGCTAGCCCGTGTGAAAGCGTTTTTAGACCTGTACATTATCAATACGCAGCCTAAGTTTCTTGGCCCTCAAGAACCTATCGTTGCAGTAAAAGAGCCAAATAAAGCAGCTAACGAGCCTCTTCAAGTCCCCGTCGAATAGAGGAATAACGTGGCTCACAAGCCTAGTAACATTTCTATAAAACAAATGGGTAGTTTTCTACCCATTTCCAATTCTCAACATCACACTTTCTAATTTGCTCTACGATTCAGGCAAAACTCTTTTTCGCATTCAAAGTAACATTTCATCAATAAATAACTACAAGTCAGTTACTTTGCCATAAAAAACCGACAAAAGGCAATGCAAAAGGAGCACTACCCATGACCGCACTCGCTGTGACATTGAAGAATTGGTTCTTCACTCGCAACAGCATGATTTTGAACGCGAATATCCTATTGTTCATTATCTTGTTTAATACCTTACCCTTTGAACCACAAGTAGTAACCGGCCTGAGCATCTTAGTTTTTGTTGCTATTTTGTGGCTAACCGAAGCGATTCACGTCAGCATCACTGCGCTGCTCATACCACTACTTGCGGTATTTTTGGGTGTGTTCAACACTCAAGCCGCACTGAATAACTTTTCCAACTCCATCATTTTTCTATTTTTGGGTGGTTTTGCACTAGCTGCGGCTCTACATAAACAAAAGTTAGATCAAGCGATTGCAGATAAAGTACTATTGCTGGCAAGAGGAAAAATGTCTGTCGCTGTATTCATGCTATTTGGTGTGAGTGCTGGCCTGTCAATGTGGATTTCAAACACCGCCACCGCCGCGATGATGTTACCGCTTGTGCTGGGTGTGATGACAAAGCTAGACGCCAAGAAAAACCACAACACCTTTTTGTTTGTTCTACTCGGTATCGCTTACAGTGCTTCAATTGGTGGTATTGCAACACTGGTTGGTAGCCCACCAAACGCAATTGCAGCCGCTGAAGTTGGCCTAAGCTTCACTGAATGGATGAAGTTTGGTGTACCTATTTCCCTAGTATTAATGCCAATCGCTATCCTCGTATTGTACACGATGACTAAGCCTGACCTTAGCCACAAGTTTGACCTTGACCATCAACCAGTCGAATGGACAAACGGCAAAATGATTACGTTGGCGATTTTCTTACTGACCGTAACTTTGTGGATATTCAGTAAGCCTATTAACGCTATGCTGGGTGGCTTCGCGAAGTTCGATACTCTTGTAGCCATTGGCGCCATCCTTCTACTTGGTGCTTCTCGCGCCGTCGAGTGGAAAGATATTGAGAAAACAACCGACTGGGGTGTGTTAATCCTATTTGGTGGTGGTATCTGTCTGAGTAACGTCCTAAAAGCAACCGGAACAAGCGTATTTTTGGCTCATAGCTTGTCAGGCTTCCTTGAGCAAGCCGGTATTCTCTTAACGATTCTTGCAGTGGTTGCTTTTGTTGTCTTCTTGACTGAGTTTGCGAGTAACACCGCCAGTGCTGCGCTACTTGTCCCTGTATTTGCGACCATTGCAGAAGCCTTAGGCATGTCTCCGGTTATTCTTTCTGCACTGATTGCCGTCGCTGCATCTTGTGCATTTATGTTACCAGTTGCAACACCTCCAAACGCGATTGTGTTCGGTACGGGTCATATCAAGCAAAAAGAAATGATGCGAATTGGTTTCGTATTAAACATTGCGTGTATTGCTGCACTAACGCTTTTCGCTTGGTTGTTCTGGTAAAAATAGCAAGTTCGATTAGCACTACACTGCTGCTCACGGTAATCGTATCGATAACCCAAACTTCCCCCCCTAAGTGGTGTTCAGCAGTTTCCCTCTTGGTGGCCAGTTGGCCACCTTTTTTCTTTCCTTTCAGTGAACGGCTATCAGGCTTGCTTCTTTTCTCAAGCAAGTAAACCATAATGAGCTTCCACTCGGTTGCGGCCATTGCGCTTCGCCTGATACAACACTTCGTCAGCTCTCGCCATGGTTTCTGAGACGCGTTCATTCTGCATTTGGGCAACGCCAATACTGCAAGTTAATGAATCACCGTGCACCCACAAATGATCCTCCACATTTTTGCGAATCATTTCTGCCTTCTCTAACGCTTGTTCAATATTGGTATCAGGGCAAAATACGACAAACTCTTCGCCGCCCCAACGAACGAGTCGATCGTCTGAGTAAATAGAAGTCGCTACCACCATGACAAATTCGCGCAATATGTCATCCCCCATTTGGTGCCCAAATTTGTCGTTCACCTTTTTAAACTTATCCAAGTCCAAATAGAGAATACTGAAGGTGTTATGCCCCCAGCGAACCTGACGAGATTGTTGTTCCAGCCAGTGTTGCACAGCATATCGGTTCATCGCGCCCGTCAAAGCATCTCGATGCGCTAACTCTGCAAACTCATAGTTTTGAGCTCGCAAAGTATCATTCACCTTTTCCAAATGACGGTGACGCTTTTGCGCTTTTTCATAAGCCACTCTATTTTTTCGTAACTCATGCAGTGAAAAAGCCAGTCCAAGCGCCATCCAAGAGAGTAATAATGCATACAACAATGTTTCTTGCGCAAGGTAAGCGCCTTCAAACTCAATTTTATCAATCACAATTCTATGTTTACCAAGTGCCGCACCAGACCCAGTTGCAATATCAATACGTGTGATGTTTGAAAATTCAGGTGCAGAGTGTTCAATCGCGACTCCGTTATCTGCTAACCACCAGGTCATCACCTGAGGATTTTTAATCGGAATTTCGACAATATCGATCGAACCCGACGGAGAAAACTGCATGCCATTATATTTAATGGTGTACTCGTCGTCCGGCTTGGAATACTCAGAATTATAATTGCGAAGATACAAACGTAGGTCGTGGCTAGTGTTAGCCCCTATTCCTGCCTCTTCATATCGCACCTTCAATCGAATCGTATGGTAGTTGGAAAGGTCAATACCCTGTGTTGGCGTTGCTGAATCGGTATAAACCGAGATTCCGCAGTAAGGCCAAGCATACGAGCTCTGCTTTAGTTCACAGCTAAGAACTAGGCTTTGCCGATCGTATGTGATATCAGCCTCACTCACACCTCCTTCACTGGCATCTTTAGTTGCATAGATATTGAAATGCTCAGGTGTAATGGTCAGCTTTCGCGTATCGCCAAGCACACTATAAAGGGCAACCAAACTGATAGTGCAAATAGAAAGAGCAAAGATAAAGTTATGGATCCACTTCATGGGCAAGTGACCTGCTGAGATTATATGCAATACGTGAGGTTCAATAATTTCAAAAAATGAAATCAAGGTGATTTATCAAGAAATAAAATCACTTTCTCATTCAATTCTTAGTTTCGACACATAGTAACGGATTTTGAACCGTTATCACGTTTTAAAATTTCTAAAAAGTGCAGCTCAACTTCTATTTGCGAAGCATTTCACAGCCATAATTTTTAGAAAATAAAACACGATGCATAATAATTTAGTGCAAGACATTTACTTTAAAGCTCCTGTCAACCCTGCATCTCTTCTCCACTTCAGTATATACTGTGCAAAAACACAATAATGAGTAATGTCATGTCATTAATTGCAACTGGCACGCTAAACAAAATGCGTGCTTCTCTGGACGGTGCCGTCAACTACCGTCTTCCTGTCGGTGAGGAAGAAATCGACTTAACTCCGTTTCTGGGTAAAACGCTCACACTGACTCACACTGGCAATATTTTTTGTTGCTCATGTGGAAAGAAAACGAAAAAGAGTTATTCGCAAGGCCACTGTTTTGTATGCATGAAAAAGCTAGCAAGCTGCGACATGTGTATCATGAAGCCAGAGACCTGCCACTACGATCAAGGGACTTGTCGCGAACCACAATGGGGTGAAGAGAATTGCATGGTGGATCACTTTGTCTACCTGTCCAACACATCCAGCTTAAAAGTTGGTATTACTCGTCATACTCAAATCCCGACTCGTTGGATTGACCAAGGCGCGACTCAGGGCTTGCCAATTTTTAAAGTAAAAACTCGCCATATCTCCGGTTTAATTGAAGTTGAACTGGCGAAACATATCGCAGACAAGACCAATTGGCGCACACTGCTAAAAGGTGACGGTGAACCTATGGCATTGCAGGACCGTTTTGCTGAGCTATTGCCTTTAGTCGAAGAGAAAATTGCCGAGATAAAACAGCAATTCGGCGAAGATGCCATTGAAGTATTAAACGAAAGCATTACCGACCTTAGCTACCCGGTACAACAGCACCCAACGAAGATCACTTCGCATAACTTCGATAAAAACCCGGTTGTTACTGGCACTTTGCAAGGCATCAAAGGTCAATACCTCATCTTTGATACCGGCGTTATTAATGTAAGAAAATTCACTTCCTATGAAGTTGAAGTTAGTGAGTAATCGCTTGCAGAACGCGTTGATTCAAATAAAAATGAAAAAAGCTCGAGTTTGACTCGAGCTTTTGTTTTTCTATTAGGAAGAAATCGTTAGTTATGCGTCAAGGATGCTTTCTAGCACATCGAATAACATATCGACTTCTTCTATTGTGTTGTAATGCATACAACCAATTCGCACTACACCACCCGATTCTTCTAAACCAAGTTGACGAACTAAGCCCAACGCATAAAAGTGACCATTCCATACACAAATGTTATGTTCACCCAGTGTTTTCGCGATGAACTCTGGAGAATATCGGTCAAACGTTAGCGCAAAAGTTGGCGTGCGGAGTTGGCTATCTTCCTTTGCGATACCGAATAGATTGACACCATCTAATGCATTCAAACGCTGCAAGAAACGCTCACTCAAGCGCTGCTCATGTTGTTCATACAGTTGGTAGCTTTGCTCCAATCGTTGGCGAAGAGGTAAACCGACTTCACCAAATTGAGCCAGATACTCAACCGCAGAAACGACACCAGCAAGACCTTCAAAACTTTGCGTTCCTGTTTCAAATCGACCAGGGCCTATATTAGTGGCAGGCTCGACTTTGTAAGGGCGAATACTGTGGAGCCACTGATCGGCTATGTAAGCAATACCAACGTGTGGTCCGAAAAACTTGTAAGCTGAGCAAGCTAAAAAGTCACAACCTAACGCTTGAACATCAACCAAATGATGAGGCGCATAATGGACGGCATCCACATAAGCTTGTGCCCCAACATTGTGCGCCATGCTGACTACTTGCTGTACATCCACAATAGAGCCCGTCGTGTTCGATGCATAAGTCACAGCGACAAGGCGCGTTTTATCAGAAAGAAGGCGGCTTAAATGCTCCATATCAAGCGTACAATCTTCTTCGTTGATACGAACTTGATGAACCGTAACGCCTTTATCTTCTGCCGCTTGCTGCCAGCTGGATACATTTGAATAGTGATCCAAAGCGGAGACAATGATCTCATCTCCTGCTTGCCAATCTCGACTAATCGCGCGACTAAGCTGAAAGGTTAGTGAGGTCATATTGGCACCGAAGACAATATTGCCAGATGAAGGGGCATTAAGTAGAGCCTGAGCCGACTCACGCGCATTTTGCATTACGTCAACGGTCACTTGGCTAGAAAAATAATGCCCGCCTAAGTTAGCGTTGAAACGACCTAAATACCCAACCATGCTGTCTAGTACTGGTTGAGGCACTTGTGAGCCACCTGGACCATCAAAAAACGTCACGGGCTTGTCGTTGTGGTATTGAGCCAACGCCGGAAATTGCTCTCTGATCTGATTAAGATTGAAGTTCATTACGCTTATCCGTAGCAGTAAGTACAAATACATCCATATGGCCCGCTTCGTCATCAATAACAGAGCGGATTGGGCACGCGTTATGCCACAGCTTGCTATCAGCCAAGATTGCGACCTCTCCGGTTTCTAGCACTTTACGGAAAAATGGGGCTTGGTTATGGCTGCTGTACAGCATGATGTCGCCACCGATGATGTTATGGCGTCCCACACCAACCATTGCAATATGATCAAAACCGTCTTGGTGCACACCTTCAGGTGCTACTTGGGTTTCTTCTTCCAGTGCCCTGATACGGATTTGGTGAATTTCTATTTCTTGACCGTTTGGCAGATGATTCGCATTGACAAACAATTCACACATTTCTCGAAATCCATCGCTGGTAAGAATATCCTTCTCAATTGGCTCGAATTGTCTTACTACATCACCTTGAAATCGGTTGATATCAGAGGATTGAACAAAGCTATTTTTATTTAAGTCGATGACTTTGCCGTTATCAAAGCCAACCACAGAATAACGTCGTAGTCGATACTGACCATCTGCATGTTCGGTACGAGGCAGTTCTTCAAACGATGGGGAAAGCTGCTCAATTGCTGCCATGCTGAGCTGTGTTAAATGTAGAGTATTCTCACGTGAATGTAACATCATTTGCTCCTTTAATGAGGCACATTAATTAACATTTAATTTACACACTAGGTTACGCAAATATTCTGCAATTACCAGCTTTTAACGTTGATAGCTTCAACAAAACGACGAAAACAACATAACAAACCAAACCAAACCACAAAAACAGAGCCATGTTTCAGTTTTACGCTTTGACAATATTTGAAACTAGGCTTCTCTACTACGAATAGAATTTTATGCTAGAAGTCAACGTTCTCAATCAATATTTAGTGGGTTCTAATCTATAACCAATTATTCGATCACAATCGTTGTTTATGCTTTTAAAGCACTAAGAATTTCCATACAATCGAGGGAAATGTTACGCCCTTTTTGGAGCCATAATGAGCGACGTAAAACACTGTAAATTATTAATTCTTGGTTCTGGTCCTGCAGGATACACAGCTGCCGTCTACGCAGCGCGTGCAAACTTAAACCCTGTGCTTGTGACGGGAATGCAACAAGGTGGTCAGCTAACCACCACAACTGAAGTTGAAAACTGGCCAGGCGATGCTGAGGGACTGACAGGTCCAGCATTGATGGATCGCATGAAAGAACACGCCGAGCGTTTTGAAACTGAAATCGTATTTGATCACATCAATGAAGTAGAGCTATCACAACGCCCATTTCGTTTAAAAGGCGACTCAGGTGAGTACACTTGTGATGCCTTAATCATATCTACCGGCGCATCAGCAAAATACCTTGGCCTTGAGTCTGAAGAAGCATTTAAAGGTCGCGGCGTTTCTGCTTGTGCAACCTGTGACGGTTTCTTCTACCGTAATCAGAAAGTTGCAGTTGTGGGCGGTGGTAACACGGCTGTTGAAGAAGCGCTATACCTATCTAACATTGCGTCAGAAGTTCACCTGATCCACCGCCGCGATTCATTCCGCGCAGAGAAGATCCTTGTGAAACGTCTGATGGATAAAGTTGAAAGCGGTAATATCGTTCTTCATACCGATCGCACTCTCGATGAAGTACTGGGTGACGATATGGGCGTAACGGGCGTCCGCATTAAAGACGTGAACAGCGGTGCGACAGAAGATATCGATGTAATGGGTGCATTCATCGCAATTGGTCACCAGCCAAACACACAAATCTTTGAAGGCCAAGTAGACATGAAAGATGGCTACATCATCGTTCAATCAGGTCTTGAAGGCAACGCAACACAAACTAGTATCGAAGGTGTATTTGCAGCTGGCGACGTAATGGACCACAACTACCGTCAAGCGATCACCTCTGCAGGTACAGGTTGTATGGCTGCATTAGATGCTGAACGTTTCTTAGACTCACTTGGTGACAAATAACTTTTCACATTTGTGTCATATCCTTAAAGCCCAGCGGTATTCCCGCTGGGTTTTCTTTTGTATACTACCGCCTCATTAAAACAATTATCATTAAGCCTTCACGATGGATAAGAAAAAGCAAAGCAGCTTGAATAAGTGGCTGAAGCAACAAAGTAAGTTAGCCAAGCGCTGGCTTATGATTGCGATAGGCCTAGGCGTACTTTCAAGCGTGTTTTTATTGGCTCAAGCAGCCCTGCTCGCCTCCATTCTGCACCAGTTAATCATTGACCAAGTCGACAAAGCCGAGCTCATTTGGCATTTTGTTGGGCTCGGTGGCACGGTTATCGGTCGAGCTGTTTGTACCTGGGGTCGAGAGCTTGCCGGTTACCGTTGCGGGGAGCAAATTCGAGTTTATATTCGCCAACTCATTTTAGATAAAGTTCATAAGCTTGGGCCAGCTTACATCAAAGGCAAACCTGCTGGCAGTTGGGCAACGCTCATCTTAGAGCAGGTAGAAGATATGCAAGATTTCTTCTCACGCTACTTGCCTCAAATGTCATTATCGGTACTAGTGCCTTTCATCATTTTGGTTGTCGTATTCCCAGTAAACTGGGCAGCAGGCTTGATCTTCCTGGTCACTGCACCACTAGTGCCTATTTTCATGGCACTGGTTGGGATGAAAGCCGCAGAAGCAAACCGTAAAAACTTTAAAGCGATGCAGCGTTTGTCGGGTCACTTTTATGACCGCTTGCAAGCAATGACAACCATTCGCTTATTCGATAGAACAAAATCTGAAACTGAGACGCTAAAGGGGGCTTCAGAAGTCTTTCGTACTCGTACCATGGACGTTCTGAAAATCGCGTTTCTGTCTTCTGCGGTGTTAGAGTTTTTCACTTCCATTTCTATCGCAATTACCGCTGTCTACTTTGGCTTTAGTTATATCGGGGAGCTGGACTTCGGCTACTACGACACAGGTGTTACGCTCTTTGCTGGTTTGTTCATTCTGATTCTTGCTCCAGAGTTTTATCAGCCATTACGTGATTTGGGCACGTTCTATCATGCGAAACAGCAAGCGGTTGGCGCAGCAGAAAGCATTGTCGAGTTTCTGGATTTGGAAGTCGATCAAATCAAAGATGGTACCCAAGCGTTAGATAAAAACAGCCCTATCCATATTGAAGCGGACCAGTTAACCATTTTTAGTCCGGAAGGTAAGCAGCTCGCAGGTCCCCTATCCTTCTCTCTTGAAGCCAACAAAAGTACGGCTTTAGTTGGACCAAGTGGCGCAGGTAAAACAAGTTTGGTAAACACAATCCTCGGTTTCATGCCTTATCAAGGTAGCTTAAAAATTAATGGCTGCGAATTGTCGCAACTGGATCTAGCCACATGGCGAGAGGCAGTAAGCTGGATTGGTCAAAACCCGATGCTATTACACGGTAGCATTCGAGATAACATCACACTAGGTAAGCACAATATTCAGGATGCAGACGTACATTCTGTGTTGAATGACTCTCACGCTGCTGAATTTGTTGAAATGCATGGGTTGGATTATCCGATATCTGATCGTTCTGGTGGTTTATCTGTCGGCCAAGCGCAGCGTTTAGCACTGGCTCGCGCCATGCTACAAAATGGTCGTTTTTGGTTATTAGATGAACCAACCGCAAGCTTAGATGCTCGCAGTGAAAAACTCGTGATGGAAGGCATTAACAAGTATGCGCATGCCACAACGAATTTGATGATTACTCACCAACTTGCGCCTTTACAAAACGTATCGCAAATTCTTGTTATGCAGGACGGTCAGATTGTTCAACGTGGTGATTACGCCACACTGTCGACAGAAGATGGCTTATTTAAAGACATGTTGGAAGCGAACCTCGCACAACGTGAAACAGACAAGGGGAACTTAGATGCGTGATTTACTCCCTTATCTTAAACTCTATAAGAAACACTGGTTTGGTCTTTCGCTAGGTATGCTACTGGCATTTCTGACCTTAGCGGCGTCTATTGGCTTATTAACGCTATCAGGTTGGTTTATTTCAGCCGCAGCGGTGGCAGGCTTGACGGTTGCTCGTGAGACCTTCAACTACATGTTACCAGGTGCCGGGGTACGCGGCGCTGCAATGGCTCGAACCGCAGGTCGATGGGGAGAACGTGTCGTTAGCCACAATGCAACGTTCAAGCTGCTTACCGATCTACGTATCTTCTTCTTTAAGCAACTTGCACCACTGATTCCGGGTCGTGTTTCTACGATGCGTGATGCCGATCTGCTCAACCGCCTAGTAGCGGACGTAGATGCGATGGATCACGTTTACCTTCGACTTATCAGCCCTGTCGTGATTGGTGTTTTTGGCATATTGAGTTTAACGGCTGTCCTGGCTTTCTTTGATTGGCATCTCGCCCTACTGCTTGGCTCGATTCTTACCGTCATGTTGTTTGTATGGCCAGTACTGTTCTATAAACTGGGTAAAAACAATGGCGAGAAGCTCACTCATCATAAAGCGCAATTGCGAGTGGCGACACTGGACTGGCTTCAAGGCTACAGCGAACTGAGTATCTTTGGAGCAGAAGAACGTTATCGTAATCTCATTCTAGAGAAGCAGAAGCAGTTGCTGTCTAACCAATTTGTGAACGCGAACTTAACGGGCATGGCTTCAGGCCTGCTTATGCTGGTGAACGGCATTACACTGGTTGTGATGCTTTGGTTTGCTGCAGACGGCGTAGGTGGTCGTGCTCCTGATCCTTGGATTGCGCTGTTTGCGTTTGCAACCATGGCGAGCTTTGAGATTCTGATGCCTATCGCGGGCGCATTCCAGTATCTCGGTCAAACGTTGACCTCTGCTCGTCGTTTAAATGAAGTAATTTTGGCTGAACCTGACGTTGTCTTCCCTGAGCAGTCGAAACATAAAGACACAACGTTAGACATTGAATTCGACAACATAGATTTTACTTACCCTGACGGTCAGCAAAAGGTGCTGAAAGACTTGTCACTCTCACTACCGTTGGGCACTAAAACTGCAATTGTAGGTCAAACAGGTTCAGGTAAATCAACACTGATTCAGCTTCTTTGCCGCTACTGGGATGTTAACCAAGGTGAAGTTCGAATCGGTGGTACAAAACTGCGAGATTGGAGCGAGTCGGACCTGCGGGCAGCAATGACTGTGGTCAGTCAACGCGTAGATGTACTAAACGGGACACTACGTGACAACTTACTCATGGCCGCTCCGGATGCAAGTGATGAGCAACTGTCTACTATTTTACAAAAAGTCGAGCTTGGCGGACTTCTTGAAGAGCCGGGGTTAGACGCTTGGTTAGGCGACGGCGGTCGTCAGTTATCTGGTGGTGAGAAACGTCGAATCGGTATTGCTCGAGCATTGCTACGTGATGCCCCAATCCTACTCTTAGATGAACCGACTGAAGGCCTCGATAAGCGTACGGAACAAAAAGTGATGGCGCTTTTCAATGAACACTTTGCTAATAAGACAGTAGTATTCATTACACACCGACTGATAGAGCTAGAAAGTATGGATAGCATCTGTTTGATGGAACAAGGTGAGATCATCGAACAAGGCGACCATCCAACGCTACTCGCTCAAAAAGGTCGTTACTACCAGCTATTACAATCTCTATAATTCGATTTTCAGTGACGAGAAGGGCTCATCAAACGATGAGCCCTTTTGTTATTCCTGTATTATTAGTTACCTAATTAAGCACGTATACAGTGCTGATTTACCGACCAGATTTTTTGAGATAAGCCGCCATTTCATCTTCCGGAACCATGCCCCCACCTGTTGCCCAAACAAGATGTGTTGCGTTTTTGAGTTTTTCTTCGTCAAATTTCATTCGAGACTGGTAAGCATGGTTATTCGAGACGTGCACTGCACCAATCATACCGGCTAATGCAGAAGGCTCTAGATTAATACCTTCCAGTTCACTTAACTCACCCAAGTGGTGATACATACGAGCGTCATCAATGGTGTAAAAACCATCAAGTAGCCTTTCCATCGCTCTTCCGACAAATCCCGAGGCACGCCCGACTGCCAAACCATCAGCTGCGGTGATGTTATCGATACCCAAATCTTGTACCGAAATATCGTCATGCAAGCCTGTATGTACGCCCAACAGCATGCACGGTGAGTGCGTTGGCTCTGCGAAAATACAGTGGACATGCTCGCCAAAGGCTACCTTCAAGCCAAATGCCACGCCACCAGGCCCGCCGCCAACACCACAAGGAAGATAAACAAACAATGGATGATGCTCATCAACAACGATTCCCAAGTCATCAAACTGCTGCTTAAGACGCTCACCCGCAACAGAGTAACCTAGAAACAGCGTCCGTGAGTTTTCATCATCGATAAAGAAACAGTTGGGATCTTTTTCTGCCTCTTTACGACCTTGCTCGACAGCAATACTATAATCTTCTTGGTGCTCTACGACATTAACACCATGTGACCGGAGCTTATTTTTCTTCCATTCCCGCGCATCCGCAGACATGTGGACTGAAACTGAAAAACCCAGCTTCGCACTCATGATACCGATGGACATACCAAGATTGCCGGTTGAGCCAACCGCAATACTATACTGCTTAAAAAACTGCCGATACTCATTGCTGAACAATTTGCTGTAATCATCGCTTTCACAGAGCAAGCCGGCTTCAAACGCCAACTTTTCTGCATGAGTGAGCACTTCATAAATACCACCTCTCGCTTTGATCGAACCAGAAATTGGCAAATGACTGTCTTTTTTGAGCATTAAATGGCCCAATATTGGTGTGTCGTATTGCTGCTCCAAACGCACTTTCATATTGGGAATATCCACCACTGGGGACTCAATAATGCCACGCGACGTTTCCGTTTCGGGAAACGCTTTCATCAAATAAGGCGCAAATCGTGTTAGCCGTTCACTCGCCGCTTGAATATCTTTTTCATCTAACCCGACATGAGGTAAGCCTTCCTCCAAGGAAGTGATATGGGGGTTGAACCAACAAACCTCTTCAAGATCAATAAGTGCTGCCAAGAGTGGGAACTGCTTAGTCAGCGCTTCGATATTTGCCTTGGTCATTTTACCTTCCTGGAATGATGTGAGTTGAGATAAACAAAAGCGCCGCAATAGCGACGCTTTGGAGAACAACTATCAGTTTGAGTTTACGCGTAGTTTTTCTCAAACTCTTGCATGAAGTCTACTAACGCTTGAACGCCTTCTAGCGGCATTGCGTTATAAATGGATGCTCGCATACCACCAACTGCTCGGTGACCTTTTAGCGCTTTCAGCCCTTTAGAGTCTGCTAACTCAAGGAAGGTTGCATCCAGTTCAGGCTTAGCAAGTTGAAATGGCACGTTCATCAAAGAACGGTTCGCTGAGTGCACGCCATTACGGTAGAAATCAGACTGATCGATGTAATCATACAGTAGCGCGGCTTTAGCACGGTTCACTTGCTCAATTGCTTTTACTCCACCCTGTGCCTTCAGCCATTTGAAAACAAGACCAGACAAGTACCATGCAAAGGTTGGTGGCGTGTTGAACATTGATTCTTTTTCTGCCAAAACAGTGTAATCCAAAATACTTGGTAGTACCTGCTTCGCCATACCTAATAAATCATCGCGCACGATAGCAATAGCAATGCCGGAAGGACCAATATTTTTCTGAGCGCCCGCGTAAATCACACCGTATTTCGACACATCAATTTCACGAGAAAGAATTGTCGAAGACATGTCAGCAACAATCGGTTTGTCGGTGATAGGAAGATCGTTAATCTCAATACCATCAATGGTCTCATTTGGACAGAAGTGAACGTAAGCCGCTTCTGGAGCAATTTTCCATTCACTTGCAGGTAGAACCGCGACTTTCCCGTTGATTTCTGTTCTTGCATCAAACACGTCTGGTTCGCAGTATTTTTTCGCTTCAGCTACCGCGCTTTCAGCCCAATAACCACCATCGATGTAAGTTGCCGTATCGGCATCACCAAGTAAGTTTAGAGGAACAGCAGCAAACTGAGCACGAGCACCACCTTGGCAGAACAGCACTTTATAGTTGTCCGGAATATTCAGAAGATCACGTAAATCCTGCTCGGCTTCTTCTGCAACTTTGATGAACTCTTTGCTTCGGTGGCTGATTTCCATGACCGAAGTACCAAGGCCTTGCCAATCGATTAGTTCCTGTTGTGCTTGCTGCATAACTGCTTTAGGCAGACCTGCTGGCCCTGCACTGAAGTTAAATACGTTGTCCGTATTTTGTTCCATGATGCTCATTGCTCCTGCTATGTAAATATTACGAAATTAATATCACGTTTTCGCAGTGATAAAAACAAGAAAAGAGGTCTTACGACCTCTTTTTAAAGACTAAGCGTTGAATTGGAACAAATTCGCAACAACACGAATTACTGTTGTTGCATCAAAGCAGGCATAAGTAGAGCCACCAATGGGAACTCATGCCCATTTTCGAACTTCAATTTGCCTTCACCAATTTCTGCTTTTAATTGATAACCGCCCTCTACTTTTTCGATCAACTCCATAATAAGGAGCTCATCAATCCCTTCTTGAATAAATGGGTAATGCGTTACTAATTCATCAGAGAAGTAAGTGCTAAGTTCACCAGTAGTGGCCGTCACCAACTTCATTGGATCTTGAGTAATATGCTCAGTACCTTCAGGGATGGATAGTTGCCACTCATTGTGGAACTTGCCGTCACCGAACGCGAGTGAAAGCTCGTTCACGGATAAATCAAAACCTTTGCTAAACAGCGTATCGACATGCGGCAATAAATTCGCAATTTCCTGCTCATCTAACATAGGAGAGCTTTGATAGATAGACATAATTTGATCAAAAGACTGGCTATCCACATCTGCAATTGAGAAATCCAACTTAAAGTTATCGACATCCGTCCCATCAGTTAAACGTAGTTTCTTAGCATCTAGGTTTAATTGACTGTTCAGCTTATCACCAGACTCACTCATCGTAGTGTTACCACGGTAGCTCGCATTTTCAATCAAAAAGACAGGCGTTAAGTTCGCATCAACCACATCTAGCTTCTCTAGAGAGAAAGATTGCTCGCCTAACCAGTAGCCTTTTGCTTGCTTTCCTTTACCTTGCCCTGTCAATGCATTCAGATGAAGCTCTTCACCGTTTTCAAAATCCACTTGAACAGAAGGAACGGAAACTTGGTAATTGAGATCACCCAATACCGTCACATCACCTGTTACTTTTGCAGGGCTTGTAGAAACAGAAACACCTTGCGCTTCGTTACGATAATGCCAACTGTCTAGGTCGAGGATAAATGCTGTATTGCCATTTAGTTGAGTCTGGCTATGCATCGTGAGAGGCAAAAAGTCATTGTCCACCAATTTTGAATCTGCTGTTAGGCTTGTTAGACCGTGGCTAACATCACTGGTTACGTCAAACGTCGTTGGCATACCATCACGCTCTAGCTGCGTTTTAAGCTCAGGATCAACAACTGAATAACGAGTCAGCACGACTGAAGACAAATAGCCACGCTGATACTCGACCACTTCGCCTTTAATCATTTCATCATTCATATTGGTAATACCATCTTCAATGATGGACTGACCAATTTGTCCGACAGCCAATGGCCAACACAGCGCTAATGAGATAGCACCACCAATGGCGCCGATTTTTTTAAGATTTTGCATAACGTCACTTATTAGATATTTTCGGTCAGTCTACCCCAAACCACCTGCGGAGAAAACATTGAGACAAATCAGACTATTGATGCTTATTCTAGTCCATTAATCAGGAATCATACTTGGCTCCCACTCATCATGCCCTTTTATTGTTAAAGTTTGCGTGGCGAAGTTTTAACCGGAGCTAAAACATCTGTGAATCGTTATGCTGTGTTGTGTCTCGACAACAACCCAATCAGTGCTGAACAGTTTCGATTGGAGCTGTCTGCCTTTTCAAGTAAGTTTGATATATTTTCTGTCGAATCGATAGAAGAGGCTCAAAGCGCTTTAGAGTATCTAGAAGAAAGAGAACAGACTGTTGCTTTAGTTATAGCGAGCCATCACGCTCATTTTAACGGCGTGGATTTTCTTATTGGTTTAGACCGGATGCCACATACCGAGCAAGCAAGAAAAATTCTTATTAGCTGCTCGTCTGATATAGAGGCAATTCTCACTGCCGTTAATGAAGGCAGGCTCGACCACTGCCTCACTAAACCTTTGCCAGATCACGTCTTATTTAACACAGTGCAAAAAGAGCTGACCCAATTTATATTGCGAAACGGTAAAGAAGACCTGCTAAGTTACAGTCAGATATTGGATCATCACAGCTTGTTGCGAGCGCACATCAATAATCAGATGAGCCATTATCAAGCCGGATTCTTACACGACTACCACTCGATGTCTGATACCGAGTTAGCCGAGCAAGTGATCTCCGCTCTCCAGCAATTTTTCAAAGATAATGACGAAACAAGAGCGTGCCGTACATACTCACCTGAACACTTATTAACCGTGGAAGGCGAGCCAAATTGCTTTTTGTGGTTTATCACCGAAGGTGAAGTGGCTCTGTACAAGCGCGATGAGCAAGGCATGCAGCGAGAGGTTGTACGCCATAACAAAGGGAATATTGTCGGAGGCATGTCGTTTGTTACTGGGGAATGTTCTTTCTCGACAGCTCTAACACTAACCAAAACAGAAGTTATCAAACTCGATCGCAACGTATTCAATAAAGTGATGCAAAGCGACTCAAACTTACTGCCTCTTTTTACAAACTTGCTCTTACGCCACTTCAACCGCCGATTGCAAAGAAGCATCAACACCAAACTGCAACTTCAAAAAACGCTCGAATCTTTAGAATCAGCCCACCAGCAGCTCATTGAAAGAGAAAAAATGGCGATGCTTGGTCAATTGGTTGCGGGAGTGGCCCACGAACTAAACAATCCAGTAGCCGCGATATTAAGGGGCGTAGAGAATTTAACGCATACACTAGAACGATTACTTAACGATGCGCCCAGTTCCGATATACAAAGCAAAGGCATTGAATTACTGAGCAAAGCGCAAATCTCAAAACCCGCTTCAACCGCCGAGCTCAGATCACGCGTAAAAGCGCTTAGCCATATACTTCCAGACAGAGCATTAGCAAAGAAAGTGGTGAGCCTTGGTTTAGAATCCGATCACGAGCTACTTACCCAACTAACGAGAAAGCAGCAAGCGTCTTATCATGCTCTCAATACACTAGAACAATACCACAAAGCAGGTTCTACACTTCGCTCAATTAATGTCTGTGCAGCACGAATTGCTGATATGGTAAAAAGCCTGAAAGGATATGCTCGGTCAGATGATGAAACCCTGCACTATGCTGATATTCATGAAGGTATTGAAGACACCTTGGTGATTTTCGAGAACAAATTAAAAATGCACCAAGTTTCAACCGACTATGCAAACTTGCCTTCCATCCTTTGTCAACCGATCGCACTCCAACAGGTGTGGACGAACTTGGTCTCTAACGCCATTGACGCATTTCCAGAGAAAGGTGTGTTAAACATACAAACACGCCTTGTAGAAAAAGAGCACACACATTATGCCGTTATCTCATTTGAAGATAATGGATGTGGCATTCCTGAATCGCAAAGAGACGCCATTTTCGAGCTGAACTTCACCACAAAAAAAGAAGGTAATTTTGGCTTAGGCATCGGGCTGTCCATCTGCCAGCAAATCGTAACAGCACACAGAGGGTGGATTGACGTCGAATCAGAGATCGGCCAGTTCACACGAATGACCGTCTGGTTACCAGTCATCGAAGAAGGAGATGAAACATGACCAAGTATCTAATTTTATGTGTCGATGACGAACGAGAAGTCTTGGATAGCGTGCTCCAAGATCTTGCTCCCTTCGAGGAGAACTTTGTCGTCGAAGGAGCGGAATCGGTGACTGAAGCTCGGCAAGTGATTGAGGAGATGGCGGAAGAAGAAGTTCAGCTTGCGCTCATTTTATGTGACCACATTATGCCGGAACAAACTGGGATCAGCTTCTTAATCGAACTCAGTCAAAATGGTGACACAAAAGCAGCGCGCAAAGTTTTACTCACAGGACAAGCTGGTTTGGAAGACACCGTAGAAGCCGTAAATAACGCGAGTCTCGATTATTACATTGCCAAACCTTGGAAAGGCGAAGCATTGAGAAAAGCAATCGTGTCTCAGCTTACCGCGTTTGTGATTGAGAATGATGATAACCTGCTATCCTGGACTCAAATCCTTGATTCTGAGGCAATCCTCAACGCCATGGCAGAAAGAAGAGCAAGCTTTGGCGAGTAATAAAGTGTTTGGTTCTAACTTGAACTCAACGATGCTCATTGCACCACCTAACCTCGCATAGTCGAATGAGGTTAGAAAAACATCGTTACTTGTCCGAGTGAAATTCTCGGACACTACGTATATGGCGCAGTTTTTGCTTAAACCAAGGAACTATTAAGTTAATTGACAAAACATCGACACATTTTTGTTGGTCGTCGACCTTCCTTTTTATTATGATGTCGGACAAATCAGATTACGGTTCAAGTGGTTGCTTGAATCCATGGAAATAATGAACAAGGTTTATCGTTAGTTATGCGTAAAACACTATTAGCCGCTGCCTTACTAGTGGCATCAAGCCATGCCCTAGCTGCAAACGATCGCAATGCGCCAGCAACTATGAGCAACTTTAGCTACGACTATTTCGAAGCACGTATTGGCGCAAGTCCTGTGACATTTGGTGCTGGATTCAGCAAATCAATTCACCCGAACGCGCATGTTATTGCTCGTATTGACTCTGAGTTTGAAAGTGATTTTGACTCAGCTGCAGGCTTTGGCTTCCATTCTCCGCTAAACAACTGGGCAGATCTTACTGGTGAAATGCTAATGCGCGTTGTGCA
This sequence comes from Vibrio sp. Vb1337, assembly GCF_033338715.1. Lineage (NCBI taxonomy): Bacteria > Pseudomonadati > Pseudomonadota > Gammaproteobacteria > Vibrionales > Vibrionaceae > Vibrio > Vibrio sp. Vb1337. The sequence continues at coordinate 28,076 of NZ_JAWOTD010000001.1, read as the reverse complement.
ACCTTCGAATGAGAGCAGCACAGATGTTGGTATGGAGCTGAACTTAGGTGTTCGCCAATGGTTGGGCCCTCAATTAGAAGTAGGCGGCAAAGTCGGCTACGTTTCTATCGATAACGATGACGATTGGACTGGCTCTGCCTACGCTCGATTCCACTCAACAGAGCTTTTCTCTTTGGGTGCTGAAGCACGTATCAACGATTTTTACGGTGATCAGGTAATGTTCACTACGCGTTTTAAGTTTTAAGATTTGTACTGTAAGAAAAGAGCAAATTCAAAAACAAAAACCGAGGTCTCTGCCTCGGTTTTTTTGTCTAATTTAATGACTAACTCAATGAAGTGGTAAAAAACTTCAACGTCCTTTTTCCGCTTTTCACACTTGCCTTTACGACCCGCTAACTCCATCGAAACAAGTCAATCATTGTGCGATCAGCTTCGCTTAGTCACACAGTGCCAATAACTGTTTTTTACGCGGCTCTTGGATCAGTTTCCAATGTACGCCATCAGTTGCACCAGCAAATTTCCACAGTAGCTTTACATCAACATCATTACCGTAAGCCGTTTTAACTTTGTTGAAGACTTTTACAGGTCCAAGTTCTAAAAAGGTTTCTACGTCATCAACACCGGCTTTCTTGACCATACGTTCAAGGGTTAGTTGCATGTTGGGTAAGTCTCTTAAGCGTCTACTGGCAGAGGACTTTTGATATTTCCGTTCCTTAATTGAGTATTCAATTGATTTTTGTACCAGTTCATCAAGCCCTACATATCCGGATTCGAATAAATCGGTTACATCATAATAATTTACGGTTGCCGTCGTCTGTTTTTTGACGTGCTTATACTTCTCACAGCTCAGTTGAGTAAACACTTCATCTAGCCCATTACCACCACGTAAGTAGCAGCAATCATTGCTGACAAGCGCAAACATAGCATCATCGGTGAATAAACCAATACCACCGAACATAGAACGTTTTTGGTACTCACTGAAGGTGCGTACATATTTAAAAAAAGCTTGGTCTGTCATGTCCATTGACCTCTTTAATCTGAATAAATTACCCCGATTAGCGATGTCACCAGATAAACAGCAGCTTATAGCGAATTATAAATGTCGATTTGTTGGCGATATTTTTGTGAGTTGTGCTCACCAACTTGCTTAATCATACTTAACGTTGAAAAATAAGTTAGGACATAGGTCACATATAAAAAAGTATAAATTCTGCATACGTGATTAGTTTCACACTTATTGTTCGTGTGGTGATATTTTTTTGACGCATAGCATGCCTAAAACGCGCCATCATTATGATCTCGCTGGCAATTACGGGCACATAATACGCATTTAATTGATAAAGAATACGCTGTAAGGGTACACTGTACGAAAGATCTCAAGTACAGCGTCACAATGGAACATTTATCATTTTTTTGGCTGCCAAATAATAAAGATAAGCTTATAAACGCACTGGAATCCGAGTTTGCTCAGCTGGTAGAACAGTCCATCGCCACGGGTAAGATTTCGTTACCTCCTATTCCTGATGTCGTGCTTAAAATTCAGCAGTTATGTGTCGAAGAACACACCACGATTGCCGATGTTGCTAACTGTTTATTGGAAGATCCCGGATTAGCAGCGGTCGTTTTACGAGTCGCTAACTCTGTGATTTTCAATCGCAGAAATATCACCTGCAACGACTTAACTACAGCGGTATCTCGTCTCGGAATACTTCGTGTACGTGATATTGTTACCGCACAAGCGATCGAGCAACTTAAACACTCAGTTAATCTCACTAAAGAATGCAATGCCATCTTGGTGAAGAGTGCGGCGATATCTCGTGAGCTCGGTGCCGTCATGGTGATGTTGGTTCAATCGTTTCGTAGCCACGAGCCAGGCACTTATGGTCATCTAGAGCAAGAAAAGGCGTTATTGGTCGGTCTATTAGCCGATATAGGGCTATTTTGCCTAATTAATGAGTACCACTTGTACTTAGATAGGGGCAATTACCTAGACCCAGATATTGCATTGCAGATCTTCCAAACACGTTGTTCTGCCACAAGTAAACTGGTACTTGAGCGTTGGGGGTTTGACAACGACTTCAGAGAAGTATCCTCAAACGAAAAATACGAATTAACGCGACCAGAAGTGAGTTATCTCGACATCGCTAGAATTGCGCATCATTTATTGATGTTCCGCAATCACGATGAACGCATTGACGAACATGAAGTTGAATTCAACTTAACTGGTGCAGAAGTCTTGTATGAACTTAGTAACATGAGTGATACTGACTTCAATGATCAAATCCGTGCTGTACTCAATGCTAGCGGTTTGTAATTTATCGCTTTCTGATAATACCTTATCCGTGATAAAACGATTCGCTCAAGGCTGAGCTGTGTGTGGTGAAATGTCTTTAATTTCAACCGATAGATAATTTGATTTATGCGTGTTGATGTTATCTCAAAAAGGAATCATTGAGCTTTATGTTTTCAGGGATGCTATTTATTTTCGCTCCGCTTGTGGTGGGGTATCTAATTCCTATATCTCGATCTTCGTTATTGGAGAAGATCAATCAGTCAACGTCCTACCTTATTTACGTCATTTTGTCGTTGATGGGTCTTAGTTTGGCGGCGCTCGATAATTTAAGCAGCAACTTACAAAGTATTCTCCTCTATGCGAGTACGTTTTTTTTGTGTCTAAGTGCCTGCAACCTGTTGGCTCTGCCTATTATTGATAAAATTGTTCCACTCCAGACCAATCAGAATCAAAAGAAACTACCGTTATCTTCGATGGCTTTAGAGTCTGTTAAGCTTATCGTGGTCGTTGGCGGAGGGTTAGTGGTTGGCCTGCTGTTACCCATTGATTTGAGTTGGGTAGATACAGCAAGCGAATGGATACTCTTTCTACTTCTATTTTTTATTGGTATTCAGCTGCGCAATAGTGGACTTACTCTGCGTCAAATCCTATTAAATAAACAAGGAATGGCCATTGCGGCTGTTGTCATCGCAACATGTATGCTTGGTGGCGTTCTTGCAGCGGTGCTTTTGGATCTTCCTCTTTATCAAGCACTCGCAATGGCTTCAGGTTTTGGCTGGTATTCACTCGCAGGTATTTTAATGGGTGACGCTTTTGGTCCGGTATTTGGTGGCGCGTCGTTCTTGATTGAATTGATGAGAGAGTTAGTCGCACTGGTTGCCATTCCTCTCTTTATTCGTAGCTATCCGTGCACCGCAATTGGTTACGCCGGTGCAACAGCAATGGACTTCACCCTACCCGTTATTCAAACCACCGGTGGTGTGCGTTGTGTTCCTGTTGCTATCGTTAGCGGCTTTATTTTGAGTTTATTGGTACCAGTTATGATGCTTTTCTTTGTATCACTTGCTAGCTAGATCTCAGGTTTTCGCTTTAACATCCATTACAATACGGCAAAAATTTAAATACCCAGTTAACGTCAAAGTGGTCAATATTTTTTGGCAAGACCCCTCTTTCTTTTCGTCATTCAGCCCAACGATTTGTCACGACCAAATAGAAAGAAGGGAGAAACATCAACTGATGTGCATTGCGTTAATAAAGGGATAACAACCAGAAGGAAGAAGAATGAAACGCTTTGTCGTTGCAGCGCTCCTCGCTACAAGCTCAACTTTTACGCTTGCCGCAGATCAACAATGTCTTGCTAGCAAATACGATGGCTACGTCGATGCCTCACTACAGTGGTATCAAGATCTTGTTGATTTGACGGTTACCCAATATCCAGATCTGAAAGAAGTTAGTCAATGGTTCTTGGATGGACGTAAACATCACTTTGAATTAAACCGCGAAGCGGTTCACTACTTTCTAGAGAACGACCCTAGCCGCGTTGCGACGGAACAGCCAATCGAAGCATGGTTAAAACTAGAGCAACATGACGTTAAGCAGTTAGCGACCCGAAGCGATAAGTTAGGTGAAGTTGCAAAACAGACATTTAGCGACCGTCAATCAACTAACCACCCAAAAAACTACGAGCTTCGTTCAGCATTCGCTGATCTGCTTAGTCATCCCCAACAAATTGATACCGCACTTAATAAGTACAATCAGTCAATAGAAAAGATTGAAAAGCAGAAATGTGACTAAGATTGCTCACATTAGTCGTTGATTAGCATTCGATAACATCAGAGTGTTTTAACGTACTCAATCTAGAATTTTTTAATGTGAATATCGTAACCTTCACCTAAAATTTTCATTTCTACAACTTGGGTTTCAACAATTAAAACGGGACTTTGCGCCCGTTTTAGTTTAGATTGTGCCGCTCGCATTACCAAAATAACTACAAAGATTCTTTGCTATGGTTAAGGAACAAAAAACCGCTGATGTTAGCTTTGAGAGCTTGCTAAAGATCTTCACTGTCCCAGAAGGTCCGGACTCAACGTTAACTAAAATTGACGAGAGCCTCTCGCGAAATCTAAATCAATTTCTTCGTGAACACATCGTGGCAGAAGAAAAGCCTTTACGCGAAATCGAAAAAGACTTTTCTTCTGCTCAGATTCCTGAGCAGCCAGAGTTCGTGTCAGATCATACAGAGCACTTACTCGACACTTTGGTGTCGCACTCAGTTCACACATCTTCACCAAGCTTCATTGGTCATATGACATCGGCACTGCCTTATTTCTTGATGCCACTGTCAAAGATCATGATCGCCTTAAACCAAAACCTGGTAAAAATAGAGACTTCCAAAGCCTTTACGCCACTTGAGCGTCAAGTTTTGGGTATGCTGCATCGCTTGATATATGGTCAGAATGATACGTTTTACAATCAGTGGATGCACAGTGCAAACCACTCATTAGGCGCATTTTGTTCCGGCGGCACCATTGCCAATATCACTGCGCTTTGGGTAGCACGTAACAAAGCGTTAAGAGCCAATGGCTCATTTAAAGGCGTGGAAAAGGAAGGCCTTTTTAAAGCCATGAAGCACTATGGCTATGATGGCTTAGCGGTGCTAGTGTCTGAGCGTGGTCACTACTCCCTTAAGAAAGCAGCCGATGTATTAGGGCTAGGCCAGGAGGGTTTGGTTGCGGTTAAAACCGATACCAACAACCGCATTGTTATCGACGACCTGAAAGCGAAAATTGTTGAGCTCGAAAAACAAAACATCAAGCCTATTGCTGTTATTGGTGTGGCTGGCACAACAGAGACAGGTAATGTTGATCCATTGCCTGAAATCGCTGAAGTCTGCCAAGCTCACAGCTGTCACTTCCATGTGGATGCCGCATGGGGTGGCGCAACACTTATGTCTAACCATCACCGTCACCTTCTTAAAGGTGTGGAAATGGCAGACTCAGTAACTATTGATGCGCACAAGCAGCTCTACATCCCGATGGGCGCTGGTATGGTTCTGTTCAAAGACCCTGACGCAATGAAATCCATAGAGCATCACGCTCAATATATATTGCGCAAAGGTTCAAAAGACCTAGGCAGCCATACACTAGAAGGCTCACGTTCGGGCATGGCGATGTTGGTCTACGCCGCAATGCACATCATAAGTCGCCCAGGTTACGAGCTTCTGATTGACCAAAGCATTGAAAAAGCTCGATACTTTGCGGATTTAATCAAACAGCAAGATGATTTCGAGTTAGTTTCTGAACCAGAGCTTTGTCTGCTCACATACCGTTATTTGCCGCCATTCATCCGTGAAGTATTAGCACAAGCAGAAGGCTCACAAAAAGAACAGCTGAATGAGCTGATCAATGAGTTAACACAGTTTATTCAAAAGCGTCAGCGCGAAACGGGCAAATCGTTCGTTTCACGTACAAGACTGAACCCAGACCAATGGCAACGCATGAATACGATAGTGTTTCGAGTGGTTTTGGCAAATCCACTGACCACAAAAGAAATTTTGAGCTCAGTGCTTGATGAACAACGCGAAATCGCCAAGCAAGCACCAAATTTGATGAAAAGAATTCAACAGCTGGTTGTTGATATTCAATCGTCTTAACGGCCAGTTCGAGTTACATCAATTTGAAATTTTTTTTCGTTTTGATGTAACTCAAACATCATTATCGTGCGACTAGCGCAACAAAACTTCGTTTACACATCCAATTCTGTAGTTTTTACAACATTTTGTTTGAGGCCTGTCAAATTCTCACTAAATAGTACCCGTTATTGGTTTAGACTGATTGAAGATCAGGTTTATACTGATTCTATGGCGCTGGTTGTTTTCGTTAACGCCCCACTCTACTCCGGAATCTTCGTGTTTCCTTTCGTTAGCAGAGCCAGCGAGTTGTTCTCTATACCCTCGTGAACACTATGAATACATTAGAAAAAATTCAAAAAAACCTGGAGAATTTCAGTAAGTCAGAGCGCAAAGTTGCGGAAGTAATTATGGCGTCTCCACAAACTGCAATTCATTCAAGCATTGCAACGCTGGCTAAAATGGCCGACGTTAGTGAGCCCACTGTAAACCGCTTCTGTCGTCGTCTGGACACCAAGGGCTTTCCAGATTTTAAGCTTCACTTGGCACAGAGCCTAGCCAACGGCACCCCTTACGTTAACCGTAATGTGGAAGAAGACGATGGCCCAGACGCGTACACCCATAAGATTTTCGAATCGACGATGGCGTGTTTAGATGTCGCGAAAAATAGCCTAGATCCAATGCAAGTGAACCGTGCGGTCGATTTGCTAACGCAAGCGAAGCGCATTTCATTCTTTGGCCTTGGTGCATCATCTTCTGTTGCCCGAGACGCACAAAACAAGTTTATTCGCTTTAATATTCCAATTACTTGTTTTGAAGATATTGTTATGCAGCGCATGAGTTGTATCAACTGCAGTGATAATGATGTTGTGGTTCTTATTTCTCATACCGGTCGAACAAAGAGTCAGGTAGAAATAGCGAACCTTGCTCGTGAAAATGGCGCAACGGTTATTGCGATTACAGCGAAGGATTCTCCTCTAGAAAAGGCAAGCTCGCTGGCCATCACGCTCGATATTCCAGAAGATACCGACGTTTACATGCCAATGGCAAGCCGAGTTGTACAAATGACAGTGATTGATGTGCTAGCAACTGGCTTCACTCTTCGCCGTGGTACAGGTTTCCGTGAGAACCTAAAACGCGTAAAAGATGCGTTGAAAGACAGTCGCTATGACAAATTAAGCCAGTACTAAGCACTAAAGCTTAGTCAATACTTTATCTAGGGGAGCTCAAGGCTCCCCTTTTGTTTTAATGCTGCTAAGGGAGCAATCACCCTAAGTCGTTGACACTCGATAAGTCCGTTCTTGATTCCAGTACTTCAACAGAACTGACATGTTGTGCACTCTCAGCTGCGCACTCTCCGCTACAATCACAGACTTGCTGCAATATGTGTATCAAACGTTCCTGATTAAGAGGTAAAGGATTCCCTTTGATTGCCATTGATTTAAGCGCATCATTCGCCACTTGCTCAAAAGAGGTTTGGCATACTCCAAATTGAGCCAGTAGCGGTAACGCTAACTTATCTAGCACCATATTTACCCAAAGAATTCCATCGTGTTCGTTAGCATTTACTCGCTCAGTGACTAATTGGGCCAGCTTGCGATAACGACTTATCACATCATTCCTACCCGCGAGTTTAGCGGCGTTAATGTTCTCCTGCATCACGTGCGGAGCTAGGCGAGCCGTAATAACGCTATGGGGGGCGTCTAACTTGCCTCCTAACGCCGATGCTAACCCATGAGCGGCACCTAATTTGGCATTAGTAATCGCCATACCACCAAGCAATGCAGCGAACGATAAATCAGAGCGCGCCTTATGATTATCTTGCTTACAAGCGGCAATCACTGAACGGCTTAAACGGCGTAGCCCCTCTTCGCAGACCATATCAGTAAGAGGGTTTGGCTCACCACACACATATGCTTCCATTAAATGAGTGAACGCATCCATTGCGCCACGTCCAGATGTGTATTGGTCGGTCCCGTAAGTAAGTGTCGGGTCTACAATGGCAACGTCTGCGAGCATATCAGGGCTTCGAAGACTCACTTTCACTTTATCTTGTCCAGATTTCAGCACAGCATTTCTGGTCACTTCTGAACCGGTGCTTGCTGTCGTAGGAATTGCAATAAAATGAAGAGGCTTTGCTTTTAAAGGGACGCTTCTTCCTACCACTTCTACGTAATCGTAAACATTGCCTTGATTGGGAATAATGGCGGCTAAGGCTTTGCCCATATCGATGACGCTGCCACCACCTATCGCAACCACCATATCAGGTTGGAATTTTCTACCGAGCACTGCGGTCTCTTCTACCATCGTGATGTATGGTTCACCAACGATAGCTACGTGCTGGTAACGCATATTTTGAGCTTTAAGATATTGGATAATGGGGGCGGCTCGTTGGGTATCCTGCCCAGTAACCAGCAAAACACTGTAGCCAAATTGGTTAATAACGGATAATGAAGATTGAAGTGCACCTTCACCAAATATAATCCTTGTTGCAGTCATAAACTGAAACATACACACCCTCCCAAAAGAATATACCCAAATAACCTCTCGCCCTCTGATTTAACACTTATGTAAGAGTTGAAGTTATTTGCGTATAGCCAAAATAGATTGCTATTTTTTTAAACAAAAAAAATTGACCAATTCCACCTTGCCATCATTAACCCTTTAGAATGTATGTTTTTTATGCGTCACTTCACATACTTCAGAGCCGTAAAATAAGAACGCGCGTTTAGTTTTTATTCGATAGATTTCACCTATAGAACCAAGAGGTAATTGCCGCTTTATTTCCGTATCTGGATCGGGCATAGTTACTCCAACAAAAGAAAGCGCACTCAGCCGCTATGTTTTGTACGCTTTCAAAAAAGAATAGATTTAGGAGAAATAAGATTATGTTCGTTGTTATCTTTGGTCGCCCTGCATGTCCTTTCTGTGTTCGTGCAAAAGAGCACGCAGAAACGCTAAAAGCAAAACGTGATGACTTCAACTACCGTTACGTTGATATTCACGCTGAAGGTATTTCTAAAGCAGATCTTGAGAAAACAGTTGGTAAACCAGTTGAAACCGTTCCTCAGATCTTTATCGACCAAGAGCACATCGGTGGCTGCGACGAGTTCGAAGCATACGCGAAAGAGCACCTAGGTCTATTTGACGAGTAATAAAGACTGTTTTCAAAAAAGCCGCTTCATGCGGCTTTTTTATTATTTTTCAGCTGGTTATTACGTTAAGTCAACTAATGGTAAAACCTAAAAAAATTCACTTATCTTTTTGCTATATTTAGTTACAATTCACAGTTCTTAATCTTTTTTGGCACACACTCTACCGAGCCACACAGTGAACATAGACGTCGTATACCTTCTCGAGCAAAACCCTATCCTTCTAATCTTCGTCGTATTAGCCATTGGCCTTGCCATCGGAAAAATTCGATTTGGCAAATTACAACTAGGTAACTCTATTGGCGTTCTTATTACCTCTTTGGTAATGGGCCACCTTGGTTTCTCATTTAATGCAGAAGCTTTAACCATTGGCTTTATGCTGTTTATCTACTGCGTTGGCATTGAAGCTGGACCAAACTTTTTTGGTATATTCTTCAGAGATGGTAAGCATTATTTTATTTTAAGCATGACTGTTCTCGTGTCTGCGGTCAGCTTAACGTATGGCTTGAGTCACTATTTCGGCCTCGATTTTGGCTTATCCGCCGGTATGATGGCAGGCGCATTGACCGCAACGCCAGTACTGGTTGGTGCACAAGATGCTCTTAACTCTGGCCTTGCGACTATACCGCGGAATATGGAATTTTCTCTGGTATTAGAAAATCTATCCGTAGGCTACGCGATGGCTTATCTGGTCGGCTTAATTAGCATGATCATGTTTGCTAAATTGTTGCCAAAACTGCAAAAACAAAACCTTTCTGATTCCGCGCAGCAAATCGCACAAGAGCGTGGCCTTGGAAATTCAAGCCAGAGAAAAGTGTATTTACCCATTATTCGAGCTTACCGAGTGGGCCCAGAGCTAATTGACTGGACTGATGGTAAAAACTTGCGAGAACTGGGTATTTATCGTCAAACTGGCTGTTACATTGAACGAATCCGTCGCAATGGTATTCTCGCCCACCCAGATGGTGATGCTATCTTGCAAGAGGGAGATGAAATTGCACTGGTTGGCTTCCCTGACAGCCATGCTCGCTTAGATCCTAGCTTCCGTAATGGTAAAGAAGTATTCGACCGTAACTTGCTTGATTTGCGCATCGTTGAAGAAGAAATCGTCGTAAAAAGTGACGCTATCGCTGGTAAGCGTTTATCGGATTTGAATTTGTCTGAGTTTGGCTGTTTCTTAAACCGCGTAGTTCGCGCTCAGATTGAAATGCCTATGGACTTAGACATTGTGCTCGCTAAAGGGGACGTCCTTCAAGTGAGCGGCGAGAAAAGCCGAGTACATGGACTGGCGGAAAAAATCGGTTTCATCTCGATCCACAGTCAAATGGCCGATTTGCTCGCTTTTTGTAGCTTCTTTATTTTGGGTATTCTGTTTGGCCTCATCACAATGACGTTCGGTCAGGTGTCTTTCAGTTTGGGTAATGCGGTGGGTCTTCTGTTGTCCGGTATTACGCTTGGTTTCTTACGAGCAAATCACCCTACTTTCGGTTATGTCCCACAAGGGGCGCTGAATATGGTCAAAGATCTAGGGTTAATGTTCTTTATGGTCGGAATTGGTCTAAGTGCAGGTGGAAAGATGTTCGAGCACCTAACGCAAGTAGGACCAAAAGTCATTGGTTTGGCATTTATTGTCAGTGTTGTGCCTGTAGTTCTGGCTTACTTAGTTGGCGCACACGTACTCAAGATGAACCGTGCCCTGCTCTTCGGTGCCATTATTGGCGCCCGTACTTGCGCTCCGGCTATGGATGTCGTTAACGACTACGCTAAGTCCACCATCCCTGCCCTTGGTTATGCGGGTACCTATGCGATTGCGAATATTTTAATGACGTTAGCTGGTACGATTCTGATAATACTAAGTTAATACTCACTTTGACTATGAAATATAAAAAGGCGCTCAATGAGCGCCTTTTGTTTATTGGTTATCTAGTCTGTGATTCGATTAGATTTGAATGAAGTCTGCTTCAACTGCTGGATTCACATCCGCTTCGTAATCTACGCCTTCAACGCCGAAACCAAATAGTTTCAAGAACTCTTCTTTGTACTCAACGTAGTCAGTCAGCTCTTTTAGGTTCTCAGTCGTAATTTGAGGCCATAGCTCACGACAGTGCTGCTGAATGTCGTCACGAAGTTCCCAGTCATCCAGACGTAGGCGGTTCATCTCATCAACTTCTGCCGCGCTACCGTCTTCTTTGTATAGACGTTGGCTGAACATACGGTAGATTTGTTCCATACAGCCTTCGTGTACACCTTCTTCGCGCATTTTCTTGAATACCATTGCGATGTACAGTGGCATAACAGGAATTGCAGAACTCGCCTGAGTTACAACAGATTTAAGTACCGCAACATTGGCACTGCCGCCTGTTGCTGCTAACTTGTCGTTTAGCGCTTTCGCTGCACGGTCTAGGTCCATTTTTGCTTTACCTAGTGCACCATCCCAATAAATTGGCCAAGTTAGCTCAGTACCAATGTAGCTGTACGCGACGGTCTTACAACCTTCAGCAAGAACACCAGCATCAGACAACGCATTGATCCAAAGTTCCCAATCTTCACCGCCCATTACAGTGACAGTGTCTTTGATTTCTTCTTCTGTTGCAGGCTCAACGCTAGCTTCGATGATCACATCTTTGTTGGTATCAACAGCCGTTGATGTGTAAGTTTCACCGATAGGTTTAAGAGATGAACGAACTAATTCACCAGTTTCTGGCATTTTACGTACTGGAGATGCCAGTGAGTAAACCACCATATCGATTTGACCTAAGTCTTCTTTGATCAGCTCGATAGTTTTCTGTTTCGCTTCATTTGAGAAAGCGTCGCCGTTTAAGCTTTTTGCGTACAGACCTTCTTCACGCGCTAGCTTTTCAAAAGCAGCGGCATTGTAAAAACCTGCTGTACCTGGTTTCTTCTCAGTACCTTCTTTTTCGAAGAAAACACCGATAGTTGATGCACCGCCACCAAATGCCGCAGCGATACGAGAAGATAGACCGTAGCCACTTGATGCACCAACAACAAGAACACGCTTAGGTGCGTTTTTGATTGGACCTTGCGCTTTGGTGTACGCAATTTGTTCTTTTACGTTAGCTTCACAACCAACAGGGTGCGTTGTAGTACAGATAAATCCACGAATTCTAGGTTTGATGATCATATTCAACTTCCTTTAAAAAACCTTGTTAGGATAAAAGTTTCGTTGGGATTTCGCATCTAATTTCTGTAAAAATGCTCTTAAAAGGCAAGTGGTTGGAGCACTATCCCACCATCCACTCCCCAAGAATACAAAAAAGCACCTCATTGAGGTGCTTTTCTTAACATTAGTTGTCTATTATGCCGCCGGATTCAACTGCGACTTTTTTGGGCTATGAGTTCGCACTTCAGAAAAGTCATGACTAAAGTGGTCAACTTGAATCGCCTTGTAGCGCAATTTATCTGCAGCCATGATTTGATCAATTTCTTGCTCAGTTAACACGCCCGCTTCAAATGCTTGCTGCAAACGGTCATGCAGCAGACCTTTACGAGCCACTTTACCATCCTTCGCAGCCTTCATAAGTTTACGCTCCAAAGGTTTAATGTCGTACATTGCAAGGAATGCATTCTCCATTAAGCCTACGCTGTCATCCTCTGATTTTCCGATGTAGCACAGATGCGTGAGGCGATCACGTTGCGCGCCTGGTGTCATCATCGCTTCAGCCAAATTCACACACAGCTCATCACTTGGCTTATTGAAATGATTACCAAGCGGGAACAATAGCCCCTTAAGCACACCGCCAACGTATTTCACAGGGAAGTTGGTGTAAGCCTCATTTAATGACTTAGAAGCGTTATACAAACAGTGTTGAACAGCGTAATGAACGAAGTCTAGATCGCCTTGTTGACGGCCTTCATCTTCATACTTTTTCAAGGCAGCAGATGCCATGTATAGATAGCTTAATCCATCACCCAAACGTGCGGAGATCATTTCTTTACGCTTCAAGTCTCCACCTAAGGTTAACATCGCAAAGTCTGCACTTACTGCAAGTGCACGACTGAGACGAGTAATGTCTTTGTAGTATTGCTGCGTTGGGCCACTCATGTGCGCGTTAATAAATCGAGAACCAGTTAGTGCTGCACCAAATGCACCGAATGTATTACCGAGCGCGTGCTTGATGTGTTTAAAGAGTAAGTTGTCAAATTCTTTCGCACCTTGTTCAGAATCTGGATTCGCCGCGGCTTCCATTTCTTTTAGAACATATGGGTGACATCGAGTCGCACCTTGACCAAAAATCATCAGGTTACGAGTCAGAATATTCGCGCCTTCAACGGTGATAGCAACCGGGATACCAAGGTAATGTTTAGCAAGATAGTTCATTGGACCATCTTGAATCGCACGACCCGCGTGGATATCAAACGAATCATTTAGAATGGTACGCGCGATTTCCGTCATGTGGTACTTGGCAATCGCGGTTACAATCCCAGGTTTTTCTTTCATATCGAGAGAAGTCGTCGTTAGCGTACGCGTCGCTTCTAGTAGGTAAGTAAGACCACCAATGCGCCCCATCGCTTCTGCGACGCCTTCAAACTTACCGATCGACATTCCAAACTGTTTACGCACGTAAGCATAAGCACCTGTTGTACGTGTAGTAAGGTGACCAATCGCGGTGCCAAGCGCTGGGAGAGAGATACCGCGACCAGCAGAAAGACACTCAACCAGCATACGCCAACCTTTACCTGCATAATCAGCGCCACCGATCAACCAGTCCATAGGGATGAAGACATCTTCACCACGAGTAGGACCATTCATAAACGCAGACCCCAAAGGATCATGGCGTTCGCCTATCTCGACACCTTCATGGTCAGCGGGAATCAACGCACATGTAATGCCAACCTCTTTCTTGTCACCAAGTAGCCCTTCAGGATCCTGCAGTTTAAATGCTAACCCGAGCACTGTCGCAACTGGCGCAAGCGTTATGTAGCGTTTATTCCAACTAACTCGCACGCCAAGCACTTCTTTGCCTTCATGGGTGCCGTAACAAACCACGCCTTGATCAGGTATGCCACCTGCATCAGAACCCGCTTCAGGGCCAGTTAGGGCGAAACAAGGGATGTCTGTACCATCAGCTAAACGAGGCAACCAGTAATCTTTTTGCTCTTGCGTACCATAGTGCGATAGCAGCTCACCAGGGCCAAGAGAGTTCGGTACCATTACCGATACTGCGGTACTGATACTTCGAGTCGCAATACGAGAAACAATGGTTGAGTTCGCCAAAGCGGAAAATTCACGACCACCATATGCTTTCGAGATGATCAAAGAGAAAAATCGCTCTTTACGTAGGTACTTCCATACTTCAGGCGGTAAATCCCTGTCTTCTTTGACAATCTTCTGGTCATCAAGCATTTCTAGCAGGGTCTCAAGCTCATTATCCATAAATGACTGCTCTTCTGCCGTCAGTGTAGGCGTTGGATAATGATGCAATGTTGTGAAGTTTGGCTTGCCTGAGAATAGTTCGGCATCCCACCATACACTACCCGCTTCCATCGCCTCTTTCTCGGTGCTAGACAGAGGTGGCAATACTTTTTTGAACACTTTAAAAGCCGGGTCACTAATCCATTTTCTTCGTAGAGAGCTCATAGTTCAGATCCTTTTGTTCACGTAACCGCTCGGGGTATAATCTTATTATTGGTTTAACTTTCTTATTTGTCTTATGCCAACTGCTTTGCTGACATTCCTGCTGACAAATATGGAATCAGTAAATCGACGACAGATTTCACATCGACTTCCTTTTCAAACTTACTTTCTGCCAGCTCCGAAAGAGCTTGGCTTGAAGCCATCGTAAATACACAGGTCCCTAACGTGAAGTGCAGTCGCCAAAACAACTGTTCTTCACATAGTTCCGGGTTCGCCTTCATTATCGAGAAAGTGAAAAGGTTCAGTACCTCTTCGTATCTGGTGGTAATGAACCAGCGTAGATGACCTTGAACGTCTGTATAACCGCGGCCAATTAACAACATAAATAGCGCAGTACCATTTGGGCGCACATCATTTAATGTACGTAAAGGTAATCGCAATGACTCAAAGACATCGTCCATGTTGTAACTATCGCGCGTGTTTAGCTCAATTAATGAAGTCTTAATGCTCGGCATTAGTGCTTCTAAATACCTATCTAAAACCGCTCTAACCAGCGTTTTTTTATCGCCAAAGTGATAGTTTACCGATGCTAAGTTAACGTTAGCTTTACCTGTTATCGTTCTTAGCGAAGTATCATTAAAGCCATGTTCAGCAAAGAGTCCTTCTGCGACATCGAGTATTTTTTCTTTTGTTGATGTTCTCGGGGCCATTTTAATCACTCGTATTAAACAACTGTTTGAAAATATACTCCCGAAACTTAAGATTAACAAATGATTAACATCACACTTTAACCAATTGGTCTGACCAGACAGTAAAAGGTGTGATCTAATCTTTTGAAATTCAATCGAATACTCCAGTGAAGCTTGTCAGAAGAAAACGATCAAATTTCTCAGTCCAGCGCAATTGAAACGCTAACAATAGCCTTGGCGGCTCGGAGTGAGCGACGAGAGTATGAAATACATCTTCGGTTCTAGGGGAGATAAAATGAGAAACACAGAAGTTAGTAACTTCGCCAAGTTGGTAATCCATCTCGATTTTTCTATTACTTTCGGATGTGTAAGAAGCTAGAAAGCATTAAGTAGAAATTTTTTGAAAAAAAATGGAACTGTTTGGAAAAGGCTCGGTCTGAATATACGTAACAGTTAGGGCATTTGAAGTTTCACTGGCCGTCAAACTTGTTTCCATCTAATTGTTACGTTGCTGCTTTTTTCTTATTAACTCCTATGTTTGTATCCGCCCAGTCAAATTTTCGGCTGGGCTTTTTTTCGCCTATAGATTTACCAAGCGCCTCTTTCGATGATTTGCCCTAACTCCATCAGCTAGACCTTAGTTGGTCACAAAAGTAACCACCCTGAAGTGGTTGATGTGCCGATCTGCAAGACATAAAAAAGCCTCCCGAATGGGAGGCTTTACTAAACAGTGTGTATCTTACGCTTGCGCTTTCTTAGGCAAAGAAAAGTGCAGTAACGCGTAGCCAAGTAACGCGGCTGTCGTCGAGCCCATTAAGATACCTAGTCGAGCATAGGTATCAAACTCAGGGCTTACATTTCCAAACGCTAAAGAGGAAATGAATATAGACATTGTAAAACCGATACCACACAACACAGAGACCGCAAAGATATGCTTGAAGTTAATGCCTTCCGGTAACTTAGCTACACCCATTTTCACAGCTGCCCAACTAAAGGTGAAGATACCTAGAGGCTTACCAACCAGTAGTCCCAAAGCAATACCTAATGGCAGCATTGAAGTTAGGCCTGACATCGATACGCCTTCTAGCGAAATCCCCGCATTTGCAAATGCGAATAGAGGTAATATACCAAATGCCACGTATGGATGAAGTGCGTGCTCCATGTGCTTAAGTGGGGAATGTTCGCCCTGTTTACCCTTAAGAGGAATAGCAAAGCCGATCACTACGCCTGCAAGTGTTGCGTGAACACCAGATTTAAGTACCGCAAACCATAAGATCGCGCCGACTATCATGTATGGTGTCAGTTTCGTTACTTCCTTCGCATTCAACATGAACAGGACACCAGTCATGATGAAGCCAACAAGCAGCGCCATGCTAGAAAGATCACCTGTGTAAAACAGTGCAATAATAACAACCACGCCTAAATCGTCGATAATAGCGAGAGCTAACAAGAACACTTTAAGGCTTACTGGTACGCGCTTACCTAGTAGCGCCATGATACCTAGAGCAAATGCAATATCCGTCGCAGCTGGAATTGCCCAGCCAGAAACCGCCTCTGGGTCGTTAGCATTAAACGCAACGTAAATAAGAGCAGGCGCTAACATACCACCAACCGCTGCAATCGCAGGGAAAATTGCGGTTTCTTTTGATTTTAGCGCTCCTTCAAGTAGCTCTCGCTTCACTTCAAGGCCAATAAGTAAGAAGAAAACAGCCATTAGGCCGTCATTAATCCAGTGAGAAACTGACATACCGAATACATAAGTATGCAGTACAGATTGATAAGTTTCGCCCAGCGGTGAGTTAGCAATGGTCATCGCAATTGCCGCTGCAATTACGAGAAGAATACCACCTGCTGATTCCATTTTGAAAAAGTCACGAATGACATCGTTCATGGTTTCGTCCTTATATTTATTATCTTAATAAACGATTAACAAAGAGTGATAAGAGTGTATAGCTGTCGAAAACTTTAGAATAATCGCTTCTTCAGAGTATAAACTTCGGTTTTTTCGATGTTAAGTTTACTATACATCGTATTTTCCAACATAACACTCAATTTTGATCGGAGATCGTATTTGTTTTTGTCGCACCAAATATTTATCAAGATGATGAGAAAATCAGCATAACACGGCTTGTACCATCATGATAACCCCGTACTTTTGAGAAAAAGCCAGGAAGCTTCGCGCACTAAAAAACCACCCGTAGGGGGTGGTTTTCTTCACAACTCAATAGCCTGTCAGCTGCATAAAGCCCCAAGCTTCATTGGAGCCGGAAGCTAAAGTAGGCCCTTCCCAGTAAGGTATTACAAAGGGTAGCCACATATCTGACTTGATAATGCGGGTAGTCAAGTTAATTTGATGCTTCGGAATATTGATAATCCACTGCAAAGGTAACCTTCTTCCATTGGATAAACTGGTCACTTGCATTGGTTTAATACTGATATCATCGTCTGAGAGGTTGATGACTTTACCTGAGCGTGTCGACAACGTGCCAAATACGTGCGGTGTTTGCCCATGGTGACGATAACGGCTAACAGTTAATGCTCGACCATCATCTAAATTGAAAACAAACCAATCCCAGCCTTGTTGCCCCTCACCAATTAAGCCGCTGCCCCACTCTTTTTGCGCCCAAGCAGAACCCGTCACTGAGAATCGCTTACCATTTAAGCTTAAGCTGCCTTTTACTTTTAAAAATGGAGCACTGAAGCTGAAAGAAGCAACAGATTGCAACGCATGTTTAACTTGGAAGCCTTTGTCTCCATTCACCACAAAGGGGCCGTTTGTCATGGTATTGAGCTCAAGTCCAAACGTATCAGTATTCACATTCAAGTTGCCCGGGAAAGGCGTCGCACCGAGTGATCGCCAAGTCCAATTATCAATCCATAACCTGAAAGGACGATTGATCATACCAGCTTGGCCTATCCCACCTCTAGCTACCCGTTGCTCTTTCCATACATGCGAGCCATGACTGACGACAACATGTGAAATGTACAATTGAGGGTTCTGCCAACCGCTGGTTTCTCGCTCGTCCGTCGCAACCCTGAAATAGCTCCATTGAACATTGTAGATCTTGCCTTGCTCATCTTTTAGTTTCGCAAAGTAGTGCCACCATTCATGCTGATACTCGGGATGAAAGCGAAAGTCTGAGGGTAAAGAGACATGCTCATTAGGTAGTACAGGCTCGAAAATCGTTTGATTTTCACGCGTTAAGATAGAATCAAGTTCGCTTTCTCGTGTTGTTGTCGCCTCTAACCAAAAAGTTGAGTAAAAAGCAGCCCCAGTCAGAAAAGCGAACGTAACAACAATGAGCGTTGAAACCAACAAGCGTTTTTTAGAGCCCATTTTTTTCATTACAACGCGTCCCTTAATGACTTCATCGGTGTACTTTTGATCATTCTAATAACTGGCAATGCGCCAGCAACCATGATGGCAAGCATCGCCCAAGCAATGGTTTGAGCATACTCCCATGGAATCGTTTGAAGCTCTAGAGACCAGCCAAATGATTGCTTAATGATAATATCAACGATCAAATGTGCGAGCGCCAAGCCGAGCGGCACTGCAATAATCGCAGAAATGGCTCCGAAGACGAATAGCTGCAAACCACCTAATACGACAAGTTCTTTTCCGGACACACCCATGCACCTTAATAAGGAAAAATGCCGCTGCCGTGAAAGTTCTCCTGCCAACGTCGCAAAGAATAAACCAAACACGGCAATAATCAGCGTGATATTGCCCAAGGTTCCTGCTATCGCAAAGGTATGATCAAACACTCTCATTGCTTGGCTATAAATATTACCGTTATCAAACACACGATCTTGCGGGAGACGGAATACATTCTCTAAGCGATTTTTCAGCCCTTCTCCATTGACGTTATCTTTTAATACTACGCCAAGACCAACATTACCCGTACCTGCAAATGCATACAGCCAATTCCGGTGCGACATCATCACCTGGTTATATGGGTTTCCATAATCGTAGTAAACGCCTACGACTTGCCAATCACCACCAAGCGGTTCTTGCAAGTTAATGAAATCGCCAGGGCGGATATCCAGCTTCAAGGCCATCGACTCACTGACCATTAAGCTCTTGGTAGCGTGCAGTTGATACCAGTAATTTGGGACACCTAACTTGACGGTAAGTGAGTCTAACTCACCTTCAGAAGAGCCCGTACTTACAACTTGTAGAGCACCGTGCTCGGTCGGCATATCTTTTTCCCAGCGCCACCAAACCGAGTTCACCTCTGGCTGATTCTGGAGCCATGCGCTCATCCTAGCGGCTGAATTGTTGGTCGGATAGATGTACACATCAGCGGCTAATCGCTGATTTAGCCACTTATCGGTTGTATCTCGAAAGCTTCCGACCATTGTTTCTACACCAATGTTTGCCGCCAGCGCTAACATAAACGCCATCGTAGCCACACCGCGATAGCTCATGCTGGCTGCTGCATCAGCAAAAAACCAACGGACACGAACCCATCGCATGGTATAAGAAAAACTTTGGAACATATGCCACATAATAAATGGCATAAACAACGCCACACTAACCAACATCAGCGCAATAATTGCAAAGCCGGTTTCTTGTGTTTTCGGCGCCTGATATACCGCTATTGCAGCGACACAAAACGCACATGCCGCAAGCGCCTGCCAAGAGAACTCTCTTCCAGCAAATCGCATTAGCGACAGTCGAGAAGAAAGGCGGATTGGTTGTGACTTCAGCAAACGGATTAATGGCCACAGACACGATATCAACGCACCCATCGCTGCCATGATTAGGCTATATAAGCTAGATTGCCATGACCATCCTATGGTTAAACCTACGTTGGCATCATACAAATCACTCAGGCTCGAAGACACTGCTGGGATAAGTTCATTCGCTAAGATCAAGCCAAAAAAGTTACCACACGCCCACGCAATAAAGACGAGCAAAGACAACTCTAGCAATAAGGCTTGCGCTAACTGTGTTCCGTTAACACCAGTCTGTCTCAAAATACCTACCAAACGTTGTCGCTGGATGAAAGACAGAGACATCGCTTGATAAAAAATAAACAACCCGACCAAAAACGACAGCATTCCCATCGCGGTGAGATTCATATGGAATGCGTTAGTTAGCGACTCAAGCTCAGTACGCGTATTCCTAACGAGCGTCATTCCGTTTGGCAACATGTTTTTCAGTGCTATCAGCTTTTCCTCTGGCATTTCGCCACAAGAAATCGCAGACAAACCCGAGCTCCGCTTGAGCATACGCAACAACGATATATCAGTAACCAGCCGAGTACCCGAAAGCATCTTGTCCTTATCTACTTGAATAGGCCCAAGACGGCTTCCGTCATTCATCTCAATGAAGTCCCCATCCTGCCAACTCATGTAAGCGGCCAAATCTTGACTAACGAGAATAGGATAAGGAGGCTTCATTAGTGATAAAACAGGCATCTCACCTAGCGATTTTCCTTGTTGTAGTGGGATCATCGCGACAGGATCTATCCCCACCAACATCAGGCTCATATCGGTCTTGGCATCTAGATGCAGCACGTCAAACGGTGCACATTGGTTGAACCCAGCTCGACGTAACTGAATATAGAAACCTTGAGGAATTTTATTGGCAGAGTGCTTCGTTCGGATTCGGTATGGCAAAGGATTGGAGAAAAGCTTTTCCCCAGTAGCATAACTTTGTTTTGCATGCTGGTTGATAGAAGTAACACCAACAAGGAGGGACACGCCTAAAGTTAATCCCAGCCAGACAAGAATAATTTGTAGAGGGTAACGACGGTAATGACCGAGTAGTGCCTTAACTACGGGCCATAACATGTAGCTGCCCTCCTTGAAGTCGAATCTTTCCTTCCATATGGGCGGCCACTTTTTCACTGTGCGTCACTAACAGCAAAGTACACTCCAGTTGGCGAGCGAGACTCGTTAATAAGCGCATTACTGCTTCTGCGTTTCGCTCATCTAGACTACCAGTTGGCTCATCAGCAAGCAGGATTTTGGGTTCCATATAAAGGGCGCGAGCAATCGCCGCACGTTGTTGCTGACCACCAGACGCCTCTTCCGGATAACGTCCTAGCAATGGCATTAAGTCCAAAGCAGAAAGAATTTGACGCCACAACTCTTTATCTTCCGGCAGACCTTTTAACTGACGACAAAAACGAATATTGTCGGCAATATTAAGTGTAGGAAGCAGGTTGAATTGTTGGAAGATATTACCAATATTGTTGCGGCGATAAAGGGTTCTTAAATGCTCCGGTGCTTCATGCATAGCAAAATTTGGAAACTGCACTTCACCAGAGTCAGCAGTATCTAATCCGGCGATTAAATTCAGCAGAGTACTTTTACCCGAACCACTTTCTCCCATCAGAGCAACTTGGTCGCCTTGCTGCAATGTTAATTCTGCCCCTTGTAATACAGGGTGAAACTCTCCCCCGTCTACATAGCCTTTACATAGGTCTGACAGTTTTAACATTGATTATGCCGCTCGGATGGTGTTTAAAAATTGGGATCAGAATCTACACTAAAATCCTGTTAGTAGAAAGTATTTTGAATGCTTGATCACACTATGGAAGTACAAATGCAACTCGATTCACTTTCTGTTGCTAATTTTGTTGACGTTTTGAGCAGATTTTTGCAGCCAAAATAAACTCTGTTCCTCCTTACTGGCCAATCAGGTTTTTCATCCATTTTCGGCTAACCATTCTTGGCAAGCAAATCGCCCACTTCACAACTTCTTCCGTCAAAAAGAGTAAGTAAACCCATTGTGGGTCCCAATTGAGATAAATCGCTGCAAATGCTGCGAGTGGAATCCCGATCACCCACTGCGCCAAGATGTCTTGATACAAACAAAACTTAACATCACCGCCCGCGCGTAATACACCAACAATCGCCATCATCGGCACCGAGCGTAGCACGACACCCAACGCAAGAATCACCATAAACTGTTCAGCTAGCTCGCGAGTGTCTGTTGTCAGTGCACTAAACGCATTAAGGATCCATTGATTTGACACTATCAACAAGACGGCGACCACAAATGCGATAAGCACATTCAAAATGACCGTAGCCCATGCTTGATAATAAACGGGTTCAAAATTACGAGCGCCGAGCTGGTTCCCGACTAGAACTGCAGCCGCATTCGATAAACCAATCATCATCGCCAATGCGATCGACTCAACAGGTGTCATTACGGAAAGTGCCGCCAAACCTTGTACGCCTGCTTGCCCCATGATGGCGTGATAAGCAAACAGCCCACCAGCCCACGCCAAGAAGTTAAATGTGGTTGGCAAAGAGAGGCTCAAGAAACGCGTAATTTTATCTAAGACCAATCCTGCACGTATATCATCCCAACCAAATGCGATTATGTGTTTTTTCAACCATAGATAACCAAACAGGCAACCTACTTCGATAGCGCCACTGATTACCGTTGCGATCGCTGCTCCCGTAATCCCCAGAGCAGGAAAGCCTAATTGACCAAAAATTAAAACCCAGTTAAGAAACACATTAGATAAAATGCCTATACCACTAAAAAAAGTGCTTAAGCCTGGTTGGTGCATCGCCCTTAGGCCCACCGACATACTGGCCACACATGCAACAGCAAACATGCTAACCGACGAAATAATGAGATAGCTGGCCCCTAGCTCAATCACTTCTTGTGAATCGGTAGTCAAACTCATGATGGGCTGTGGAAAAACAACAAACAAAGCAACAGCAATCGCAGCAAACATCATTGCGATCATCCATGTTAAAGCGGTACTGCGACGCACCCCAACTTTATCGCCAGCCCCCCAATATTGAGCGGTTAACAATGCACCACCCGTTGTCACCCCAACTAACATAATGGTGGTGACGAAAGTCGCGCGCGCAGCAACTCCAACTGCGGCAATTTCTGCTTCACCAAGTTGACCAAGCATAAGAACATCGACGAGGCTTCGGCTTGAAAACATCATGCTTTGCAGTGTAATTGGTAACGCGATTGCAAATAAACGACGTAAGAATGCTTTATCTGCGTGTATTGAGAGTTGAGAAAGAAAAGTCACAAGCGCTCCAACGACAACTTATTGATAGAATGGGGAAAGTGTCTCATGATTATACTCTGTGGTGTTTATTCCACCAACGATAAAAGGACAGATAATGAAAAAGGTGTTGGTGCTAGGCGCCTCGGGTTACATTGGCTCTCAACTTCTTCCGTTACTTTTAGATAAAGGTTACGCCGTCACAGCAGCGGCGCGACATATTGATTATTTAGAGTCAAGAACTCAGCCTCACCCTAATTTAACGTTAAGGTATCTCGACTTGGCTGACGCAGAGACCACGAAGGCTGTAGTGAACGATTTTGATTTAGTATTTTTTCTCGTGCACGGGATGGCTCAAGGTGATGACTTTGTTGAGTACGAACTAAACCTTGCTTTGAACTTCAAATATGCGTTGGAACAAAGCTCCGTCGAGCATGTTATCTATTTGAGTGCCATTCAACCTCAAACCGGAAACTCTCGCCATTTAGCCGCTCGTAAAGCCACGGGAAAAATAATTCGACAGTCTGGTATTCCAGTAACTGAATTGCGTGCAGGCGTTATCATCGGCCCCGGCTCTGCCGCTTTCGAAATCATGCGTGACTTTGTCTACAACTTACCTATTTTGATCGCGCCTAAATGGGTCGACTCAAAAGCGAACCCTATCGCCTTGCCCAATCTCAACCACTATTTGTTGAAGTTAGCAGAAGCCCCCTATCCAGAAGAAAGTGAAATTTATGAAGTTGGAGGGCCAGATACACTTAGCTACCGCGAGCAGTTCAAAGTCATTTGCCGAATCACGAACAAGCCGTATCGGTTGTGGTCGACCCCGCTACTTACTCCGAAAATGGCATCGTACTGGCTAGGTTTAGTTACCTCAGTGCCAACTAGTATCGGTAAAGCATTACTTGCGGGCTTAGAGCACGACTACATTGCAGACTCTAAAGCGATTGAAGAACGATTTCCTCAAACGCTGATCAGCTACGAGCAAGCGGTAACTGATACCATTCAAGATGAAGGCACATTTGTAC
The DNA here is from genome assembly GCF_033338715.1 of Vibrio sp. Vb1337. Lineage (NCBI taxonomy): Bacteria > Pseudomonadati > Pseudomonadota > Gammaproteobacteria > Vibrionales > Vibrionaceae > Vibrio > Vibrio sp. Vb1337. The sequence continues at coordinate 3,699 of NZ_JAWOTD010000001.1, read as the reverse complement.
GCAGTAATGTCTGGGGGTTTGAACCCGCAGCGCTTCGTCGATGGCAACCAGGATATGGCTATTACCCAAAACAAGCTGGAGCGAGCATTAAAACCCAAGCCTCAGCGGCAGCATTATGGAAAGTGGCGCAAAAGATCGGGAGTCGCGAAAAAGGCTATTACTTTGCCAACATCTTGTGGCGTACACGTGAATGGCTCGATATCTTTTTTGGTGGCGGAAAACCGATTCGCGTTTCTCCTCCTGGACCAGAGCTTAAAGTCGGTGATTTTATTGACTCTTGGAAAGTGATTCGCTGCGATAATAATCAGTTTCTTTCACTGTTTTTTGGTATGAAAGGCCCAGGCCTTGGGCGTTTAGAAATTACCATCAAAGATCTCGGTGACGAACGAGAGCTGGATATTACCGCCTGGTGGCACCCGCAAGGGTTTCTTGGGCTGCTTTATTGGTTTGCAATGATGCCAGCCCATCTTTTCATATTTAAAGGCATGGTCAAAGCCATCGCGAAAGAAGCAAACCGTTTAGAAAACAAAAAGCCCCAATAACAGGGGCTTCTAAACACTCAAAATGTCACTTTAGTCAGCTTTGAACGAGAGTGGAATTTCGGCTAACTGGTTGCCTTCGTTTGCGGGAAAAATAAGGTACTCGCCATGGTATTTCACCATCGATTTGTAGTCTGTTACCTTATGTACCATAAAGCCCGCTTGCGCTGCTTTCTCAACAAACTCAGCATGATTGCCACGTACAAACCAACTCATTGGCTTTACGAGCAACTCGCCATCAAAACAGCTTTCGCATTGGTCTGCACATAACGCTAAAGAGTTTTGACCTTCAGTGAAGATTTGTACTTTGCCGCACCCAATCAGTTGCTCAGACGTTGAGACTTCCCAGCCTGCTTGCTCCATCAAATCAAGAAAAGACTCAATATCTGAATCTTTGAACACTTTGGAGTCTTCACCTTCAGGGAAGAATTGCGCATAAAAAGCAGAAATACGTTTAAAGATAAACAACAAACCAGCATCGTTCCCCTTTGAGCGACCTGCTTTTTGCCAACGCGTTAAGTCATCGCCTACCGTACGTCCGAAACGTTGTGATTTTAGCGCCTTTGTTACCCAACGCACTAAATAATGGTTATTCGCAACAGGGGCATTGGCTAACTTACCTGAGCGATGCTCTTGATCTAACTCTTCAAGTGCTGAGTTAACCAAGTTTTGAATTTCTTTGGTGTAATTCGACATTACGCCTTTCTTCCTAAAGTCCAATAAAACAGTGCTGAAAGCACAGAACAAGTAAACATCACGATGATCATCGGCCAAGCAACATTCCCGGGCAGTGATGCCACCAGCGCACCAACCAATGAACCGATACCGAATCTTAATGTCCCCGCTAGAGACGACGCCGTACCCGCCATTGATGGGTAACCACTTAAAAGCAGCGCCATCGCGTTACTACCTATCGTCGACAATGTACCGATAAACAGCACAACAAAAGGCACAATGCCCCATAATCCGAAGTCCATTAACCAACTTACGAATAAACCAATCCCCGCCAAAAGTTGCACGAACAACCCAAAACGAAGCATGGCATGGGAACCAACTTTCTTCACCAAGCGACCATTAATACTGGTCATGATGATCATCGCCACAATGTTCAAACCAAATAGGTAACCAAAGTGGTCTGGTCGAACACCATATAAATCAATATAAACAAACGAACCCGCCGTCAAAAATGCAAACATTCCGGAAAATGAAAACGCACCTGAGAGCATCAAACCGATCGCTTCAGGATTGGAGCATAATCTGGCGTAGTTTCTCAGCGTCGTGCGGAAACGAAGAGGCTGACGATTTTCAGGCTGTAACGTTTCAGGGATTTTCCAAAGTACGAGAAAAATCACAACTACAGCGAAAATAGCCAATACCCAAAAAATGGAACGCCAACCAAACCAAATCGCGAGATGGCCACCGATCATCGGTGCCACCAACGGCGCAATAGTAATGACCAGAGTAACGAAGGACATTGCGCGTGCAAAGTCTTCACGGTCAAACATGTCACGCACGACGGCTTGGATAATGACCGCCGCTGCCGCGCCAGCAAAACCTTGTGCCGTACGTACATAGGTCAGCGCATCAATGCCATTTGTTGTCGCACTCACAACAGCAGCCAAGCCGAAGAAAAGTACGCCTAAAATCAACACAGGTCTGCGACCAAAGCTATCGGCAAGCGGCCCGTGAATTAACTGGCCGATCGCAAAACCCGCGGTATAAGCCGTCAACGTAATCTGAACCGCGCCAGGCGCGACCCCCAAATCTTTCGCAATTGTCGGCATCGCAGGCAAATACATATCGATCGCCAAAGGCGTCAAAGCACCAATCGCTCCTAGTACCAGAAACAATAGAAAACTGATTTGGGATTGCGGAGCACTTTGAGCTTTTTCTGTCATTCTTTTACCTCTTGTTGGAGCCCTACCGTCAATACTTGCAGAACAAAGTGAAAATAACGGACGGTTCTCATATCGCCGAATGCAGAAGTCAAAGACCTGTTCTATCCAACGTTCGAGAATCATAAGGGCAAATATGTACCAAGGTGTGACCTTGACGAACTCGACATAGAAAAGCATGTGAAAGCGAAATGTGTTTATGGGAAACAAACACAATGCAGTAAAAATGATGGCGTTGACACCATCATTCCATTCACCGTAGCCGAAGGCTTTGCAATAAGAGTATGCATGCCTCAGCTAAATGCAAAGGCATATCACTGAGATGAGTAAGCACACCGGAATTGTCTAGGCACTAATTTTGGTAGGAAAATTTATTTTGAGCCAATTCCTACCAAAATACTAGTTCCTATTAGGAACTAAAGAATTTCCCATGCCGACAATTAATTCCAAATAGAATCAATTTCTTCTTGCGTGAGGTAGCGATAATCACCTGGTTCTAGTGCCTCATCAAGTCCGATAGAACCAATACGCTCACGATGTAAGTACTCAACTTTATTTCCTAACGCCGCGAACATACGTTTCACTTGGTGATACTTACCTTCCACGATAGTTAACAATACTTCATTCTCGGCCTCGTTCACGATTTCCAAACGAGCAGGCAATGTTGCTTCTGATTCATTGCGCAAAATGATGCCTTGTTCGAGCTTTTCCGCATAATCAGGCTGAATAGCATCGACGAGCCAAACACGGTACGTTTTCTCACACTTATGCTTAGGTGAGGTAATACGGTGAGACCACTTACCATCATCCGTAATCAACACTAAACCAGTTGTGTCGACATCTAATCGGCCCGCAAAGTGAAGGTTTTCAATTTTAGGCTCATCAAGCAATGCGAATGCAGTTTGGTTGTAGCCATCTTCATGTGAACAAACAAAGTCAGCAGGCTTATACAACATAATGTAACGAGGACCAGGAGCACCAATAACACGGTCTTCCCACATCACTTCCGCACCTTCAGGTACTTTAAGTGCACCACTTTTTTGAACCTCACCGTCTACGGTGATGTCTCCACTTTTGATGATCTTTGTTGCCTGTTTGCGTGTTGCACCCAGAGCGTCACACAAATATTTATCTAAACGCATGAATACCTCATTGAATTATACCCAAGTGATCTCTAAATCTTGGTTTAAAGGTCACTTGGGTATAAAAGTCAGGTATTATAGCGTTCCTCGTTCGAATAGTTGAGCAATTTCACATATTTTCAT